>CADBZI010000168.1:1144-2505 GCA_902799015.1 uncultured Lachnospiraceae bacterium | reverse complement strand
CGGAGGATGCCTGCCTTCTTGCCCGCTACGCTTTCCTCCTCTACATTATTCTCCTTCCCTGTCTCCGCATCTGCCTCTGATGGCACAAACGAAGCCGATACGCGGATATGCATCTCTTTGATCTCCGGGTGCTCCCCGATGCCGTGTACGATGGAATTCTCCACAAATGGCTGCAGGGTGATGTTGAGGCAGGCATACTGCTGAATTTCTTCCGGTACATCCACAGTCAGGTGAATTGCATTTTCAAAATGAGCGTTCTCGATATCCACAAACGCCCCGACATGGCGCAGCTCATCATGGATAAGGATCGCGCTGTGTCCGTGGTTCAGGCTCAGGCGGTAAAACAGCCCCAGGTCTCTGGCCAGTCTGGCGATCGAATCCGCGCCATAATCCATGGCGCTCCAGTTGATGAGATCGAGCGTGTTATACAGAAAATGCGGGTTGATCTGCGCCTGGAGTGCACGGAGCTCTGACCTGGAAATTTCTTTGCCGAGCTTATACTGTTCCTTCATCAGACTCTGGATTTTGTCGATCATGAAATCGAAATTCTGGGACAGCGCATCCATCTCATCGTTGGAATTTCCATCCACCTGTCCCACTCTCGCGTTGATCTGCCCGTGCTGAATTGCATTCATTCTGCTGTTCAGCGCGGATATTTTGCCGGAATAAAACCGGGACATCCGGTAAGAGATCAGGGCAACGGTGGCAGAGCTGGCAAGAATCATCAGAAGGACGATGACAACAACATAGAGGCTCTTCTGAAGATAGCCACCCACCGGCACCAGCTCGACAAGATGCATGTCCTGACTGGCAAGCGGTCTCTGAAAGACATAATATTCCCGGCCGTCCAGGCGGATGCGGTCCTGCTCCCCTGCAGCGAGCAGTTCTTCGATCTGCCCGACATGCTCCTCCGCCGAATCATCCGTACTGGCATAGCAGAACCCCTGCTCATTGATAAGATAAGCAGAACTGTCCGAAAACATCATTGCATTTTGAAGAATGGATCGAATGATGCCCAGATTCATCTCCGACTTAACGACATAGCGTTCCCCATTTACGGTGAGCGTAGAAAGCAGCGCAAAATAATCCTCCTCATTCTGAGAAGCGCCTGTCTGCTTGTCCCGGAGGACCGTGTACACCTCTCTGCCCGCTGCGAGCTTCTCCTGAAACGCAGGATAATTTGGAGCGCTGGCCAGGGAAGACATCGCGAAGAAGCGCTGTTTATCATTGGTAAAAAGGATATCGTCAGGCAGATAAATGCCGACATAACACTGATTATTGGAAAGCTCTATGAGCTGAAGCGCCTTACTGAGGCGAAGGTAATTCCCATACATTTCTTCCGCGGTAAACGTACCATCGCC
>CADBZI010000168.1:0-1108 GCA_902799015.1 uncultured Lachnospiraceae bacterium | reverse complement strand
AGAGATATTTCATCGACATCATATCGCTCTGAACATAGTTTGCCGCCTGCTCCAAGGACTGCCGCAGATTGATCCGCAGCTGCCGGGTATAGACGCTTTCCAGAAGATAGGAACCGGCTCCGAACACCGCCGCGTTGACAAGGATAATCGGCACGGCATAGCCGAGAAACATCTTGATGCGCATAGGGAAACGCCGGATTTTCTCTTTCATATGACTAAGTATGTGACCGAGCCATCTCATGATCTCTTATTCCCCCGTGCCGCTTTTGTCTTACGCTCTACTGGCTGTCACGATACTGTGAGGGGGAGACGCCATACTTCTTTCTGAATTGTCTTGCAAAGTACTTCACATCGTCATATCCAGCCGCATCCGCGACCAGGTATAGTTTGACCGCAGGATCCTTCATCAGCTTCGCCGCCTTCTGGAGTCTGGTATCGTTGATGTACTGCACAACCGTTTTGCCGGTTTTCTTGTGAAACAAAGCACTCAGATAAGACGGCGTGAGGCTGACGAGTTCTGCAAGCCGGTTCAGGGAAAGTTCCCTGTCACTTGTATGGGACTCAATGTATTCACAAACCGTCCGGATGACGGCTCCGCTGCCGCCCTCCTCTCCCGCCTGCTCCAGCGCCTCCTCCACATGCTCAATCAGATGATCCCGGAGTTCCGCGATGCTGGTGGACTGGCTGATATAATCGGGACTCTTCTTCATCCCCGCGAAGTCCTTTTCAAATTCAGACACCTTCTGATCGAGCTGGTAATAGAGATGCCTCACGGCAAAATTGACGCAGGCATGCTCCTGCATGAGTCTGTCACTCTCCCGGTCAATCCTCTCCGCCAGATTCTCCTTCTTCCCCTGTCGGAGCAGCTGGCAAAAGCTCGTTAGCTCTTCCTCTCCGAGAGTGGTCTCGTGCAACTCCGATGGATGCATTTCTGCACTGACAAAACTGTTCCAACCGCTCCAGCCAACATTCTCGAACGCATTCAGATTCTGCCGGTAGGCATGGAACACCTCTCTCCGTGTGGTCAGATCTCCGGAATAGGACAGAAAGACGCTGCTCGTCTCATCGAAGAAGGAAAGGACGCAGCGGCAGATCTGCTCGCACGTTT
>CADBZI010000167.1 GCA_902799015.1 uncultured Lachnospiraceae bacterium | reverse complement strand
ATCGTCTTCATCAGGCTCTTTATCCGGTTCCGGTTTCTTATCCTCATAGAGGACTTCATCGGCAAAGCCAAGCTCCACCGCCTTCTTCGCGTTCATCCACGTCTCATTGCTCATGAGATCCGCGATCCGGTTATGACGCAGGCCCGTCTTCGCTGCATAGGCATTGATGATCGACTCCTTCACCTCATTTAAGGTGGTGATCGCCTGCTCCATGGCTTTCGCGTTCCCCATGGCAATCGTGGAGGGATCATGGATCATGAGAAGGGCTGTCGGGCTCATCTGTACCTTATCCCCCGCCATCGCGATGACGGAAGCTGCCGATGCCGCAATACTTGCAATCTTCACCGTGACAGCGGATTTGTAATCCTTCAGCATGGTATAGATCTCTGCCGCAGCAAACACGTTCCCGCCCGGGGAATTGATCCAGACCGTTACATCTCCCTCTTCTGCCTCCAGCTCCTCGCGGAACATGGCCGGTGTGATCTCATCGCCCCAGAAGGACTCTGAATCGATCGGCCCTTCGAGGCGGAGCACCCGGCCTCCGCTGTCATCGTGAATCCAGTTCCAAAACTTCTTCACTTATTTCTACCTCTCTTTCTGTTCTCCGGTTTTTCTTCCGGCTGCTGTTCTTCTCCCTCTTTGTCAGGCTCTGCCTTCTTCTCCTGCGCCGGTGTACTGACAGGCTGTGTCACCTGCTTTCCGGCATCCTGCAGTTTCACGTATCCGCCATTCAGATAATAGTCATCGCCGCCCTTTTCTGCCGGAATGAGATCCATGTTTTCGAGACGATGGATATCATTGGGAGAAAGGAAGCCGTTACTGATGCCGGTCGCATACCCCTGCAAGGCCGTCCACGTTGAACTTCGGGAAGTACTGCTCCTGTTCCTCCGGAAGCAGCAGGTCTTTGATGATCGCCTGCTCAAACCGCACGAGCCACGGCATCAGGGTGTGCATGACAAAATCGATGCTCTGGTGCTCGATGTTGCTGAAGGTCGCATGCTCCAGATCCTGCACCATGTGGGGCGGCACCCGGAAGATCCGGCAGATCTCGTTGACGCCAAATTGGCGGGTGGAAAGGAACTGACTGTCCTCCGGCGGCAGGCTGATCGCTTTGTACTGCATCCCCTCTTCGAGCACAGCAACCTTATGCGCGTTATTGGCACCGCCGTAGACATCCGACCAGTTCTCCCGGATCTTCTCCGGATTCTTCAACACACCCGGATGCTCGAGCACGCCGCTTGGCTGTGCGCCGTTTCGGAAGAAAGCCGATCCATATTTCTCCACCGCAAGCGTAGTGCCGAGAGCATTTTTCATCATCGCAATCGGCGAGAAACCGACGAGTCCGTTAAAGCCGAGCCCCGGTACATGGAAGATCTCATCCTTCCGGAAAAAGATATCCTTATTTGTCTCCCCCGGTGTCTCATCCGTATAGGCGTGATAGATATAGTAAATCTCCCCTTTTTCATCCCGGTCGACTTCCACGTTTTCAGGAAGCAGCGGATAGAGTCCTAAGATGCCATTCTTCCCGTCCCGGATGATCTGTGCATAGCAGTTCCCCCACAAAAGCAGGTGCGTCATCATCACCTCCCGGAAGGAAAAGCTCGTCATCTCCGGATTGGGAAGGATATACAGAAGCCGGTAAAGCGGATGGTCTTTCGCCTTTTCCTTCCCGTTTTCTGCATCATCCGTAAAGCGGTATAGATGCAGCGGCAGGCCCGCCACCGACTCTGCAAGAAGCCGCACGCAGGCATACACGGTTGCGATCTGCATCGCGCTCTTTTCATCGACCCGCTCCCCGGAGTCGGCCCTTCCGAAGACGAAAGTCTGCCCGGAGTCCCGGACGTTATCGGTAATCTCGGGGAGCGCCGGAGCATCCCTTGGGCTGATACCCAGCCAGCTTAAAAATCCCATCAGTACATCTCCTCCATAATCAAAAATGCCTCCCGGATTACCAGAAGGCCAAGTATCATCATTGTGATCATCGCGTCTCCTTTAGAAGACCAGCAGGCCGTGATCCGGATCGTCATACACACTGCCGGTCATCTCGTGCCGGATGCACCGGTCGAGCCCCATGATCAGCGCCACAATCCCGTCGATTTTCTCGGTCGCTTTCTTCTTGCTGGGTTTGATGTTCTCCGCTGCATCAATCTCGGCGACGACATTCCCGGCCATCCACCGAAGGATCGGATTGCCACCGTGGGTGATCTTTCCTTCGAGAAGCAGCTTATACAGCTCCTTCATTCCAGGGCTCATGTCCTTAAAGCCCATCCC
>CADBZI010000166.1 GCA_902799015.1 uncultured Lachnospiraceae bacterium | reverse complement strand
TCCAGCAGCGTGCTGAACTCTTTGCTGTTGTAGGTGCTGGACCCGTAGAAGCAGAGCATCTCGACCATCGGCACTCCGTAGACATCCCTCTCGCCGACGATCTCCGTCTCCCTCCACATCTTCCTTGTCGCATCCACCGCTTCCGGCTTTACCAGTATATGGGTGAACCGGCCGTACCGGCGGAGCATGTAAAGATACACGCTCCATCGGTCGGTGTGGATCGCTTCCGCGATGTCGTGGATGCAGGCCCACAGGCAGGCGTTGGCGTCAAGGCTCCGGTGCTTCCGGTGTTTTGTGATCGTGATATCCAGGTCCATGTCCTTGTATTTCTCGATCTCTTCCGGATCCGCGGATACGTCCAGCGTAAGCTGCGGCCTCCGGCTCAGGAACGCAATGCTCAGGGATGAGATTCTTCCCCTTGCCTTCATGTCCAGTTCCTCATTTCTTGCCATCTGCCATTCATGTCGTGCACGTCGGCCATGGACAGGTCCGTTAATGCCTTTTTACCATAATGCTTCAGGAACACACTTTCTGATATTCCCGCCTTCTTCAGGTTGGCCTTGATCGCTGTGATATGAGCATCCTTTACAGGAATGTCTTTCGGGTCACGCTTGTCCTTGCCATAGGAAAAGACCGTTATCCTGTTCATGCTCATGTTGATGATCTCAAGCCGCGTGATGATGCTGCCGGAATATCCGATGTCCTTGACCACAAACCGGTCATAGACTGCCGGCTTCCCGTTCCTGCCCTTCTTGATCGTGCACTTGCCTTCCGGGATCCAGATGAAAGGCGCTGTGTACAGCTCCCGGCCGATGCCCCAGTTGAAGCATGCACGCTTGAAGGAGTCGCTTGCCTGCCCTTTCTCCGGCTCTGTAAAGGATTCTGTGCCAACATCCTGCTTGTCGACCCATTCGCCGGTGTCAGGGTCCTTGATGGAAACCGTGCAGTAGAGACGGTCGCCGATCTGCTGGTGGCTCCTCTTCCATCCGAACTGTCCGAACAGCTCATCAAGGATGTTCTGGTCTACCCTGGCGTCCTTGTAGAGGAGGATGGAGCAGCCTTTCCCTTCTGTCACAGATGCCACGCGGCAGTCTATCTCATCCGGTCTTAACTTCCTGATAGTGATCACCGTATCCTCACCCCTTCCGTCTGTATGATCTCTGCAAAGGCGCTGACATCGATCCCGGCCTGTGCGTCCTTGAGGATCATCTTCTTATCTATCTTGTCCGGCACCGACACATGATACTGTGTCGGGATCTTTTCCAGGTCCTCCGGAATCTTGACGGACGGAGGATTTTTCTGTATAGTGAATGAGAAGAGCGGGGTCTTAAATTTCGTCTTCCCCGTCTCCTTCATCGCTATAAAGAGAGCCTCTTTTAAGCGCTTGGCCGCCCCGTCAGTTGATGCTGTCGGAGAAGCTGTTCATCTCTTCTGCCGACATATAGGAAGTATAAGGATCAAAGTCAAAAGCCGTCATGCCATACAAAGCCTTGTCTTCCAGTTCGCCAGAGATTCCCTCCATGGTATCTCTGATCACTTCAGGATCTTCATCCGGATCTTCCAGCATCTCCAACAGCTGCCGGTATTCATCGGTAAGCTCATATAACGTCGACATCTATTTCTCCTTTCCTTCGTACGACCAGCCAAAGACCATGCTCAGCTGACGCTTGCTGATATATGCGTCTGATTCGTACATCCTTTTCAGGATCTCTATCTTTGTGCGCATTTCTGCTGCCATCTCGACCAGCTCGCTCTCATCTAATTCTTTCAGGGTTAATTCTTTCGCCATTGGTCACCACTCCCATCTTTACCAGGTGCGCCCGGACCGTTGTCCCGGTCGTCCCAAATTTCTTCGCGATCTTTGTGTCGCTTACGCCGTTCATGTACCTCTCTTTGATGATGCCGTCGTCCAGCCTTTTCTTTCCGGCCGGTTTCTCTTCCGGGACCTCTTCCGGAGATGCTGCCTCCGGTTCTTCTGTGATCTCTTCCGGAGCTGCCTCTTCAGACTCTTCCTCTGCCAGCTCTTCCTCAACGGTCTCATGTGCAGGCGCCTCGATATCCGGATCAGGATCCAGTATGGCGACCTCGTACCGTGAAAAGCGGTTGAACTCCTCTATCGTCATATGCGGGTCTATCCTTATGACCCGGATGCCGTAAACTGCTGCCCCTGATTCAAGCAGCTCAAGTGCTTCATATGCTGGTACTGTCCTCATGCCTCTTCCTCCATTTCCTCACCGTATCCAGGGAAGAATGACTCCCTGTTTGCAGCCACGAACCACAGCATCTCAAGCGTGCACAGCGCACTTATGATGTTTGTTGTTACCGTCAGTGCGGGGAAGACCGCAACAAATATACAGAAGCATGCGACAGTTGTGTAAACGATGGCTGCATTCCTGATTCTTGTGATCATCTTTG
>CADBZI010000165.1 GCA_902799015.1 uncultured Lachnospiraceae bacterium | reverse complement strand
TCAAGCTTCTTGTCCGCTTCGTTGGAATGATACCAGACGTTCCATTCGTCAAAGCTCAGGTTGATGGTCTTATCCGTTCTCTTGATGGTCTTGACATAGTCGCACGTTGCAATGACGCTTCGGATGAATCTGTCCATGTCCACGCTGCTTGCGAGGAAGTCCGGCGTATTGTCGTCGCGGTTTCCATAGTAGGAATGCAGGCTGACGTAATCGGTGGTATCATAGCTCTCCTCGAGCATGATCCTCTCCCACTCGCCGAAGGTCGGCATGGAAGAATTGGAGGATCCGCACGCAACGCACTCAACGGTCGGATCAACGAACTTGAGCATACGACCAGCTTCATGAGCGATACGGCCATACTCGTATGCGGTCTTGTGACCCATCTGCCACGGACCATCCATCTCATTGCCGAGGCACCAGAGCTTGATGTCAAACGGATCTTCCGCTCCGTTCTTTCTGCGGAGATCGCTCAGGTAGCTGCCGCTGCGGATGTTGGTGTACTCGATCAGATCTTTTGCTTCCTCGACTCCGCGGGTGCCCAGGTTGATGGTATACATCGGCTTAACGCCTGCCTTCTTCGTCCAGTTCATGTACTCGTGAAGGCCGAATTCATTGGTCTCGACGACGCCCCACGCCGGGTCGATGCGGTGCGGTCTCTTGCTGACCGGACCGATGGAATCTTCCCATTTGAAACCGGATACGAAGTTTCCGCCCGGATAGCGGACGTACGGTACCTTCAGCTCTTTGATGAGGTCGATCGTATCGGTCCTCAGGCCATCCTCGTCGGCAAACCTGCTGCCCGGCTGGTAGATTCCTTCGTAGACTGCGCGTCCCAGGTGCTCGATGAATGAGCTGAAGATACGCTCGTCTACCGGTGACACTTCGATGTCACGGTCGATGCTGATCCTTGCGTTCTTTCTCTCTGCCATGATGACTCCTCTCTTATATAAAAATGTTCTTCTCCGGACGCTTGCTCCCGCCCGGAAGTTTCTGTGTGTACTCTGTTTCTATGTGCATTTGTTTCTGTGTGCGCTTTGTTTCTGTGTGCCTTGTTTCTGTGTGCAGCTGCCGCTCCGCTGTTTTCACTGCGTCAGCAGGGCTCATGTTAATGTGATGATGTTTACCGAGTGAGGCTCCAGCGTGAAGCTCATGCTTCCCGCAAACTTTCCGAGCTTCTTTGTCTTCACGGTGATCTCATCCCGTCCGATGTCGTTGTACGATTCGGTGCTCTCTCCGTTCAGGGTGCTGATCTCGGCTTCGCCCGAATAATCAAGAGCAAGATCGAAGCTCTGATTTCGAATCGGATCCTTGTTGATCGCCGCAATTGCGAATCCCTTCCGGTCGCTGAAACCGGTGACCAGGACATCCAGAAGGTCCACATCCACCGGACCTCCGTCAAGGCCGCGGAAGGTCCCGGCCGGCATGCTGCCGGGGTCCGCATCGGCATCGCTCACGGTGTCGAGCACGATATCTTGACGTAGAGGTCGAACACATGATAGGTGCCTCTGAGGACGATCCCGTCCGGATAGGTGAAGATGCATCCCCTTGTGTTGACGATCGGTGAGAAGTTTGCCATGCCGACGATGTCACAGTTGCGGCTCACCATGTTGAGGAAGCAGGCCGTGAAGATGACGTCCGCCATGGTGTACTGGGAGTTGTCATCGTTTTTGTCTCTCGGAAGCAGATATTCTTCCTTTGTCTCCGCCTGTTTCAGTCCCATGATTCCCGGATGGTACCACTGCCTCAGGTTCCATTCGTCGTAGGCGATCCTGATCTGTTTCTCAAGTCCCATGGCCTCGAGGAGTCCGCGGACTTTCCGAACCGAAGATCCGATGTCCTTCGTAAAGGTCAGGACCGTGCCGTACGGCGCTTCGTCGTTGGTCTCGTGGATCGGGTCCCAGTAGTCGTGGATGGAGATCCAGTCGAGATATGGACCGCAGTTTCTCAGCAGGCTGACGTTCCAGTCAAGGTCGGTCAGCGCCGCTGCAGAGAGCTGGATCCTCGGGTCCACACGCTTCATCATCTTGGCGGATTCCGCGGCAAGATGTCCCCATTCTTCTGCTGTACGGGCGCCGATCTCCCAGGAGCCGTAGTTCTCGTTGCCGATGCTCCAGTACCTGACGCCGTAGGGCTCCGCATGTCCATTTGCGGCTCTCATCCTGGAGTAGCGCCCTTCCTCTTTCAGGTTGCAGTACTCGACCCAGTCGCTCATTTCCTCAGGAGTGCCTGTTCCTGCGTTCGTGCAGATATAAGGTTCGCAGCCGATCTTTCTGCACATCGCGATATACTCGTCTGTGCCGAAGGTGTTCGGCTCCTCCACTCTCCAGGACTTGTTGAAGACAGGCTTTCTCTCCCTGCCGACTCCGTCCTGCCAGTGGTAGGAGGAGACGAAGCAGCCGCCCGGCCAGCGGATGACCGGGACCTTGATCCTTCTCATCGCGTCCAGGACATCCTCGCGAAGCCCGGACTCATCGGACAGGCTGTTTCCCGGATCATATACTCCGCCGTAGATCTGACGGTGAAAATGTTCGAGAAAGTGTCCGTAGAGCATGGGATCCCGTTTCCCGACTACTCTTCTGCTGTCTGCATACACTCTCATAACCAGAGGCCCATGCCCTTTCTGCTGCCGCACTGTTTTCCG
>CADBZI010000164.1 GCA_902799015.1 uncultured Lachnospiraceae bacterium | reverse complement strand
CATGAAAAACCTCTTTCTCCGGAGAATCGCTCCGGTCGTCATAATGAATTGGGGCAAAAGAAAAGCCGGGGCGGATCATTTCATCCACTCCAGCCTGTCTTTCAGGATTTCATACGGCACGCTGCCGTCTTCGGTTCTTCCGTCCATGCCGATCAACGGCGGTTTCGGTTTCTCCACCACAGGAGAATCAGTCATCCCTGCCTTGGCAGGTTCCGGTGCCGGATCTCCGGCTTCCGGTTCACATTCTTTGCCTTGAGGCTTGCATTCCGCACCGAGTCGGTTGAGAATGGTTTCGCCCATGAGCCGGGAAGAGAACTGCCACATGGCATTCCCCAGCTGGAAGGGCTTTTTCTTTTCTTCCTCGCCGCCATCTTTGCCTTCATCTCCGCCTTCCTCCTTATCAGGATTATCCCCTTCAGGGTCTTCCGGCTCTTCCTCCGGCTTCGGCTTGTTCTCAAAGAGAACCTCATCCGCAAAGCCCAGCTCCACCGCCTTCTTGGCATTCGGCTTGTTCTCAAAGAGAACCTCATCCGCAAAGCCCAGCTCCACCGCCTTCTTGGCATTGAGCCAGGTTTCATCGCTCATGAGCTTACTGATGCGGTTGCGGGAAAGGCCGGTCTTATAGGCGTAAGCATTAATGATGCTCTCCTTGACCTCGTTCAGTGTCGTGATCGCCTTCTCCATATCCTTGGCATTGCCCATGGCAATGGTGGACGGATCATGGATCATGATCAGGGCCGTAGGAGACATCTGCACCAGATTCCCGGCCATGGCCACAACAGAAGCGGCTGAAGCCGCAATGCTGGCGATCCGCACCGTCACGTTGCCGGGGTAATCCCGGAGCATGGTGTAGATCTCTGCCGCAGCAAACACGTTTCCGCCAGGGCTGTTGACCCACAGGGTGATATCGCCCTCTTCCGCATACAGTTCATCACGGAACATCTGCGGCGTGATCTCATCACCCCAGAAGGATTCCGAATCAATCGGTCCCTCCAGGCGGAGCACCCTGCCGCCACTGTCATCGTGAATCCAGTTCCAAAACTTCATCACTTTCGGTTTCCTCCTCTTCTTTGCGCCTTACGCTGTGCATGGCGCTGGGCTGCGTTTTTGCTTTCATGCCGCTCCTCCTGTTCCTCGCCGGACTCTTCCTCCGGTGTGTCTGGCTCAAGCTCTTCCGACTCCTCTGTCTGCATCTTCTCCTGCTCTGCCACCTGGTTTGCGCCATAGGCAGATCCGGCGTTCTTCAGCTTTGTGTAGCTGCCGTTCAGGTAGTAATCGTCCCCGCCCTCCTCGGATGGGATCAGATCCATATTTTCCAATCGCCGGATATCATTGGGCGACAGGAAACCATTGGAGAAGCCCACCGCGTAGCCATCCATGCGAGACTTATAGTCACCGCGCATGAGGCCATCTACGTTGAACTTGGGGAAATAGGTGTCCTGCTCTTCCTCGATCAGCACGTCCTTGATAATGGCCTGCTCGATCCGAACCAGCCAGGGCATGATCGTGTGCATCACAAAATCAATGGACTGATGCTCGATGTTGTTGAAGGTCGCCCGCTTCAGGTCCTGGACCATGTGCGGAGGCACACGGAAGATGCGGCAGATCTCTTCCACACCAAACTCACGGGTAGAAAGGAACTGACTGTCTTCCGGAGGCAGGCTGATCGGCTTATACGCCATGCCCTCTTCCAACACAGCCACCTTGTGGGCATTTCCCGCGCCGCCATAGGCGTTCATCCAGTTATCCCTGATCTTTTGCGGGTCCTTCAGCACACCCGGATGCTCCAATACTCCGGCCGGTTGAGCGCCGTTCTTAAAGAAGGAGCTGCCGTATTTCTCCACCGCCAGCGTTGTGCCGAGGGCATTCTTCATCATGGCGATAGGTGAAAAGCCAACCAACCCATTGAAGCCGAGGCCAGGGATGTGCAGGATTTCGTCGCGCTGGAAAATGATATCTTTATCATGCTCACCGGGAACTTCATCCGTGTAGGCATGGTAGGTATAAAAGAGCTCTCCGTTCTCTGCCCGGTCGATCTCCACATTTTCCGGGAGCAGCGGATACAGTCCCAGGATGCCGTTCTTGCCGTCCCGCACGATCTGCGCGTAGGCATTTCCCCACAGGAGCA
>CADBZI010000163.1 GCA_902799015.1 uncultured Lachnospiraceae bacterium | reverse complement strand
CTTCAGCGAGTAATACAGCTTGTAGATGTTGTCAAAGTGAACGGTCTGGGCATTCGCCGTGGTGTTTCCGGCAGTCGGAGTCAGGCTGGTCAGGATACCGGTCGGCTGGGAAGGCGTGGTCTGCGGATTGGCGGACGGGCCGGTGCCGTTGATGAAGGCATCCTCTTCCGCGTTACCAAAACGCACACCAAAACGCTGCGCGATATGGGCAGCGATATTGAAAGCGGAGTCGTTCAGGAGCTCGTTGGAAACCTTGATCATGCAGCCGAGCTTGTAAGCAGACAGCGTCTCCTGTGCAAAGCTCATGTCAGATTCCTGAATGGCAGCG
Organism: uncultured Lachnospiraceae bacterium; assembly: GCA_902799015.1. Classification (GTDB taxonomy): domain Bacteria; phylum Bacillota; class Clostridia; order Lachnospirales; family Lachnospiraceae; genus Porcincola. Next base: position 2,536 of record CADBZI010000163.1, on the reverse strand, counting down.
CCCTCCTCGATCCAGGACGCGGTACCGGAATCGGTCGCGATCGGAATCGTGCGGGTGCCGGAATTGGTGTGGATGGTCTTGGCCAGCGTGCGGAAGATGTTGTTCTCTTCCAGCGCCTGAATCAGCTGGTGCTCAAACTCATCCGGGACAGTGAAGCCACCGTTCTGGTCCACACCGACAGACAGCGCGTCACGCACTTCCATGCTGTTGTTGCCGCGCATCATGTTCCAGAAAGCCTCGTTGTACTCGGCAGTCGCGGTCGGACGGATGATGCCCTTCTTCTGGCCCATCTTCGGATCGGCATGCACCGGCGCAGAGGTCGCAGCGGACAGCTTGGCGTCCATCTCCATCTGGTCTTCCAGCCTCTGGATCTCATCGCCCAGAGCCTTCACATCCGCAGCCATCTTGTTGTACTGCTCGACAGCGCCTGCCTCGACCAGTCCGTTTTCGTTTCTGTGTTCCTCCAGAAAAGCCTTCGTCTGCTCCCAGAGGGTATTGCGCTTGTTGCGCAGTTCGATAATCTTACTCATTGTGATTTACCTCCATGAAAGTAATTGATTGCATGAAAAAAGCCGGGGTCCTCATTTGAGGAACTCCAGCTGATCTCTGAGAATCTGATAGGGCACGGCCCCATCCTCGGTTTTTCCGTCCATCCCGATCGTGGGAGCAGACGGCTTATCATCAGGCGGCTTGTCAGCCGCAGTATCGCTTACACGCAGACGGTTCAGGATCGCCAGTCCCATCTGCCTTGTGGAATAAAGCTGCGCCTCCAGCACCGGCTTTTCATCCTCCGGCTCTGCAGACGCTTCCGCTTCCTGCGCGGGCTCTTCCTTTTTTGCCTCGTACAGAATCTCGTCACAGAAGCCCAGGTCCAGCGCGTCTTGGCAATGTACGCGTTGATGATGGACTCCTTCACTTCATTCAGCGTCTCGATGGCTTTCTCCATGTCCTTCGCGTTGCCCATCGCAATGGTGGATGGGTCGTGAATCATAAGAAGCGCCGTGGGAGACATCTGTACCTGATCGCCCGCCATCGCAATGACGGACGCTGCCGATGCTGCAATACTGGCGATGCGGACCGTGACCGCACCGGCATATTCCTTCAGCATCGTGTAGATCTCGGCTGCAGCAAAGACGTTCCCGCCAGGACTATTGATCCAGACCGTCACATCTCCGTCTTCAGCCTCCAGATCGTCGCGGAACATGGCAGGCGTGATCTCGTCGCCCCAGAAGTTATCGTTGTCGATCGGCCCTTCGAGGCGAAGGACCCTGCCTCCGCTGTCGTCATGAATCCAGTTCCAAAACTTCTTCATTTCTTCCTCCTGTTATCTGGTGTACTCTCGGCAGCCTTCACCGCTGCTTTCCCGGCATCCTCAAGTTTCACGTAGCCGCCGTTCAGGTAATAATCGTCGCCGCCCTTTTCTGCCGGAATGAGATCCATGTTTTCAAGACGATGGATATCATTCGGAGATAAAAAGCCGTTGCTGATTCCCGTGGCATAGCCCTGCATCCGGGACTGATAGTCACCGCGCAGCAGCCCGTCCACGTTGAACTTCGGAAAGTAAAGGTCCTGCTCGTCCGGAAGCAGCAGATCCTTGATGATGGCCTGCTCGAAGCGGACCAGCCAAGGCGTCAGCGTGTGTACCACGAAGTCGATCGACTGGTGCTCGATGTTTGAAAACGTGGCGTGCTCCAGGTCCTGCACCATGTGAGGCGGCACCCGGAAGATCCGGCAGATTTCATTTACACCGAACTGGCGCGTCGACAGGAACTGGCTGTCCTCCGGAGGGAGGGAGATGGCTTTGTACTGCATGCCCTCTTCCAGCACAGCGACCTTATGGGCATTGTTGGCACCACCGTAAACATCGGACCAGTTCTCCCGGATCTTCTCCGGATTCTTCAGCACGCCCGGATGCTCCAACACCCCGGAGGGCTGTGCGCCGTTTCGGAAGAAGGAACTGCCGTACTTCTCCACCGCCAGCGTGGTGCCGAGGCTGTTCTTCATCATGGCGATGGGGGAAAAGCCCACCAGACCATTGAAGCCGAGGCCCGGAACATGGAAAATCTCATCGTAGCGGAAGTAGATATCCTTGTTCTGTTCACCGGGAACCTCATCGGTGTAAGCGTGGTAGATGTAATAAATCTGCCCCTTCTCATCCCGATCGGTCTCCACGTATTCCGGCAGCAGCGGATACAACGCCAGCACGTTGTTCTTGCCATCTCGGATGATCTGCGCGTAGCTGTTTCCCCACAGGAGCAGATGAGTCATCATCGTTTCCCGGAAAGAAAAGCTCGTCATTTCCGGGTTTGGCTGCCGGTACAGCAATTTGTATAGCGGATGATCCACAGCGCGTTCCTTCGCGTTGGTGCCATCCTTCATCCGATACAGATGCAACGGAAGCCCTGCCACGGTCTCGGCCAGAAGCCGGACGCAGGCATAGACCGTTGCGATCTGCATGGCACTCTTCTCGTCTACCTTTTCTCCGGAATCCGCCTTTCCGAACACAAAAGTCTGACCGGAGTCGCGGACGTTATCC
>CADBZI010000162.1 GCA_902799015.1 uncultured Lachnospiraceae bacterium | reverse complement strand
CCACATGTTGAGTCGGAGCTGCTTAAACACCGCCTCCTCCGCCGGATTTTCCATTGCCTCGTGGTAATGCTCCCGGACACGTTCAATGTCAATCGTCTGCCCGAGACTTGGATTTGCTTTGTACCAGTTCTTCTCATCGTGCCAGTCCTCATCTTCTTCCAATCCGTAGACGACTGGATAAAACGTATGATCCACACGCTGCCCGGAGAGGATGTCTTTTGCCTTCTGATGCAGCTCGTAGCAGATCGAGTTCTTATCAGTTCCTGCCGTGGTGATAAGAAAGTACAACGGCTGCTCACGGGCATCACCAGAGCCTTGCGTGAGTACATCGAAGAGTCTTCTAGTAGGTTGCGCATGGACCTCATCGAAGCCGTGTTTCGTTCCCACCTCTGCGGAAAGCACCTGGTAGAATCCGGCATTGGAATAGTTCACAATCCGCTTGCTGGCGGCCATGATCTTGGAGCGCTTGAGTAGCGCCGGTGTCATGTTTACCATCTGGTGGGCGACATCAAAAACGATCGACGCCTGTTGGCGATCTGCGGCAGCGCCATAAACTTCTGCAGAAGGTTCGTTATCTGCGTAGAGAAGGTACAGGGCAACTGCGGCGGCAAGCTCACTTTTGCCATTCTTCTTACCAATCTCGATGTAGGCTGTCCGGAACTGCCGGTTCCCATTGGGCTTTATGATTCCAAATAAGTCTCGGACGATCTGCTCCTGCCAAGGCAGAAGCCAGAAGCGTTTTCCGGCCCACTTGCCTTTGGTGTGACGAAGCATCTCGATGAACTTCACCGCCCGATCTGCTTTGACCTTGTCATAGTGAGATGTTGGAAGCATGAATTTTGTCGGCTGGTAATCGGTCAGCTTTGGCATATCATTGGGACGTTTCTCCATTACGGATCACCTCCCAACAGCTCCTCCATCTCATCTCCCGGCGCTGTCTTCCCGGCATCCGCGATCAGGCGGGAACGGGATGCAGGCGTCAGGCCGAACTCGGTCGCGAACTTTCCCATCTGCTTCATGTAGGTCTGAGCGATGGAGACCTGCGGGACCTGTTGCCAGTAACCAGAAGGTGTCCGGACAAGAGTACCGTGCTCCGTGATAAACTCTTCTGCCTCCTTCCATCTTGCGTAAGACTGGCAGTATGCGGCAAAGGCAGCCATATCGACTTCGGTGAGGACACCGATGGCTTCCATCTTCTTTGCCAGCCTGTGCCATTCCTTTCTGGCATCCTTATCGAGCCACTTCGGACAGGCAGGTGCTTTCCGCTCTGGCTTCGGCTCGTTCTCATTCAGTTTTCTTTTCCCGGGATTTCCTTCCAGCTCCTTGATTGCGGTCGGAGTTGGCTTTCTTCCTCTGGTTGCCATAGGGAACACCTCCTTTCTGTCCATCAAAAAAGGACCGCCGAAGCGATCCCGTCCCATGTGGTGTATGTGTAATGCGGTATATGCGAACGAGAAAAAGAGCCGTGTGGCTCTCCTCCCGGATTTGACTTTCTTGCTTTCTGTTCAGCGCCTTCTTGTCAGTTGAAGTTGTGCAGGATGGCAAGGAGCGCAAGCTGTGCGTTTTCCGTCTCCGGCTCGATGTCCCAGCCTCTATCGTATCTTGCGACCGGGAAGTCTCCAAGGCGAATCTCAAGCTTGCTGATCTTGCCGTCCTCAATTCCGTAGTCCTCGCTCGGCTCTCCGTAAACCTTCGCGCTGTAGGTGAATGTCTGGTTCTCGATCTTTATGCTTCCTTTGTTCCACATGGTCTTTTTCCTCCGTTTTCTTTGTGCGCCCTTTTCCTTTGGCATGTACATATATCACTCTGCAAGGCTTATATAGCAAGGAGATCAGCCGGATATGTGTCACAAAGATCGGCCCCGGAATCTGTGGATTTTGTACGAGGAAGAGGCCCCTTTTGCGGGGCTTCCTCCCCTGGTTTTTTAGTCCAGGGTCATCCTGAAGGTGTGGCCCTTCTCGTAGCCTTTTCCGAAAAAGTCCTTCCGGAGATTGACCTCGACCATCTCGCCGATCGTGCAGCAAGCCAAAGCGTCTCGACCGCGTCCGTTGCCCGGCAGGAGTAGGTGAAGGCCTTGATGCCGTTCTCCTTCATGCAGGTGGTGATGGCTTCCACATCCCGGTCCCAGATGATGTCGTCGAAGTCGAGCATCTCGTTCTCGTTGTCTCTGGAATTCCGGTAGGCTCTCCAAACCTTGCAGGCAATGTCGCCCATCTCAATGATCCGATCCTCTGCTGCCTTCGCGGCTTCTCTTGCAGCGTCCCTCTCCTCTGCTGTGGTGGCTTCCTTGGTGGTGGCTTCCTTGTAGGCTTTCTTTGCTTCTGCGATGGTGTTGTAGGTTTCTTCAAAAATGTTCGTCATGGCTTTGTCCTCCTTGCTTTTTGCTTGTTTGCCTTTTCCTTTTGGCATGTACATATATCACTCTGCAGGCGATATATAGCAAGGAAATAAGCCTCATAACCTGCACAAAGATGTACCGAAAATCCTGTGCTTATCTGACATCTCCATGGAGAATAAAGCGGACGTATTCGTCCCGGTGCTCCTCAATAAAGAGCACCAGATCGTAGTAGTTCCGGTCGAAGGCGAGGCGCTGCACGTAGGGCAGGTCGAACATGTTCGTAAAGCCGCTGTCTCGAATCGCAATAATCTGTTGCCTGATCTTCTCATCCATATCAGTCCACCACCTTCCGCACGATGTCCTCGCCGTAGATCACGCTTAGTCCTGAACCGTTATCCCAGTGGATTCATCTGAAGCAGCTCCACACGGGTGCCGTTCGGATAGATCTTGCGGAGTTCTTCAAACTCCTCTGGTCTGATTAGCTTCATGCTTCCACCTCCTTTGTTGAAGCGCCGTTTCGGAAGGCGGAGCTTCCGGAGAGGTTCTTCAATAGGATCTTCCGAGCTGCCTTGAAGTCCGGTCCAATGAAGCCCATCCGAAGAAGCCAGGTGCGGAAGGCGTACTTTTCATTGTCTGTCTCTACCGGCCTCTTGCTTGCGTGCTTCAGCTCCTTCGAGAGCTTGCAAAGCTGGGTGAGAAAAAGCAGGTAGGCGTTTGTCTCTTCCGGCGTCAGCTCCCGGTCGAACCAGGGGAACTCGATCTTCTCCTCCGTGATGTTGATCCGGGTGTCGGTGATTCCGAGCGCCTTCTTGATGAGGCTCTCCTTTGCGCTGATCAGGTTTCTCAAGATTCCGACGTTTGCGGATGCAAGCGGAAGGCTGATCGTCAGCGCCGGTTCCTGCTCATCCTCGGCTGTTTCCTTCTCTTCCTCGGTGGTGTGTTCCGGCTCGGTGGTGTGTTCCGGCTCTGTGGTCTCCGCCTGCTCGGGTTGCTTGGTCTCGGCATCTTCCTCAGCGGTGAATCCCTTCTCGTTCAATGCTTTCATCACCATCTGCATCTTCTCCTCATCGCTGCAGCTTACCCCGCCATCCTTGTCAACCGTGATGTCTCCGATCTCGTAGGCGCAGGTCGGCATCCGCATGTACTGTGCTTTATCTCCGGTGATCTCCTCGATCGCATGCACCAGCTCTTTTCTCTTAGTTCCTGTCAGGTTGTAGTTTGCTTTCATGGCGTGTGCCTTCTTTTCTTTTGGTAGTACATACATCACTCAGGAGCACCGGAATAGCAACTCATACTGGCAGGAATTATGAACAAAGATCAGGCGGAGCTTTTGGCAGATGTGTACATGCTCACGCGCTCTCCTCCTTCGGCATCGCCGCGATCGCTTCATCGAGCGTGAGCTTCTGGCCGTCACGAAGTACATACGCATCATCGGAGTTTCCGACCTGTTCGACGTAGCGCTTTACGATGACATCCACAAACTTGGGATCCAGCTCAATGCCTCGACAAATCCGGTCGGTCTGCTCACAGGCAATCAGGGTAGAGCCGGATCCGAGGAAGGGATCCAGAACAATATGATCCTTGGATGCTTTCGGACGATCGTACTCCCAGATGGTGGTCTGTTTGCGGTCCGAGTACCACTCATGCCTGCCGCCTTTCTTCCAGCCAAACAGGCATGGCTCATGCTGCCACTGGTAGGGAGAGCGTCCCAGGACCAGTGCGTTCTTTTTCCAGATACAGCAGCCGGAAAGGTAGAAACCTGCATCCACAAATGCCCTGCGGAAGTTCAGTCCCTCCGTATCTGCGTGGAATACGTAGATGGAACCGTCATCGGCGAGATTGTCATGCATGCAGGTATAGGCAGAAAGCAGGAACTTGTAGAAGTCCTCCTCGGCCATGTTGTCATTCAGGATCTTCCCTGCCGTTTCCTCCACATTTACGTTATAAGGTGGGTCCGTCACGATGACGTTTGCCTTCACACCATCCATC
>CADBZI010000161.1 GCA_902799015.1 uncultured Lachnospiraceae bacterium | reverse complement strand
CAGCGAGGGCCTTCACCACGGAGTACAAGCCAACCGAGATGCAGTCGGACCGTTCCGGATACTCCGTATCAACGGAAGGAGCAGGCAACTCCTGTGCAGAAGATGGCTCTCCCGAGGGAGCTTTCCCGTAGATCTTGTAGTAGGACTCATTGGCATACATCCGCCGGTCGCTCTTCCAGTCAGAACCTGGATGCAGTGCCATACCGATGCACTGCTTTTTGTGATCTGCGTGCTTGCCGGTTCCGTTTTTACTGTCTACCCATTCGGTGGATGTATTGACTTAGACATACCCAAGCTTGTTGACAGATACGCTGATTGGTATCTCTACAATGTTGTTTTCCGTCTTTGCAATGCGTGGCATAGCTGCTCATTTACTAGGGTTTAATCTTGCATTGGTATGGAGCAACTTTCAAGTGTCATGTGGTGTACGATTTTGGCCAGTTTTCCTTGATTTTCTAGGAAAATCAGGTCGTAAGGCAGCCGAGTTTACACCCACTGGGGGGGCAAGCAGCGAATAAGCTACGGTTATTTGCATGATCGGTCCAGGACTTCCAAGATGGCCTTTGGCATGAAGTAAAATACGATATCGACATCGCCGCATTGCGCGTTAATCTTTCATTTTCCATTTATACGCGTCTCCTTTGGCTATATTGCCCGTCAAATCTATTATCCACCAAAGGAGGTTATTTCAAATCGATTCTACGTTATTGCTTTTCCATTCTCCACAGAGTATAGATGGATTTAAGCAAGTTCAATTAACAGAGGCTCTCCGGTTTCCCGGGGAGCCTCTGTACGATGTTGCTAAGGAGAACCTGCACCTTCTGCCTGATTTACTCAGCCACAATGCTGACTGCATGCAGGTAGGAATCGCTTCCACGCTCAATTTCCACCTTCAGCTTCTTGCCCTCCTTGAGGACACGGCACTTGGACGTATCCGTCGAATCATCGATTTTGATCTTCATGATGCCGCCATTGGTCATCTTTGTCGAGGCGTCCAGGGTTCCTGCGCCGCCCGGATAATTCGGGGACAGATCAACGAGTTTTGCCGCATGCAGATACCCATCCGATCCCTTGTAGATCGCAGCTTTGCAGTTTTCCCCTGCAATCAGGACTTTGCAGTCCGTCCGATCAGACCCGGAATCCAGACGAATCTTGTAGTCTTCCCCCGACGAGCGCAGAATCAGAAAGTCTTCTGTAGAGCCGCTCTGGATCGTTCCCGTGACCACGGTTGTGCTCTGCCCGGTCAGCATGCCGCTGTCTCCCAGCGAAGCCGTCCCGCTGCTGCCGGAACCATAGGAGTTGTCAACCAGGGAGGTGGCGTGCATATAGGCGTCACTGCCTCTTGCCACCTTCGCGGTGACGGTAATGCCCTGCTTCAGGACACGGCACTTACTGCAGTCGGTCTTCTGATCAATTCGGATCAGCATGGTGTTTCCACCGACATTCAGACGCAGGAGATTCTGGTTTGTTCCATCTTCCACCGTCCCTGTCACCTGCACGGCATTGGCGGAATTTACGCCGTCAGCACTCCCCTGGCTGTTGGAGGACAGATCCGTGAGTTTCTTGGCATGGTACTGAGAATCCGAGCCAATGTAGATCTCCGCCTTGACGGAGTACTTGGCAACGATCACCGGGCAGGCGGAGTAATCGGTCGTATCGTCCAGGTATACCGTATAGGTACCATTCGAGGTCTCCACGATGATCTTGCTCTCATCAGAACTTGTCGTCACGCCGCCGCTGATGGTCACTGTGTTGACATTAGAGGAACTGGACGTGCCGGAATTCGAACCGGATGACGAGGAAGAGGGTGCTGTGGTGCCATCTGTGACCTTGATCGCATGGTAATAGGCATCGCTTCCCCTGCCGATGACCGCGGTCACGGTCTTTCCGGAATAGAGGACCCCGGAGATGGCAACATCAGTTGCCGTATCCCACTTCAGCTGGTACGTACCGCTCGTGGTGCTCAGAGAGATCAGACTGTTTGTCGTGGCGGAGGTAACGGTCCCGCTGACTGTGAGCAGGTTGGTTAAATCCACACCGGAGGCACCGCTCACAATTCTGCTCGCATGCATGTAGGCATCATCCCCGCGGTACACACTTGCAATTGCCTGATTCCCTGCGACCAGGGTTCCGCACTTTGTGAGATCACAGTCCGAATCAATCCTGATCGTCATGTCTCCGGCACTCGTGGAGAGATAGAGCATGCTGTTGGAGGTATCCTGCTTGATGGTGCCCGCCACATCCGTCGTCTGCTTTGCGGCGCTGGAACTCGTACTGGAGGACGAGGAAGAACTGCCCGAGGAGCTGGAGGATGCGGAGGAGGAATTAAACCTCGCCACATGAAGGTAGCCGTCGGAGCCGTTGTACACTTCGATCTCCGCGGAATAGCCGATCACCAGCGTGGTGATGCCGTTGAAGTTGGTATCCGAGTCCATCTTGCACTGATAGGTGCCTTCACTCGCCGAAAGAATCAGCAGAGATGAAGTGGTCCCCTTGGCAATGGTTCCCTTTACCGTCGTTGTACTGACCGTTTTCCCGCTTGTGAGTTTGATCTCCGCTGCATATGTGGGGAGAGACGGCATCGTAACAGCCAGAAATCCTGCTGCCGCAGCAGCAAGGATCAGATTCCATGTTCCTCTTTTCATAAATTCCTCCAGGCAGATCATGATGCGATCTGAAAAATGACTTTATTCAGAAGTTCATTATACCGATTCCGG
>CADBZI010000160.1 GCA_902799015.1 uncultured Lachnospiraceae bacterium | reverse complement strand
CCCGGCTTAAGGCAGTGAAAGGAGGCGACAGGCCATGAAAGAATACAAGGTTCTGATTACGGAGACCCTGCAGAAAGCCGTGATCGTCGGTGCAGAGTCTGAGCAAGAAGCCCATAGGCGCGTGTCCGATGCCTGGAAGAACGCGGAGTACACCCTAGGTGCCGATGATTTCCAGGGCGTGGAGTTCCATGTGCAGGGCGAAACGGACGGCGATCCGGGTGACAAGGACTTAGGCCGCATCGAGAGCAAAGGCGGTGGCGGCGATGAATGACTTCTGGAAAGGCTTCCAGCTGATCCGACAGGAAGACAACGAGGTCTTCTGCATTGCTTATGGCAGCAACCTGGATGAGGCCAGGATGAAAAAGCGCTGTCCCAGCGCCGAGGTGTTTGGCACTTCAGTCATCGGCGGATACCGGCTGCTGTTCAAGCAGAGCATGACGGGTGCTTATGCGACCATCGAACAGGACGCCAACGGCTGTGTGCCGGTGGTGATCTACCGGATCACGGCGGAGGACGAGCTGAAGCTGGATCGGTTTGAAGGATATCCCAAGTATTACTACAAGCGGGATTTCCTGCTTCCCGTGTGGGGACTGAACGGCAGGAAGAAAAAGCTCCGGCGAAACTGCATCGGCTACATCCTGCATGAATACCGGATGCTTGGAGAGCCGTGCGAGGATTACTTCGACCTGCTGGATCGCGGATACGAGCGATGGGGCTTTGAAAAGAGCATCCTGAAAAAGGCGATGGAGGACAGCATCGGAAGAGACGCAGCAGCCCTTTGGCTTGCAGAATATTACGGCGAGGAGGATGAACATGAGTAAGAAGTACATAGCCTACGGAAGCAATCTTTCCGTCAGGCAGATGGCACACCGCTGCCCGGATGCCAGGATCATTGGCATGGCGGCGATCCAGGACTGGAAGCTGGTCTTTCGGACCCATGCGACCATTGAGCCCGCAGCGGGTAGGGTGGTGCCGGTCCTGATCTGGGTAATCTCAGAACTCGATGAAAAGAACCTGGACCTGTATGAAGGGTACCCGACCTACTACTATAAGCGAGATATGACCGTGACCATGACGGACCTTGACGGGAAGAACCCGCAGGAAGTCACAGCCATGGTCTACCTGATGGAGGAGGGACACGACATCCGAGTTCCTTACAGAGGCTACCTGGACACACTGGAAGAAGGCTACCGGCGATTCGGATTCAACCCGTATCAGCTGGAGCTTGCCATGAAGGAAGCGGAGGAGGCGGAGCGATGAACTTTCCCAGCAGAGAAACGGTCGAACGGCTGCGCCGGGAATACCCGGTCGGCTGCCGTATCGTCCTGGACGAGATGGATGATCCCTACACCAAGATCCCGGTCGGTGCCCAGGCGACCTGCCAAGGCGTGGACGACGCCGGGAACATCCTGTGCGCCTGGGATTGCGGAAGCGGCCTCTCGATTGCCTTCGGAGCGGATCGCTGCCATAAGGTCAGGACCGACGATGAAGCGAAGATCACCCTGGAATGGTACGGGAAGCGCCAGCCCAAGGAGAACGCCAGATGCCCCAGGTGTGGATGCTGGATGGACGGAGCCTCTTCCCGTCATGCGCTGAGCCGCAGGGCAGGCATCATGATCTGTGATGAAGATGGGATGCGGGAGGCTCTGGAGGATGCCGGAATCATGGAACGGATGCAGCTCACCCATGGGAAGGCTAATGGCATGGCGTAATGTAGACAAATTTGGGCGGTGAAGATTGTCACATATTTTCTGGGAATACCGGAAAATATAACTTGCTATTATCCCCGAGTAGAGTGATATATACACATGCCGAAAGGCACAGAACACCTACCGGGGAGGACAAAGTCATGACCACTTACAAAACCAACCATGCCGCCACCACGAAGAGCATGACAGAGTGGTATTTCGGAAAGGCCTTCGTTACCAGCATGACCGCCAAGGCCAAGCGGGAAAACAAGAAGACCGGCAAGACCGAATTCCGCTTCTGGCAGGACGGCACCGGCTACCTGACCATCACCCTTCACTAAGGAGGTACCCACCATGACAAACCTCGACCACATCCTATCCCTGACCCGCCACGGGGCAAAGCTCCGCAACCAGGAGGACGGCAGCCTGATGCCGCTGACCGAGGACTTCTACCATCACGCGGTGGAAGCCTGCAACAAGGGCGGCTACAATGCTGCCACCTACGAGCTGATTATGCCAGACATCGACAGCGAGCTTTGGCTAGCCATCTGGAAGGACGGGCACGTTGACTCCGGCAGTCCCAAAGGGATCTGCGCCTGCCTTGCCCGCTGAGCCGCACACGCGACCACCAAGGGGCCTTCGGGCCTCTTTTGGGTTGTTCATCGATGGGAAGGAACCCGGCGAGAAAGGCAATGTGTGGGCAATTTCGCGTTTGGCGGTATGCTTGGTTTCAGGGTAGATATTTGTGCACATTATGGCGCAGAATTAACTTGCTATATCTTCGAAGTAGAGTGATATATACACATGCCGAAGGGCAAACGACAACATTACCGAGGAGGAACCTACCATGAAGACCAACACCTACTTTGAAGAGCTCGACCGCATCGCCCGCGACTACGAAACCCGGCACGAAGCCCACAAGCAGCTGAAGCAGCAGATCATTGATACCAAGGGCTGGGACAGTGAGGAGCTGAAGTCCTGGTACAAAGAGGAAGAAGAAAACTTCCAGTACCCGATCAGCGCCGGAGCTTGCAAAGCCTATAGAGCATGGCGCTACAGCGACACCGACGAGGTGATCATGGATGACTTCACTTGGGACCGGGAACGACATGATTTCATCGACACCCTCCGGAGAGCAGGCATTCAGACCCTGGTGGTTACAAACCAGTCAACAGGCCTCATGGAAGACCTGCACGGCTACGCGGCCGAGGGCTGCACGATGCTGGGCCTTTGCACCATCACCAAGAAGGATACCCGCTGGGGTGAAGAAAAAGAGGAGCAGATCATGG
>CADBZI010000159.1 GCA_902799015.1 uncultured Lachnospiraceae bacterium | reverse complement strand
AGGTGCGTCATCATCACTTCCCGGAAGGAAAAGCTCGTCATCTCCGGGTTCGGCAGCATGTACAGAAGCCGGTAAAGCGGATGGTCTTTTGCCTTTTCCTTCCCGTTTTCTGCATCGTCCGTAAAGCGGTAAAGATGCAGCGGCAGGCCCGCTACTGATTCTGCAAGCAGCCGCACGCAGGCATACACGGTTGCGATCTGCATCGCACTCTTTTCATCAACCCGTTCCCCGGAATCGGCTCTTCCGAAAACAAAGGTCTGCCCGGAGTCCCGAACGTTATCGGTGATCTCCGGAAGCGCCGGAGCATCCCTTGGGCTGATTCCCAGCCAGCTTAAAAATCCCATCAGTACATTTCCTCCATAATAAAAACAGCCTCCCGGATTACCAGAAGGCCAATGACCATTAGTGTTATCATGTTCCTCTCCATCAGAAAACCAGCAGGCCGCGATCCGGATCGTCATAGACGCTGCCACTGGTCTCATGCCGGATGCATCGGTCAAGCCCCATGATCAGGGCCACAATGCCATCGATCTTCTCCGTCGCTTTCTTCTTGGACGGTTTAATATTCTCCGCCGCATCGATTTCTGCCACGACGTTCCCGGCCATCCACCTAAGGATCGGATTGCCGCCGTGGGTGATCTTTCCTTCCAGCAGCAGCTTATACAGTTCCTTCATTCCGGGACTCATATCCTTAAAGCCCATCCCGATCGGAACCATGGTGAAGCCATCACCGGCAAGCTCCGTGATCAGCTGCGTCGCATTCCAGCGGTCAACGCCGATCTCACAGATGTGGTACTGTTCGGCCAGCTCGCCTATGGTTTTCCGTACAAACTCGTAATCGACGACATTTCCCTCCGTGATATGAAAGAGGCCCTGCTTTTCCCAGAGATCATACGGCACATGGTCGCGCCGCACCCGCAGCTTAAGCGTCTCCCTCGGAAGCCAGAAATGCGGCAGAACGATATAGTTTTCTCCTTCTGCCTCCGGCGGGAACACCATCACAAAAGCCGTGATGTCAGACGTACTGGATAAGTCCAGTCCCGCATAACAATCACGGCCCCTCAGTTTCTCCATATCAATCGGGATGTCTCCCTTGTCATACACATGCTCGGGAATCCATGCCACTAAGCTCCCGACCCACTGGTCAAGCCTGAGCTGGCGGAACACATTTTCTTCCGCCGGATTTTCCAGCGCATCCTTATAGGCGGCCCGGACGCGGTCGATTTTGATCGTATATCCAAGGGACGGATTGGCTTTATACCAGTTTGCCTCGTCATTCCAGTCCGCGTCATCCGGCAGGCCATAGACCACCGGATAAAAGGACGGATCGATCTTTTTTCCCTGCAGGATATCGAGCGCCTTCATATGCACTTCGTAGCAGATTGATTCCCGGTCAGTTCCGGCAGTCGTAATCAGAAAATACAGAGGCTGCTCCCTCGCGTCACCGGAGCCCTTGGTCAGAACATCGTACAGCTGCCGGTTGGGCTGGGCGTGAAGCTCGTCAAATACCAGGCCGGAAACGTTCAGGCCGTGCTTAGTACCGACTTCCGCCGACAACACCTGATAGTATCCGGCGTTCTGATAGTTGACGATGCGCTTTCCGGCAGCCATGATCTTTGATCGCTTCACCAGCGCCGGTGTCATATCCACCTTATCCGCATACAGGAGGTAGAGCGCCACCGCTGCTGCCAGCTCGCTGTTATGCGTCGGAACCATCGATCTTCCGGCAAGATACTGGTGCGAAAGACTGTCAACCTGAATACACTGCATTTGTACCGGATGATCGATCGGTTCGATATTTTCCAGATAATGAAAATTGGATCGTGTCTGCTTCATCCGAATCCGCTGTCGAACCGCTTTTCTCACAAGCCTTGTGGTTGGCTGATCAGAAAATGTCGTAAAACGTATCACATACAGGATCTCTCCCGTCGGCCATCCGCATCTGGTTGATGGCTCTGCCTTTACAGCGTTTTTGATTCCGAGCGACCAGAGAAGCTCTCTGACGGTTTCCGCAAGTTCTCTTATGGTGGTCACATATACGCTCTGTCCTTTTCGCTCTCCGACGCACCCATCGGAATCCATGAGGCCCTGCAGCAGCGCCCATCTCTGTTCCTCCGATGCTCTCAGGTACTCAGCCCGGATCGCCTTATCCCGAAAGGACTTTAAAAGGATGGGCTTCAGTTCCGTATAATTCAGAACTTCGCTCCCACCGCACTTCTGCGGATAACGATTGTGAAGCTGATAAGGTATAAATGAGATAATGTCCGCCACATCTTCATCCCTTACTGTGATCTCCGGCTTTATGGCGTTTCCATTCCCAAGCCAATACCCATAAAGATACGGATCAACTGGAAGATCGGTATCTGGAATTTTCAGCGGAGCAGCTACCGGGATTCTAATAAGAGAGCGCCGTGCTTCTTTCGGATCATCCCTATGACGGTCTCTGAATGCTTGTGTCCTTCGAAATATTTCTCCCGTCGTCCACAGCACAGAGTGCGGTTTCCCATAAATATAATCGCAGTTCCACAAATGTCGTTCCCCGGCAATAATACTGCTCCCATCACGAAATGTCAGTTTATAAGCCTGCTCGGTATCATCCACTTCACTCTTAGCCACCACATGGCAGGGCTTGCCATTCTCGTCAAAAACGGTATCGCCCACCTTTAGATCCCCCATTGCCGTAAAGCCAGCAGGCGTCGGGATTGGTGTGTCCAATGCTAATTGCTTTCCATTCTTCTTTGGTATCTCCACATAGGCCGTCCGGAACTGCCGGTGACCGTTCTCATCGACGATCCCAAATACGTCCCGGATGATCTGCTCCTGCCACGGCAGCAGCCAGAAGCGCTTCCCGGCCCAGCGGCCTTTCGTATGCTTCAGGTTTTCTATAAACCGGACAGCACGGTTAGCGCGATCCTCATCGTAATGGGAAGTCGGCAGCATGAACTTTGTCGGAATGTAGTCTGTGAGTTTCGGATATCCCGCTGGTCTGTTATCACCCATTTAAAATATCCTCCATCTCATCAGCCATACCTCCGCCACCTGTATCTGCAACGATCCTGCTTCTGGACGCCGGTGTCAGACCAAACTGCTCACTGAAGCGATTCATGATCTTCAAATAAGTCTGCGCAATCGATACCTGGGGAACCTGCTGCCAATATCCGCTCGGTGTCTTTACAATTGTGCCGTGCTGGGTGATGAATTCCTCTGCTTCCTTCCATCTGGCATATGCCTGACAGTATCCGGCAAAGGAAGCCATATCCACTTCAGTCAGAATACCGATCTGTTCCATCTGCTTACTGAGCCTGCGCCACTCTTTTTTTGCTTCCGGCTCCAGCCACTTCGGACAGGAGGGAGCTTTCTTCTTAGGCTTTGGCTCATTCTCGTTCAGTTTTCTTTTT
>CADBZI010000158.1 GCA_902799015.1 uncultured Lachnospiraceae bacterium | reverse complement strand
CCTGGAGGAGCATCGCAGTGAGAACGGTCTGGTCGAGGCCTCCGCTGTCGAACAGTACAACAAGATGGCCGGTGAGGTTAAGGCCCTGGGTGATGAGATCGCCCGTCTGGAGGATCAGGCGGCTTTCGATGCTCAGCTCTCCCAGCCGACCACCCATCCCGTCACCAACAAGCCCATGAGCCGCAAGGCGGAGAACGTTGCCCCGACCGCGACCGATGAGTATGCCGGTGCCTTCTGGAATATGATCCGCAACCAGGGCGACCAGTTCGCGGTCCGCAATGCTCTGTCTGTGGGTGAGGACACCGAGGGCGGCTATACCGTGCCGGACGAATTTGAGCGCAAGCTCATCCAGGCGCTGGAGGAGAACAACATCTTCCGTCAGCTGGCGACCGTCATCCGCACGAACTCCGGCACTCGCAAGATCCCCATCGCCAACGACACCATGGAAGCGCAGTGGATCGATGAGGGTGAAGAGATCCCTGAGACCAACACCAAGTTCGGTCAGACGACCCTCTCCGCCTACAAGCTGGGCACGATGATCAAGATCAGCAACGAGCTGCTTCACGACTCTGCTTTCGACCTGGCTTCCTATATCGCGGCCCGTTTCGGTGTGTGCATGGGCAATGCCGAGGAGCGTGCCTTCTTCACCGGCGACGGCGACAAGAAGCCCTTGGGCATCCTTGCGGATGTCGGCGGCGCTGAGCTGGGTGTGACGGCTGAAGCGGAGGATCTGGTGACCTTCGATGAGATCTTCGACCTCTACTACAGCCTCAAGTCCCCGTACCGCCGCTCTGCGCAGTTCGTCTGCAACGAGACCCTGCTCCTGCAGCTGATGAAGCTGAAGGACAAGAACGACAACTACATCTGGAAGCCTTCTCTGGATGTGGCCAAGCCCGATACTATTCTGGGCCGCCCGATCCGCACCAGCTCCTTCCGGTGAGAAGGTCCTGCTGTTCGGCGATCTCAAGAACTACTGGGTCGCAGACCGTCAGAACCGCACCTTCCGTCGTCTGAACGAGCTGTATGCCCGCACTGACCAGGTTGGTTTCCTGACCACCCAGCGTGTGGATGGCCGCCTGATCCTGCCCGAGTCCGTGAAGGTGCTGAAGATGGCCGGTACCAAGGCCACCACTACGCCTACCACCGACCCGACGACCGATCCGGACGAACAGCCCGGCGGCTGATGACCTAAACGGGAGCAGGGGAAGTTCCTCTGCTCCTTAACTCTTGAGAGGAGGCTGACAGGATGAGCCTGATAACACTTGATGAAGCAAAAGCCTACCTGCGTGTGGACAGCTCCATGGAGGATGGCCTGATTGAAAGCCTCCTCCAAAGCGCAGAGAAGCTGACGGCGGATGTTGGCCGGATCACGGCAGAAGAGTGGAATACCCTCTGGGACGATGAGACGGAGACTGTGGCGATCCGGGGCGAGGAGCTTTCCAACGCCTCGCTTCTCCAGCTCCGATCTCTCCTTCGTACCGCCATGCTGTATTCCCTCGGTTATCTGTATGAGCACCGGGAGGAAGCGGATCACCACGACCTTGTGATGACCCTGCGGAACCTTCTGTCCTCTGTGCGGGAAGGGGTGTTCTGAGATGGAGAGAAAGATCGCCCGGTTCAATGAACGCCTGACCGTCCAGAAAAACGAAGTGGTGGTCGACAAGTACGGCAACCACAAAAATGCCTGGACGGATTATTTCACCTGCTACACCTACGCCAGCACCTACCAGTACGACAAGGAGAAAGAGGCTGCTACCACGACTGAGGAGCAGACCATCAACTTTGAAGTACGTTACTGTCCGGAGCTGGCTTCTTTGGACAGCACACACTACCGGGTCGCCTTCCATGGCGATTCCTACGATATCCAGTCTGTGGACATGATGAATTACCAGAGAAAGACCATCCGCATCGTGTGCAAGCTGGCGAAGAGAGGAGGCGCGTCATGAGCAGATCGGTTTCCATTGACGAGATGGCGGCTGCCATCAATGAAGGTCTGGAAGAGTACGCCGATCTCAGTGCCCAAGGTGTGAAGTCTGCCGTCCGGAAATCCGCGAAGGCGGTGAAGGAGCAGATCAACAGCTCCGCGCCGGTCCGTACAGGCCGTTATGCCAAGAGCTGGGCAGTCAAGACCACAGCAGAAAGCAGCCAGAGCCTGGAACAGACCGTGTACAGCCCCAGCTGGTATATGCTTTCGCATCTGCTGGAAAAGGGGCATGCCAAACGAGGCGGCGGAAGGGTTCGTGCCATTCCGCATATCGCGCCCGCTGAGGAGATGGGGATCGAGATGCTGGAAGGGCTGATCGAAAAGGCGCTGCAGGGCTGAGAAGGGAGCGTAAAGCCATGACCCATAATGAAGTATTCGAGGTGCTGGAGGAGCTTTCGCTTCCCATCGCCTATGACCATTTTGCAGAAGGTGAGTCTCCGGACCCGCCTTTTCTTTGTTTCCTCTATCCGAGAAACCTGCCCACGGGCGCGGACAACACGGTGTACTACCAGCTGCATGAGCTGGACATAGAGCTTTACACCGATGCCAAAGACCCCGTGCTGGAACAGCGGGTGGAGCGGCTCCTGACGGAGCATGAGATGTTCTTCCATAAATCCGAAGTCTGGATCGAGGAAGAGAAGATGTATGAAGTCCTCTATGAGGTCGTGCTCGATCTTCAGTACGAGGATGAAGATGGCTCTGAGGAGCCGGAAAGTGAGGAGAATCCATGAGCAAGAAGAAAAACAAGGTGCGTTTCGGCCTCAAAAACTGCCACTATGCCAAGGCAACCTTCGATGAGGACGGAAACGTAACTTATGCCAAGCCGGTGCGGCTGCCCGGTGCGGTTTCCCTGTCCCT
>CADBZI010000157.1 GCA_902799015.1 uncultured Lachnospiraceae bacterium | reverse complement strand
GTTCACGTTGTCGATGATCTGGTCATGCTTCTTGCGGACATCCTCAATATAATCCCTGTTGTCGGGATCGTTGAATGGCTGCTCTGCTTCTTTGATCAGTTCCTCCTGCGCAGCATCAAGTTTCGTCTGTTCTTCCGGGCTTGGCTCTCTGTCCGGGTCAAGCGTAACACCGGCCCTTACCGCAACCACATCCTCATCAAAAGCGTTAAGCAGATCCTCCGCCACAGTACTGATCGACTTTCCGACTTTTGCTTCGAACTCATCCAGTTCCTCTGGCTTCAGTTTTGTACTCAGCCGTATAAGACGATTTGCCAGTGATGTAAGAATCTCCGGATCTTTCGTTCCGAGCGATGCCCGTTTCATAAGCTCTGTCAGACTCACATGGGGCTTATACTCCAGCGGCCTTGTTTCCGTCTTCTTGGATTTTGTTACGCCGACGGCATCGATCACGACAAAGTGATCCTTTTCTGTGGCGTCATCACCGGAAACCATCTTCAGGTCTTCCAGTTTCAACACCCTGGTTCCACGACCGAGCATCTGCTCGTAGTGGCCCTTGCTCCGGACATCACGCATGAAGATCAGGCATTCCAGCGGTTTCACGTCCGTTCCGGTGGCGATCATTTCGACCGTCACTGCAATGCGGGGATAGAACTGGTTACGGAAATTGCTCAGAGCCTCATCAGCCTTCTTCGCCTTACAGGTGATCTTCTGGCAGAATTCATTTCCCTCACCGAACACCTCTCTGACGATCTGCACGATATCATCGGCATGGCTGTCATTTTTGGCAAAGATCAGTGTCTTCGGCACGTTCTTTCTGCGCGGGAACAGCTCCGTAAATACCTTGTCCCGATATGTCTGTATGACCGCACGGATCTGGCTCGGATTCACAACGTCCACATCCAGCATTCCCGGATTATAGGCCATATCTTCATCCATCTGCCGCCAGCGCTTTGCCCGGGTCAGACGATCCCGGTATTCAGCCAGACGCTTCATGATCATAGCGCCATTCTGGGTAATCTCAGTATTGATCAGATAAATGTCCTCGCCGACGTTCACCCGGTCAATAATTGCCTTCTCACGGGAATATTCGCTGACCACGTTCTGGTTAAAGAACGCAAATGTCCTCTTCTCCGGCGTTGCGGTCAGGCCAATGATAAAGGCATCAAAATATTCCAAAACCTGTGACCACACGTTGTAGATTGACCGGTGGCACTCATCGACGATAATGCAGTCGAAGAATTCCGGCGGATACTTTTTATTATAGACGACAGTGACCGGCGGCCTGTTCTCCTGATCGCGGTCAATCTCATCTTCTATATCTTCGTCTTCTTCGGACAGTTCCTCGCCCTTCAAGATAGAGTACATTCTCTGAATCGTGCTGATATAGACCTGATTGGATGGAGACATGACAGATTTCTTCAGAAGCCGAACGCCGAAGATATCTGAGAAGACACGCTGCTCTCCATTCGGCACATATGCCCGGAATTCCTGCTCAGCCTGCACCCCAAGCGATTTTGTATCCACGAGAAAAAGGATCCTGTTCATCTTCCCGTAAGTCAGCAGTCGGTAGGATTCAGTAATCGCGGTGAAGGTCTTCCCTGCGCCGGTAGCCATCTGAACAAGTGCCTTCGGTCTGTTCTCGGCAAAGGATGTATCCAGATTCTTAATGGCGATCTCCTGACATTTACGGAAACCGGTGGTATCCAGTTCCGGCAGATGCTTCAGGTTATTCCGCACTGTGTCTGGGGCAGCAATCCAGTCACGGAGCGTTTCCGGCTGATGAAAGGAAAAGACAGAGCGAGACCGGTATTTGATATCATGGAAATCTGTAAAGCGCGTTAGGGTACCGGTTGCCTCATAAGCAAATCGAATCTCATAACAACCTTCATCGAGGTACTTGAAGGTACTGTTGGCGTATCTGAAGGACTGACCTTCAACCACGGTGATATTCTGTGCTTCTGTATCTTTCTTTGCTTCGATAACCCCCACAGGCTTTCCTGCCACAAAAAGGGCGTAGTCGACCGGCCCGGTACTCGTCGGAAATTCGCGTATTGCGACTCCAAGAGCTGCCGAGAGATTGATTTTGTTCATATCCTGAATGACCCATCCGGCGTCATTTAGCCTGCGGTCGATCGCCTCCCGCGCAATCTGCTCCGGCGTCTTAGGCATGCACATCACCCCCGGTCTCTACGAGTTTTACTGACCCTTCCGCAATTCTCCGAAGAGTCTCCTGATCAGCTTC
>CADBZI010000156.1 GCA_902799015.1 uncultured Lachnospiraceae bacterium | reverse complement strand
AATGTCTGGGATCCGAAGAGCATCAACGGCGGCGCTCCGAAGTACAGCGTGTCGCTCATCATTCCGAAGTCCGATACCGCTACGGTCGCAAAGATCAAGTCAGCCATTCAGGCAGCCTATGAAGAAGGTCAGAGCAAGCTGAAGGGCAACGGCAAGTCCGTTCCTGCCCTCTCCGCTATCAAGACACCTCTCCGTGACGGTGATCTGGAAAGACCGGATGATGAAGCTTACAAGAACGCCTACTTCATCAATGCCAACAGCGCAACGGCTCCCGGCATCGTGGATGCAGACAGACAGCCGATCCTGGAACGTTCCGAAGTCTACTCCGGCGTGTATGGCAGAGCCAGCATCAACCTGTACGCCTTCAACAGCAATGGCAACAAGGGTATCGCCTGCGGTCTGAACAATCTTCAGAAGATCCGCGACGGTGAACCTCTTGGAGGCAAGTCCAGAGCTGAGGATGACTTTGCAACGGCAGACGATGAGGATGATTTCCTCGACTAACCTGACAACCAATGCAGGTGGCGGCAATACCGCCGCTGCCTGCGACAATCTAAAGAAAGAATGAGGTAATAATCATGGAATTTGCGAACAGTGTGGTAAATCTTATCGGTAACATCATATGCTTAGGTCTTCTCGTGACCTTCCTTGTGGGACTGATCTTCGGGATCAAGTTCATGATCCAGGCTAAGACCCAGGACAAGGAAGAATATGAACGCAAGAAGGCAAAGGATGAGCTGGAACGCAAGGAAGCAGAGCTCAGATACCAGAAGATGCTGGAAGAAAGACGTTAAAGAGACGGGAGGCGGCAGGCAAGATCTGCCGCTTCTCTTTTCATGGAAAGGACAATGATGATGAAAGAAATGTCAATCGACTTAGAGACTTACAGCGACGTGAACATCACCAAGTGCGGTGCTTACAAGTACGCTGAGTCTGATGAATTTGAGATACTGCTCTTCGGAGTCTCAGTGGATGGCGGACCCGTCAAGGTATACGACCTTGCCTGCGGCGACACCATTCCGGAAGAGATTCCTTGCAGCATTATCTGATGAGAATGTAACCAAGTGGGCTTTCAATGCTTCCTTTGAACGCATCTGTCTATCCAATTGGCTGAAGAAGCATCGCCCGGAATACTTCACCGGTTACAGCATCCCAGAGGATCCCGCCGGTCAGTATCTGGATCCGGCATCCTGGAAATGCACCATGATCTGGTCAGCCTATATGGGACTGCCGCTTTCGTTGGAAGGTGTCGGAGCCGTCCTGAAGCTGCAGGATCAAAAGCTGAAGGAGGGCAAAGACCTGATCCGCTACTTCTGCAGTCCCTGCAAACCGACCAAAAGCAATGGCGGACGCACCCGGAACCTTCCGGAACACGATCCGGAGAAGTGGTCACTCTTCAAATCCTACAATAAACGCGATGTGGAAGTAGAAATGGCGATACAGAAGCGCCTGTCCAAATATCCTGTCCCGGACTTCATCTGGGATGAATATCATCTCGATCAGGAAATCAACGACAGAGGTATCGCCCTGGATATGGATGTGGTGGAGAACGCCATCACCTTTGATGAACGTTCCAAAGCTGCCCTCTCCGAAACCATGCAAAATATCACCGGCGTGGAGAATCCGAACAGTGTGATGCAGATGAAAGCCTGGCTCTCTGAGAACGGTGTAGAAGCAGAATCTCTCGGAAAGAAGGATGTTGCAAAGCTGATCGATGATACTGACGGCCAAGTAGAAGAAGCCCTCCGGCTCCGCCTGCAGCTGGCAAAATCATCTGTGAAGAAATATCAGGCCATGCAGAACGCTGTCTGCAAAGACGGCAGAGCCCACGGTATGTTCCAGTTCTACGGAGCCAACCGCTCCGGCAGGTGGGCAGGCAGACTGATCCAGTTACAGAACCTTCCGCAAAACCACATGCCGGATCTTGCAGAGGCCAGAGCCATTGTGAAAGCCGGCGATTACGATACGCTACAGCTGCTCTATGATGATATCCCGGACACACTGTCACA
>CADBZI010000155.1 GCA_902799015.1 uncultured Lachnospiraceae bacterium | reverse complement strand
CCCTCGATTCGCGGCTCATTCATTGCCTCAAACAGCAGCGCATCCGGATAATCCCGAAACCGCCCCGCAATTTGTCTCCAGCAATTTCTGTAGATTTCCGATACCTCCGGCAATGTCTTCCCGCTATTGAACATCCAGCTGTTCTCGTGGTGCATATTCAAAATCACAAAGAACCCGTCCTGAATTCCCCAGTCGACAATCTCCTGCACCCGGTCCATCCATTCCTTCTGAATCGTCCCGCTGCCATCCTCAAAATGTTCAAACCAGGTTACCGGAATTCTCAGCAGATCAAAGCCCGCTGCTGCCACGGTATCCAGCAATTCCTTCGTGACGGGCGGATTGCCCCATTCGGTTTCGCCGCGCCCCGTCCCCGGTCGTTCGAAGCAGAAGCTGTCCAGGGCATTGCCCAGATTCCACCCGTGATGAACCTGACTCCATAATTCCTGTTTGCTTCTCAACCCACACCTCCCTGTTCTGTTTCTCTCCCCATCTGCGTTGCCGCATGTGCATCTATCCGTTTCTCCCGCGCCAGCCGCTCCGAAGAAAATTCTTTCCGGAACCGCCCGTCTTTTGTACCACTTCTGGATTTCTCACGGTATGAAAGCGGCCCCGGCCGCATAGCCGGGGCTCACCTCCATAATCATTCATCTTGTTTCCGCACAGTTCTCAGCGCAGTCAGTTTCCTCTGACAGCCTGAAACGCTGCATAGCGGTCCTTTGAATTCTGCTCGTCCACAGCATAAACATCGTCAAAGCCGAGTCCCTTTGCCGTATCCTGCATATCCTTGAGAGTTGCGTTGAATTCATCCTCCGATTCCGCAAATGCCATCTTCCAGGAGCTGTCGACGATCACCTGCTTGCACTGCTCCCGCTCTGTCTCAATGTCAGTAGAAGCCTGCGGCGCAGCATAATCGTTGCCCGGGATCACGGCGATCTGGTTCAGGGACTGCAGATAATCGAGCGGCTTCTCATATCCGGTCTTATCCGCGTAATCCTTGGAGAGCGGTGTCTCTGTCAAAGCATAATAGTCATCCCACATCTGATAGTTATATGGATTCTGCGTATCCGGGTTGACATCCTTGATCCCGACCGGCTGATAGTTCAGAGCGGAAATGCCATCTGCGTAGGTGCCGCCGCCCCACTCCGCAGGAACCTCTGCGGTCTGGTCCTTGTTGATGATCACCTGCTTCCCGAAGTCGGTAAACACCGGCTTGCCGTCCGCATTCAGCTCCCAGGTGAGTCCTTCCGGCCCCGGTGCGCTGGCTGTCTGGGAACCGGAGCAGACAATTGCCTCCGGAGAATACAGCCAGTCGATGAAGTCCACCATTCTCTGCGGGTCCTTTGCCTTGCTGCCGACCATGATGTCAAAATCAACCGATCCGGTGTTCGTCGCGCCAAAGCAGGTGAACCTCGCTCCTTTCAGCGGAACCGGTTCAAAGCCCTTGCCCGCGCTCATATGCTCCGTGCTGTTGTACAGTCCCTTGCCGCACCACGGCCAGAAACTGTAAAGAATCGCGCCATCGGTCATCTTGGAGGCCATGGTGTCATAATTCTGCGTCGTAGATTCCGGATCAATGAGCCCCATCTGATTGGCCTTGAAGTAAAACCGCAGAGCCTTCACGTACATGGAGTTGTCGTCGATGATGCTGATATTTTCTCCTGTATCCACATCCATCTGGCAGGTTCCCAGAATGTCGTAGCCAAACATCTGCCCGATGGTAAACGCATTCTGCATGTAATCGCCATCCCAGTCGGAGAACAGAGACATCGCGTAGACATCCTTGCCGGAATCACTCTTTCCAGCCGCATCCTGCATTTTCTTCAATACATCGAGCAGGTCGTCTAACGACTCGATCTCCGGCGCTCCGATCTGCTGATAAATATCCCACCGAAGGCACAGCGCGTTGGTCGGATCACTCACCTCGCCCGGCACCGTGGGATCAAGCTTTGAAACAGAGCTCGGAATCGCATAGATTCCGTCCTCCTGCACCAGATCGTTGCAGGTTTTAATGGCCTCCGGGTA
>CADBZI010000154.1 GCA_902799015.1 uncultured Lachnospiraceae bacterium | reverse complement strand
ACTGATGGCGGAAGGCATCCGGAAGAGCAGTAAGACGCTGGTTGCCTCCGTGAGAGAGCTGGCTTCCTCTGTGGGCGGTGCCTTTACCGGCCTGAGCCTACCGGAGATCGGCGCGGGACAGCTGGCGATGGCGGGAGCAGGCGGAGGTTCTGTGGTAAATAACACACGATCCATCGGCTCACTGCAGGTTGTAGTCAACGGTTACAATGCCAGGAACGACAACGATTTGGCGGACACAGTGGTCCATCGGATCAATGAAATGCTCAACGAGGACAGCAGGGTGTGGGGTAAATAAAACTCCGCATCCTGTTCCTCTTTACATACATTTGCGCGTGTGCGCGGGAAGGAGAAGACCGATGCAGAGAATACCGATCCTGAGCGATTCAGACATGTCGCTCTTTGAACTGAAAACACGATACGTCCGGAACTATCTGACCTTCGCCGGGAAGAACAGCAAGGACTTTCTCTTATATCTTTCTGCTCCTGGTGTGTATGACAGCCCGGAGGTGGATATGGAGCTGCAGGCGGTTCCTGGGAAGAACGGCGATATAGTGCGGGATAATGCGAAGGCGGGAGAGCATCGCTTCAAGAATCTGGACATCACCTACGATGCCTTCTTCTTTGATGGGCTTCCTGCCCGCACAGCCTCTGTAAAGAGCTGGCTCCTGTCACCGGTAGGCTATCAGGTGCTCCATGATACTTACGATCCGGACTTCTTCCGCATGGGCCTCTGTAAAGCGGCGATTGTCTTTGAGCCGAAACGGGACAAGGGTGCGACCATGAAACTGACCTTCCATTGCCAGCCACAGCGATGGAGCGTGGACGGGCAGCGGAAACTGGTGCTCACACAGGAAACAACCATCAAGAATCCGTTTGAGTTTCGGGCAAAGCCGCTGATCCGGGTGTATGGCTCCGGCGCTGGCAACGTGTATATCGGCGACCAGTCAGTCAGCATCCTTGCTAACAACGGTTATATTGATCTGAACTGTGAGACCCACAACGCCTATGACGCTTCCGGCTTCTGCAACGGATATGTGAAGAGCGATGACTTCCCGGATCTGAAACCTGGAAAGAATCATATAGCATGGAGCGGAGCGATAGACCATGTGGAGATCACACCGAGGTGGTGGACGCTATGATTCCATGCTTATACACCGAAACAGAAACAGCTTTTACGACCAATGGTATCGGCAAGCTCTGTGACACATTATCCTGTTATGTGACAGAGAAACGAAACGGCAGCTATGAGCTGAAGATGACATATTCCGCCTCCGGGCTTCACGCAGAAGATCTGGTAGAAGGGAACATCATTCTGGCAAAGCCGAGTGAACGGGCAACCTATCAGCCGTTCCGGATCTATAAGATCACGACTCCTTTGTCAGGAATCCTGGAAGTTGCTGCTCGGCATATCCAGTACCAGGAGAACTTTATCACGGTTTCACCGTTCTCGGCAGTAGGGAGCCAGGCAGCAATGGCGGCGCTGAAAAGCCATACGACCACGGACTGCCCGTTTTCCTTTTGGACGGATATCGACTCACAGGCGACCTTCACGATCACAAGTCCTGCGACAGTACGCGGGTGCCTCGGTGGTATGGACGGCTCCATGCTGGATACCTACGGCGGGGAGTACGAATGGGATATGTACACGGCAATGCTCCATGGCCATCGGGGTGCCGATCACGGTGTGAAGATCGTGTACGGCAAGAACCTGATCAATTTTGAGATGGAGCGATCCATCGAAAATATGATCACAGGTGTTCATCCGTATTGGAAGCACTCGGAAGACGGCACGCTATTTGAACTGCCAGAGAAGGTGGTAACCATCGAGCATGACGGTCCGTTTGAGAAGATATCCGTGCTGGACTGTACATCGCAGTTTCAGGAAAAACCGACGGAGGCACAACTGCGGAACTACGTAAAGTCTTACCTGAAAAACACCAGCCTTACAGAGCCGGACATCGACATCAAGATCGATTTTGTGCAGCTCTGGCAGACACCCGGTTATGCGGATATCGCGGAAGCC
>CADBZI010000153.1 GCA_902799015.1 uncultured Lachnospiraceae bacterium | reverse complement strand
GGCCATTTTCCCTCCGATCAACTATGGCGGTGAACCTTCCGTGCCTATGGGGATCGTGTCCCAACTTCCTTCGTCCCACCTGTCCATACACCGAGTGCCGGCTAAGCTGTTTTACAGGGTCATACCCTACGGAGAATACTCCTGCCGGCTACAGCTCTTGTTTGTTGTTGGTTCATTACTGACCGGACTTCTTTTAGCGGTTCTGATAAACCAGTGGACGCTTCGCCGCCTTACTCTGCCTTGCCAGTTGGTACTGATGCCGTAGACCCTACGCCATCGTTTACGGGTTCCTTCTCCAGGACCCTGCCCGGCCTCCTGCCTTCAAGCGGTCCGGCAGGGCCATGGAGGAGGTGTCTGCATGTTGATGAGTCAGTTTGTTTATGCTGCCTGCGCCGCCGCTTTTACCGGATGCTTGATATCCCTCAGCATCTTTGCGGGATCGTACTCCTGCCCTGTCCTCAGGATCGAATAGATGACCCTCAGGATCTTGCAGGAGATCACAATCAGTGACTGCATCTTCTTCAGAGGGTTGTCCGGCCTCGTCGTGTAGTACGTGTGCAGCGTCTTGAATTCTTCCGCATGGGATACCGCAGACCTTGCTGCCTGGAAGAGCCAGTACCTAAGCCGTTTGCGGCCCCTGTGGCTGATCTTTGTCTCTCCCTTGTGCTTGCCGGAACTGCAGGCTACAAGTCCAAGCCCGCTCAGCTTCTGGATCTCCTTCACGTCATCGAAGCGGCTGACATCTCCCATCTCTGCCAGGATTCCGGCCAGGATATTTTCTCCGATCCCTCCGATCTCCAGCAGGTTCTCTGCATACGGGATTTCCCGGCATTTCTGATGGAGGGATTCCTCGATCTCATCAAGCTTTCCCGTGAGGTAAAGGATCTGCTCTACAAAGCATCTGACCGCCTCCTTGCTGCCGCCTGTGCCGGATTTAAGTCCAACACTTTCCGATGCAAGCTTCACAATCTGCTCCGCCCTGCTGTATCCGCGTCCCCTGAGCTTTGCCTCACGCCAGATCTCCCTCAGCCCGTCTGCGCCAAGCAGCAGGATATCTTCCGGAAATGGCGCCTCCTTCAGCGCCATCAGGGCGAAGGTTCCGTCCAGCTTCCCGAATGCGTCCATGTATTCCGGAAAGTAGATCTTCATCTCCCTATGCAGCCTGTTTACATATCGGATCCTGTCCTCTGTCAGCTGGTCCCGCAGCATCGACAGCCGGCGCAGCTCCGCATACATATCCTCTGGAAGATAGGGCATGCCGTAGTTCCCGTCCTTCACCAGGTTCGCAATCAGCTTCGGATCCTTCCGGTCGTCCTTCAGCTGGCTGTTATCCTCCAGTTCCTTTGTCTGCTTCACCGCGTACGGATTGACCTGCACGACACTGATGCCGTTTGTGATCATCCACGCTGCCAGGCAGAACCAGTAGTGTCCTGTCGGCTCCAGGCCCAGAACGATCTGTTGCTTACGGTGTTCCGCCGCCAGTTGGACTGCCCATGCCTTCGCACTCTGGAAGCCCTCAGCATTGTTGCTGAACGGGAATGCGTCCTTGCTGAGTTCCCGTCCCCTGGTGTCGATCGCCCTCATGTAGTGAGTTTCACTGCCGATGTCGCATCCGAGGATCAGCATGTCGTCACTGATAAATGTGAGCTTTGCATTCTTATCGAACTTGCCGCCGACCTCCAGATCCTTCCAGGTTGATGATTTCAGGCCTTCGTCTACCGCTGCGATCCTTCTGTTAAGCTCCTCCGGTGAAAGAACATTCATTGAATTGTTGATATTCGCTTGCTTTTTCGCCTTTCTGCCTTTACTATTCATTTCAGATACCTCTCGTGATTTTGGATTTTACCAACTGCCAGGTCAGTAATAATCCAACTTTACTTGAGGTATTTTTCTTGGTCAAGGCTGTTTCCTATCTCTGGTTAAAGTATACAGGAAGCTGCTTTCACAGTTTTGATTGAACAGGATTCAAGATAGATGGACATCAGACCATTCGAATCTTCGTTGGCGGCGTATTCCAAAAGTGCATGTATAGCGG
>CADBZI010000152.1 GCA_902799015.1 uncultured Lachnospiraceae bacterium | reverse complement strand
ATACTTGGTGGGAGACCGCCTGGGAAAGCAGGACGTTGCCGCTTATTTTTTTTCTGATAAACCATAAAAGGGAGCGGTTATATCCGCTCCCTTTGTGGTATAATATACCATGTATTAACGTGATATAAGCAAGAAATCCCCCATCTTCTGTAAGTGGCGGGATGAACTGCAAAAAGACAAGAGAAGAACATGAAGAACACTTGTTCGCAACACAAGGAAATGATATAATCAATTCAGTCGAAAACGAAATGAGGACTGAAAAATGCGGGATATGGACAATAATGCACATTCGGTATTTTTGCTGTATTATCACCTGATCATGGTGACTAAATATCGGAGAAAGGTGTTCGATGACCGGATCTCAGACAGGGGAAAGGAGATCTTCGAATACATCTCACCGAATTACGGGATCCTTCTTGAGGAATGGAACCACGATGCGGATCATGTACATGTGATGTTCCGTGCCCAGCCGAAGAGTGAGATCAGCAAGTTCATCAATGCATACAAGAGCGCCAGCAGCCGGCTGTTGAAGAAGGAGTTCCCGCAGATCCGGAAGAAGCTGTGGAAGGATGCGTTCTGGAGCCAGAGTTTCTGCCTTCTGACGGCAGGAGGGGCGCCGATCGAAGTGATCAGGGAGTATATCGAGACACAGGGGGAAAAGGGAAATGAGAAGAGCGTACCGGTACCGGATCTATCCGGATCCTGAGCAGCAGACACAGATCGCTAAGACCTTCGGTTGCTGCAGGTTCATATATAACCGGATGCTGACGGACAAGAAGGAATGGTATGAGAAGCACCATGAGATGCTGCGGACGACGCCGGCCCAGTACAAGAAGGAATACGAATGGATGAAGGAAGTGGACTCGCTGGCATTGGCCAACGCCCAGCTGCATCTGGAGGCAGCCTACCGCAAGTTCTTCCGGGAAGCCAAAGCTGGCTTTCCCAGGTACAAGTCGAAACGGCATCCTAAACAGAGTTATACCACCAATGTGGTCAACAACAATATCCGCCTGGAGGGAAAGCGGCTGCGGCTGCCGAAGGTGGGAAAAGTGAAGATCGTCCTGCACCGGCAGATCCCGCAGGAAGCCATCCTGAAATCGGTCACGATCACAAAGGAAGCCTCAGGGAAGTACTATGCCTCCATTCTGTGCGAACTGCCGGAACCGAAAAACCAACGGCCTGCAGTGAGCACAAAGGATGCGAAGATCCTTGGGATCGACTATGCGATGCAGGGGATGGGAGTGTTCTCCGATGGGACGAAGGCGGAATATCCGGGGTATTACCGGAAGGCGCAGGAGAGACTGGCCAGAGAACAGAGGAAGCTGTCACACTGCGAGAAGGGGAGCCGCAACTATGAGAAGCAGAGGAAGCGGGTAGCGATCTGCCATGAGAAGGTCCGGCATCAGAGAGAAGACTACCAGCACAAGCTGACACGGAAACTGGCGGACGGGTTCGATGCAGTGGCGGCAGAAGATCTGGACATGAAGGCTTTGTCCCAGTGCCTGCACCTGGGGAAAGGGATCATGGACAATGCCTACGGAGCGTTCCTGCAGAAGCTGAGCTACAAGCTGGAGGAACAGGGGAAGGAACTGATCCGGATCGACCGATGGTATCCGTCCAGCCAGATCTGCTCAGGCTGCGGGAGCATGCATCCGGAGGTAAAGGATCTAAGCGTGAGAGAATGGTTCTGTGACCACTGCCTGCAGTATCACGACCGGGACATCAACGCGGCGAGGAACATCCGGGAAGAGGGCCGATGGATCCTGAGCAAAAGAGACGCGCGAATCAGCGCATAAGAAGACATAACGAAAGAACCGCCGGGCAGGCGGGGATAGCCTGTTGATACTTGGCTTGATAGAGCCATTGAGCAGGAAGCCCCCACTTCTTCAAGTGGTGGGAGCATGTCACTGTCTGGAAGGATATCGATGACGAGATCTACCGGGAACTACTCGGATAACATACAGAAACTGAAACAGGTAATTGATGAAGCGGACGCGATCGTGATCGGCGCGGGAGCCGGGCTTTCTACGTCCGCAGGGTTTACTTACAGCGGCGAGCGTTTT
>CADBZI010000151.1 GCA_902799015.1 uncultured Lachnospiraceae bacterium | reverse complement strand
TCAGGATATGAACAAAATCAATCTCTCGGCAGCTCTTGGAGTCGCAATCCGCGAATTTCCGACGAGTACCGGGCCGGTCGACTATGCCCTTTTTGTGGCTGGAAAGCCTGTAGGAGTCGTCGAAGCAAAGAAGGATACAGAAGCACAGAATATCACCGTGGTTGAAGGTCAGTCCTTCAGGTACGCAAATAGCACATTCAAATATCTGGATGAAGGGTATGAGATCCGGTTTGCCTATGAGGCCACCGGTACCCTGACACGCTTTACAGATTTCCACGATATAAAATACAGGTCTCGGTCTGTCTTTTCCTTCCATCAGCCGGAAACACTTCGGGATTGGATTGCCGCACCTGACACTGTGCGGAATAACCTGAAGCATCTGCCGGAACTGGATACGACCGGCTTCCGCAAATGCCAGGAGATCGCCATTAAGAATCTGGACACATCCTTTGCTGAGAACAGACCGAAGGCACTTGTTCAGATGGCCACTGGTGCGGGTAAGACCTTCACCGCGATTACAGAGGCATACCGCCTGCTCACTTATGGGAAGATGAACAGGATTCTTTTTCTCGTAGATACGAAATCTCTCGGAGTACAGGCTGAGCAGGAATTCCGGGCATATGTACCGAATGGAGAGCAGCGTGTCTTCTCAGATATCTTCGGTGTCAGGCTCCTGAAGAAATCTGTCATGTCTCCCTCAAATCAGGTCTATATCAGCACGATCCAGAGAATGTACTCCATCCTGAAGGGCGAGGAACTGTCCGAAGAAGACGAAGACATAGAAGATGAGATTGACCGTGATCAGGAGAATAGGCCGCCGGTCACTGTTGTCTATAATAAGAAGTATCCGCCGGAGTTTTTCGATTGCATTATCGTCGATGAGTGTCACCGGTCGATCTACAACGTGTGGTCGCAGGTCTTGGAGTATTTTGATGCTTTCATTATCGGTCTGACTGCGACACCGGAGAAGAGGACATTTGCGTTCTTCAACCAGAATGTGGTTAGTGAATATTCCCGAGAGAAAGCTATCATTGACCGGGTGAACGTCGGTGAAGACATCTATCTGATCAATACAGAAATCACCCAAAACGGCGCTATGATCATGAAGCGTTTAGCGGAATACCGGGATCGTTTGACCCGGGCAAAGCGCTGGCGACAGATGGATGAGGATATGGCCTATAATCCGGGAATGCTGGATGTGGATGTTGTAAATCCAAGTCAGATACGTGCCGTTATCCAGACATACCGGGATAAAGTCTTCACGGAACTGTTCCCGCGTAGAAAGAACGTACCGAAGACACTGATCTTTGCCAAAAATGACAGCCATGCCGATGATATCGTGCAGATCGTCAGAGAGGTGTTCGGTGAGGGAAACGAATTCTGCCAGAAGATCACCTGCAAGGCAAAGAAGGCGGACGAGGCACTGAGCAATTTCCGTAATCAATTCTACCCACGTATCGCAGTGACGGTCGAAATGATCGCCACCGGAACGGACGTGAAACCGCTGGAGTGTCTGATCTTTATGCGTGATGTCCGGAGCAAGAGCCACTACGAGCAGATGCTCGGTCGTGGAACCAGGGTGCTGAAGTTGGAAGACCTGAAGATGGTCTCTGGTGATGATGCTACAGAGAAGGATCACTTTGTTGTGATCGATGCTGTCGGCGTGACGAAATCTAAGAAAACGGAAACAAGGCCACTGGAGTATAAGCCCCATGTGAGTCTGACGGAGCTTATGAAACGGGCATCGCTCGGAACAAAAGATCCAGAGATCCTCACATCACTGGCAAATCGTCTTATCCGGCTGAGCACAAAACTGAAGCCAGAGGAACTGGATGAGTTTGAAACAAAAGTCGGGAAACCGATCAGCACCGTTGCAGAAGACCTGCTCAACGCCTTTGATGAAGATGTGGTTGCTGCAAGGGCCGGTGTCACGCTTGACCCGGACAGAGAGCCAAGCCCGGAAGAGCAGGATAAGCTTGATGCTGCTCAGGAGGAGCTGATCAAAGAAGCAGAGCAGCCGATCCCGACAACAGGGATTATATTGAGGATGTCCGCAAGAAGCATGACCAGATCATCGACAACGTGAACATCGATTCTGTCACTTATGCTGGCTGGGATAAAGACCGTGAGAGCAACGCTGATCAGGTGATCAAGAGCTTTCATGCTTTTATTGAAGAGAACAAGGATGAGATTCTTGCCCTGCGTATTATTTATGACCAGAGATACGCAGACCGTCCGATGGCGATCAAGAAACTGAAGGAACTGTACGAGAAGCTGCAGCAGGAGCATATCACCATTGAACGGCTCTGGGATTGTTATGCGATTAAGAAGCCGGATAAAGTGAAGCGTGGCACGATTGGACAGCTGGCGGATCTGATTTCCATTATCCGTTTTGAGATGGGCTATGCAGATAACCTGCAGCCGTTTGCGGACAAGGTGAACTATAATTTCATGCAGTGGACGCTGAAGCGGAATGCCGGTGCCGTGCATTTCACAGATGAGCAGATGGAATGGTTGCGGATGGGATCTGGATTATACGCCATTTGACCGGAAGGGTGGGCTCGGCAGATTTTATGAAGTGTTCGGTGATCAGTATCTGGAGATACTTGATGAGATGAATATAGAATTGGTGGCGTAAGGGTATGGAAAAAAGAAAATGGGCTGATGTTTTACACATTGTAAGTGGAAAAAATCAGAAAGATGTCCAGAATCCGAATGGAAAATATCCCATATACGGCAGTGGTGGGAAGATGGGTTATGCAGATGAATACCTGTGTGAGCCAGGTACCACTATTGTAGGAAGAAAAGGTACGATAAATCGCCCCATCTATGTAGATGAGCCATTCTGGAATATCGACACTGCTTTTGGTGTAACACCAGATGAGGGCTTGGATTCAAAGTATCTGTTCTACTTCTGTGTACATTTTAATTTTATGCCGCTCGACAAGTCTACAGGAAGACCAAGTTTGGCAAAAAGCGATCTCCTTAAAATAGAGATGCCGGTACCGTCAATAGATGAACAGC
>CADBZI010000150.1 GCA_902799015.1 uncultured Lachnospiraceae bacterium | reverse complement strand
AGTGGAACGGGCAATGGCGGCAAGCGCCGCTTATAAACTGCTGATCAAGTACGGCATTGAAGAAGCAGCGGAGCAGATTGATCTGTCTGGCGCTCAGAACCTGACAGGGCAGGAATTTCTCTTTGAAGAAGAAAATTCCGTGCAGATTGTCAGGGATGTGCGGAAACAGGTTGACGAGATTCTGCCGCAATATGAGAAGGAGAGCAATCATGAAGAAAGAAGAAACGATCTGGCCCCGGGAAATACTGGACGAGGAACAGGTGGAAGACTGGTGCGATCCGAAGACCGGACAGTGGTATCGGGTACTCGGAGACTTGATGTTCCCAATCACGGGGAAAGGCGGGGATCTGATCGAACAGACGGAGGACCCGCATCCCGAGAACGCGATGACGGAGGAAGAGTACCTGAAACAGGTACAGGAACTGAACGCGGAAGAGGAGGAAGAGACGCCGGAAGAGGAGAGTCAGAATCCGGCGGAGGACGAGGAGGAAGAGGAAGAACCGGAGCCGGATCCGGAAGAGATCATGAAGAAGGGACTGGCGAAGTACGGCCGTATGCGGATGAGTTATCTGAGAGACTATCATCCGAAGGAATACGCTCAGATGATGAAGGACGGGACGCTGAATCGCCACTGCGGGGAAGTGGAGATCAGAGCGCAGGAACTGAAAAAGATTCTGATAGAACGGATGGCCAAAGCGTGGGGAGCCGTGGAAGCGCTGAAACAGGGACACTCAATCGAGTATATCCGGATCATGGAGAACTGCCTGGAGAGCGCGGAGGAAATCGTTCTGAATCAGATAGTGTACAGCTGACGCTCGAGGATGTTTTTTCCAATCCTGAGAATACGGAGAGCGTGTCCACAATGGACACACCAGAAGAAGCAGATTCCGACCATACGGGGTCTGCTTCTTTTATGCCGGAAGACAGCCCCGCGGAGCAGTCTGCAGCACCAGAAGAGGCGGAGAACTACAGAATCCATGACATCCACCTGGCAGAGGAAGGCGGCGCAAAGACAAGGTTCCAGAACAATGTACGTGCGATCCGGCTGCTGAAAGAACTCGAAACAGAGGGGAAGCAGGCAAGTTCGGAGCAACAGGAAGTCCTCGCACATTACGTCGGCTGGGGCGGGATCCCGGACGCATTTGATGAAGGAAAAGAAGAGTGGAAAAAGGAGTATCAGGAGCTGAAAGAGCTGCTGACTCCGGAAGAGTACACAGCCGCGAGAGCATCCACGCTGAACGCGCATTACACCAGCCCGACGGTGATCCAGGCGATATATTCCACCGTAGGCCGATTCGGATTTGATCAGGGGACGATCCTGGAACCGGCAATGGGCATTGGAAACTTTTTCGGAATGCTGCCGGAAAGGATGCGCGGGAGCCGCCTGTATGGTGTGGAGCTTGACAGCATCTCCGGACGGATCGCAAAGCACCTGTATCCACAGGCCAATATCACCGTTGCAGGATTTGAGACCACGAAGGTGCGAAACTTCTATGACCTGGCCGTCGGCAACGTGCCGTTCGGAGATTACAAGGTCAACGACAGAGAATACAACGCGCTCAATTTCAGCATCCACAATTACTTTTTCGCGAAAGCCATCGACCAGGTGCGTCCCGGTGGGATCCTTGCCTTTGTGACAAGCCGCTATACAATGGACGCGAAAAATCCGAAAGCGCGGAAGTATATCGCGCAGCGGGCCGATCTGTTGGGAGCTATCCGTCTGCCGAACAATGCTTTCCAGGCAAACGCCGGAACCAAAGTCGTTACTGATATCCTGTTCCTCCAAAAGAGAGACCAGGAAACCATTGATGAACCGAACTGGGTCGGTCTTGGTCTGACAGACGATGGGATTGCCATCAACAGCTACTTTAACCAGCATCCGGATATGATCCTTGGAACGCTTTCCAAAGAACGAACCATGTATGGGGCGGAAGAGTTTACCGTGAATCCTCTTCCGGGTGCGGACCTGGAAGAAGAGCTGCAGGCAGCGGCCGCCAAAATTCATGGCATCTATCGTCCGCAGGAGATCGGGCAGGACAAAGCACAAAATGAGCAGCATGAAGACGTGATTCCCGCGGATCCGCGCGTGAGAAAC
>CADBZI010000149.1 GCA_902799015.1 uncultured Lachnospiraceae bacterium | reverse complement strand
ATAAGAGAAAACTGGCTCGACACCGGCACAGGGAGGATGTTTGTCCAGGAAGCGGACAATAAGAACCTTCGGTGGTTCATGCTGTGGGATCCGGACGGAAAACATGACCCGGAACGCCTTTGGCTGGTAGATAAGATCGTCGGGTTTTCAGACCTCAAAGTAGCGTTACTGGCAGATATAGCAGCAGCGCTTGTATAACGAAGAAATATCTGGCAGGAGAGAGGAAGTCTACCTCATCCTGCCCGTTTTGCAATTACTTCCACGTACTAGACTTTGTGTTATCATAATGGGAGAACTTACAGATGCTGTGTGTACGGTGTATCACAGCGTCAGAAGCTGAATTCCGCAAAGGAGCACCCCATGGGCAGGAAAGAAAACAGAAAGCTGAAGAAACTCAAAGGCGAGAGCTTTAAAAAGCAGGCTGCTGCTGATATTACCTTTTCTCCATTCATAGACGGTGATACGCGGATAATTCCCATTGCCGCGGAGAACACGAAGGTACCTGTCATGAACACGCCTGGCTCGCTATCCCAGGAAGAATTCAGCGGTATCACGCATACCCTGTCTGACAAGGAGCTGAACCGGATCATCTACCAGAATGCACAGGAAGCTGTCCGGATGGGACTGATGCCTCCTAAACCGGAGGATGACTTCGGCACTGTCATGTGGTTTGCATGGAACTTCATTACCGATGAAATGCGTGAGGCGTTTCCTGCGATAGCCAA
Organism: uncultured Lachnospiraceae bacterium; assembly: GCA_902799015.1. GTDB lineage: Bacteria > Bacillota > Clostridia > Lachnospirales > Lachnospiraceae > Porcincola. Next base: position 1,376 of record CADBZI010000149.1, on the reverse strand, counting down.
AGAATATCTCCGGCATTTCAGGGATGAAGACGGGGAAGGAGCACAAGGCAGATCTTCCGGTGGAAAGGAGCCGGAGGAGTTCTGGGATGTCCCGTATCCCAGGATGAATGAGGCCACATGGGATGACGCGTATTTCTTCCGTATCCTTCTGATGATGCTGTTTTCAGCACGGCATGGATCTACTTACAGCAGGAACTTTCTGCTCTCACTGTATAAGGTTTATTACAAACAGGAATACAATAAACTGAAAAGGCTCAAGCTCCTCACCTATCTCGACCTTCTTGAATTCCATGACGAGGACTGTTACAGACAAGGTCTCTCTTCCGGCCATACAACGGACGGGGCTAAGAGCTACAGACAGATGGTGATCGAAAAACGAATGCACGAGCCCGGCTGGACGAACGTTTTCGGGGACAGGAACCTGTCCCCTGTCCCAACGAAAAGGATAAAAAAGGCACTGAATGCCGATGTACTGAGCCCCGCCGCAGACGAGATCCGGTCGATATCGGACTCCCCGGACGAACCGTCGATCCAGCCCACCGCATCACGTGTCCTTATCATGTGCGAACTGATGGGGATCGAGATAGAAGAGGAGTGCAATGAACAGTACCTGCAGATGAACAGCGTCGCAGACAGCATGACAAAGCTCATCTACCTTAACGGACCTGAATACAGAAGGCTCCGCGGCGAAGTGGTCGAACGGATGAAAGGCGTGCTGCGGGCGGAATACCCTGAGATGTTCGACCCCTACCTGTACCAGAGCAACGAGGACTACCTTATCCTGCAGGTTGCGGAAAGCATCTATACCGATGTTTTTAAGAAATATGATACCAATGTTCGGATGCCGTATGACAGCAGGAAGTTCGACCTTCCGCAGTTAATGGCAGAGCTCACTATCACGCTCGAGATGTGCTTCCCAGGACTCAAGATGAGCTTTGATGAGATACTGATCCTTACCATGGTGCAGTATCTTGCGGAATGCCTCTGCGATGTAATGCGCGCCAGAGACGATGAGCTGGATGCAATCCTTCGTTTCAATAGGAGAAAGGCGTCAGGTGAGTGGACAGCGGAAGAAGAGAGCGCCCCCGGAAACGAAAAAGGACTCAGCCATGGCCTTGCCGGGAAAGCCCTCCGCTCCGTTGAAGGGTTGCGGGTAAAAGAAGAACTGGATGAAGAACAGGTGCCAGAGGAGAACCTTGATGCTCTTGACGAAACTCTGAATAAGGAAGCAGAAATCGCAGGATATCATGGCGTGGAGAAAACGAGTGAAGTAGCATTCGATTTCAGCATCAAGACATCCCGTGTGCGGGGGATCCTGAAGACGCTTTCAGTGTTCCATTTTGGAGAAGGTTTCCCGGCACCCGTCTTCTGCATCA
>CADBZI010000148.1 GCA_902799015.1 uncultured Lachnospiraceae bacterium | reverse complement strand
GATCAGGAACGTGATAAACGGAGGCTCCGGGGACTCCCCTTCCGCGAAATGGTCATAGGCGAAGGGAAGCCCCGTCTCCGACAACAGATCCATCAGATCATGCATTTGATTCTCATCCACTTTTCAGCCCCCTCTCGATATCTTTCATTAGTTCCTCTTCCGCCGCTTCCTCTGCCGGTGCGATATGCGGGATGGCCTTCACCCTTCCGCCGCCGCGCTTCGCATGCCCGTGCTCCAGAAGGTGGGCCAGCATGTAACGGGTGGGGGAATACACGGTCACTTCCAGCTCGGTAGAACTCTCCTTGGTTTTCTTTGTCCGCCAGCTCTTGGCATACCGCCCGGTCTTCTTAGGCGCATTCGCGCCGATATCTTTCTTCACGGCATTCCCGGCTTTGGTGACGGCTGCCTTTACCACCTCTGCAGAGAGCTTACTGTATTTCTCCATCTGCTCGTTTACCGCCTCGGCCATCTGGTCGATCTGTATTTTCCGGCTGCCCATAGCCTCACCTCTCCACAAGCTCTGCGGTAAACTTCCGCCCTTTCCGGCGGAATCCCATATCGTCCACAGAGACAATGTTATAGATCCGGCCATAGAGAAGAATGCGGTAGTTCTTGCTGTTTACCACATCGGTCTCCGATGACCAGCGCACCGTAAAGTTCATCCGGTCTTCCTCCTCAGTATGACCGGCAGCTTCCGTTTCATCTGCCTTGGTGTTCCCCTTGGAAGCGGAAGCCCAGCAGGTAAAATAATCAGTCCACTCGGATTTATGGTTCCCATATTTATCGGTTACGGTCTCATTTTTCTGGATGGTAATCCGCACCCGCATTCCTGCGATATTCATCACACCACCCCTTCCCGGATTGCAAAAAGCAGGGAACGAAGCGTCAATGTCAGCTCCGTATAATCTGCTTTCTCCCGGTGTTCAAAGAGATACCCGACCGTATACAGGATGGCCACTTTCATGATCTCCCGGATATGGGCGAGGGCCTCCTCGGTATAATCCGCCGACGCGGTATCATCCGAATTGACCACTGCCCACTCATCCTCCGTAAGCCTTGCCACATCGGCGCACAGCTTTTCTGCGGAGGATAAAAGGATACCGGTCATGGCATCCTCATCCGCCGAGTCCACCCGGAGGTACGATTTGGCTTCCTCAAGCGTGATCAGTGCCATGACCGGTCACCTCGCTTTCTTTAGGCCCCGGTACCCGTGCTGGTTCCGGTGGCTTTGGTGCCCTTCATCTTCAGGGCCTGGATCGCTTCCGGCAGGATGAGCTTGCCGTCCACTCTCTGGGTGGAGATGAAGCCGACCTGGTCGGTGCGGGCGTACAGCTCGTTCAGGCGCTTAAAGGTGCGGTTCTGCCTGTCGGCGATCCAGTAATAGGAAAAGTCACCGAAGAGCAGTGCCTTCTCCCCCTTTGCGATCGCGGGCATGTAGGAACTGGTGATGATCGGGCGGGACAGGACGGTATCCGGCTTGCCGACTTCCAGCGACGGCTTCCAGATATAGTTGTCGTTCTTATCCTTGATCTTCATCAGCTGCAGGAGCAGGGCCTCGTTGCAGAGGAACTTCGCCTTCTTCCTGTACGGGCTCTTGAGCGCGTAGTAGAGGTCGAAGATCTCATCGAAGGTCACAGCGGTCTCGGCTGCGGCAGTGACACCGACGGGAACACCGCCGGTTTCCGCCAGCAGCCCCAGCGGCTTGCCCTGTCCGTCGCCGGTGATAAATGCCTTCTCCTCGGCGTTACCCATACGGACGCCAAAGCGGCGGGCGATATAGGAGGCGAGATCGAAAGCGGAATCATGCAGCAGCTCATTGCTGATCTTGATCATGGTTCCCATCTTGTAGGCGGCAAGGGTCGTCTGGCCGAAGGTCGTATCTGCCTCCGGGATCTCCTCACCCTCATCGATCCAGCTGGCTTCCCCGGAATCCTCCGCGATCGGGATCTTGCGGGTACCGGACGTGGTGCGGATTACCGTCGCAAGGGAGCGGAAGATGTTGTTCTCCTCCAGCGCCTCGACCAGCTTCCTTTCAAACTCATCCGGCACGGTGTAGCCGCCCTTCTCATCCTCCCCGATGGAAAGGCCCTCAAGGGCGTCGTTGGTG
>CADBZI010000147.1:2141-3735 GCA_902799015.1 uncultured Lachnospiraceae bacterium | reverse complement strand
CGCCGCGCTGGTCGCTTTCTTTAAGGAAATCTTCGTCACGATCTGGGAGATCTTTCTTCCCTTCGTGAGCTGGCGCTTCACGTAATTGGTGAAGGTCTTGAGGCTCCCCGTCGGCAGGGACAGCGCTACCGGGAACAGCTCACCCTCGCGAAGGATGTAAAGCATCCGCTTGTTTTTGCACAGCTTGCTCTGGCCGTCGCCGCTGCCGAACTTGTTGTACGGGCAGGTGCGGCAGTCCCCGCCGGGAGTGCCAACGCCTGTCACGCCGTCGATGGACGAGCAGTCCGGGGCTGCATGGCCGCCTGCGAAAGCAGACGCATAGTAGGCGAAGGCCGGGTGGTTGTACAGGATCACGCCGGTGATATCCTTCACCATCTCGGTGTCCTCCCCGTCTTCCGCCGGAACCTCAAATGCTGTGCCTCCGCCAGCCGGGAGCTTCACGCGGTCAATGGAAAACTCAAGACCGGCATACTCATCCGTCATGGCCTCTTCGAGCAGGTTGTTGTTTGCAAGTGCTGTAAAACCGGTTGTTGCTACTGCGAGCTCTTTGCTCTTTACTTCTGACATAATCATGTCCTCACTTTCTTTATTTACGATAATGGTTAACGTTGATGTCTCCTCGTTTCCATGATCCGGGGATGCTCTGCTTCTGTGTTTCCTTGTGCTCTGCATCTATATCATCCCTTCCGGATGCCAACCGTAATCTTGTCGTGGGTATTCACAACCTCGGCCAGCCACTCAGGGATCACATCTTTATTGGCCTCCCGCTGCTCCTTGCAAAAAGAAGCGAGGGTGTTCGCGTTCACCGTCTGGGTGATCAGGTCGCCGTATCCATGGTCGATCAGCGCCGCAAACATCGCCTCCTTCATCTCCGCACGCGGAGAAGCATACAGGCGGCTGTTCAGGTAGAAGGTACTCCCGTTTCGCGTGAACTTCTCTAGTTCCGACTCCGCCATGGCATCCGACAGTGCCTTATCCAGTTCGTCGATCCGGGCGTTCACGTCCTTGACCTGCGCCTCCAGATCCTTCTTGTGTTCCTTTGCAGCTTTCAGTTCATCCGCCATCTCAAAAATCTGTTTGTTTTCCATAGGACTCTCCTTATTTGAATGGATGCCGTCCGGCGCGGTAATCGTCCACCAGCATCCGGGCCAGATCCTGCTTTTCACGCAGGGCCTTCAGTACCTTGTTATCGATTGCAGTTATGTTTCTGCCCCATCCGGTGCGTGCGGCTCTTGGCCTGATCGAAATTCGCCATGCTATAATCAAGCGAGAAGAACACCATCGTGCTGGCTGCCGTTAAAGTGATGCCCATGCCTGCCGCCTGCAGCTGACCGACGAATACCTTACACTCCGGATCGTTCTGGAAGCGGAACACCTGATCCGACCGGTCATCAATCCCGCCCCGGACAACGGCATAGCGGATCTTTTTCTTCTCCAGCATCTCTTCGATCGCATCGAGCTCCGCCACAAACCGGCCCATGATCACCAGTTTCTCGTCCTCTTCCATCGCGCTGTCGATGATGTCCGAGAGCGCCTCCAACTTTGCAGTGCTGACCTGGTTTACGTTCCCGTCATCATCTTTCAGGAAACCACC
>CADBZI010000147.1:0-2118 GCA_902799015.1 uncultured Lachnospiraceae bacterium | reverse complement strand
GTAATCTGCGAGAGCCGTAAGATCCGGGTCAGCACATTGGCTGCGGTCACCTCGCTGTCCTGCATCTCCGCATAGGATTCTTCTTCAATCTGCGTATAGAGCTTTGCGGCCTCCGGCTCCAGATCCACCATGCGGATTTCTTCGGTGACCTCGGGCAGATCCAGACATTCATCCTTCCGTACCCGGAAAGCGATACTGTGCATCCGCTTCAGGAATTCGTCGGTCATGCTCTTACGGAAGTACGGTGTATGGCCACCGTACCCCGACATGAAAAAGTACCTGTTTCGGAAGGCAAAGAAGCTGCTGCCGAAGACCTGCGGGGCCACAAACCGGTATTGCGAGAACACATCGATCTCCCGGTTTGTAATCACGGTTCCGGTCAGGAGCATCCGGTACTTCGCCTTATCGCCCAGCTTATGCATGCCCTTGCTCTGCGCCGTCCTGCCCTCTTTCAGCTTGTGGCCCTCGTCGCAGATGATCATATCCGCCCGGTACGCCAGCAGCTCTTTTTCCATCCGCCATGCGCTCTCGTAATTAACGACAACCACCTGCAGGCCATCCTCCGGAAGCTCTGCGAGCTGCTTCTTCTTTTTCGGAAGCGTCCCGGACAGCACTGTAAGGGAGAACGGGAAATCCGCATACTTGGAAAACTCGTCCTGCCAGACGCCGGTAATGGAGAGCGGGCAAACGACAAGGAGCCGCTTGATTCTTCTGTGAAGGAACAGCCACCCGGCGACCGCGACACTCACGAAGGACTTTCCAGTACCCATCTGCATCAAGAGCGCAGCCCCGGTCGAGCGCACCGTCCCGTCCATCATTCCGAAGAGCCAGAGCACAAACTCGAAGGCTTTTTTCTGGTGATCAAACGGAGCTACCTTTACCGGAAGTTTCAGATCAGATCCACTCAAAATGTCCGACCTCCTTCCCGCAAAGGAGCACCCCGTCCGACAGGCGCTTCAGCTTGACATCCCCGCAGAGCATCGACCCTTTCGGGATGCCGATCTTGATGTGCCTCGGCGGCAGGCCCGGACAGAAAAAGCTCTTCACGAACTCCATGTCGAGAAGCACGTAAGACGGATACTCCCTGATCACGATCACCCGCTCCGGTTCCACTTCCAGCTTGACGCCTTCCATGATCCTGACCTCCTCGCCCGGGACGAGTCCCAGGCATTTGAGGCCGGTGCAGCAATATTCTTTCTCGTATCTCATGCTGCACCTCCGATCAGTGTCTTACGAACAATCTGTGCAGCATGGATTTCTTCTCCGGTGCCGCGACACTGTCAGTAACCATTTCCTGTACCGGAACAGTCTCTTCGGGAGTAGGTTCCTTGGTTACCTCGCCCGCGCCATAAGGGCAGCCGCCGGTCGAGCAGCTAATCCCGTTAACATCCATGATCATTTTCCGCAGGCCCGGGCCGATCCGCTTATTGATGACCAGAGCATCTACATTAATTTCATGCAGGTCGGCATCGTAAAACCTGATCGGAAGTCCCAGTTCCTGTGCCAGCTTGATTTCAGTGATCATCTTCTCTGTCACTTCATCGGCACACACAGCAACCTTGCTGCTCTTCTTCAGCAGCTCTTTAGCGAGGTAATCATTCAGCCAGTCTCTGTCCTCAAGAAAACTGAATGCGAGAACCGGGTTCACCGGCATGTCATCCATACGGAAGTAGCTGCATGCTCTCTTCGCCGCCTCCTCGTCCGCTTTCTTTCCTGCTCCCTCGGGAGTCATTACAAATCTGATATCCATTAACTTTTACCTTTCTGAGGCTATGCCTCTTCGTCTTTGTGATCGTTGTTTCTTTATTGCGAAGCAGAAAACTGAGCCAGAACACTTAAAAGTGCCTGCTTCTCCTTGCCCTCCAGAAACTGCGCAGCTTTCCGAATGGCACTGGATTGCTCCGGTGCAAGGGTTCTTCGGGATGGACGGTACCAAGTGGCCATCTTGATTCCTCCTCCGTAGCGACCCGCCACTGACTCAATGGGATAAGAGAGTGAAAGCTCTGCGACATCACGCTGAATCGTGCGTTCGGAAACGCCAAATTCATGCGCCAGATTTTCCACAGTGTCTTCTCTGCGGAGAACCAACGCGTCTAAAATAGCCTGACGCCGTTCAGT
>CADBZI010000146.1 GCA_902799015.1 uncultured Lachnospiraceae bacterium | reverse complement strand
CGATTTTTACCCCTCTCCACAAGGCTGGCTTTATTCCTGATTACAACAGGGAGGCATTAATGAAGGATGTCGTCGACTTCTTCGAGGAATGTCTTCTCGAAGCGCAGACGGATCCTGAACATGAGGAGACAGGATCACAAAAAACAAGCAGAGCTAAAGGTACAGATGTCTGGAACAAGAGCAAGCCGCTGAAGCTGCCGGAGATGAATAAGGTTATTTTTTACCATCCCGCGTATGGGCCCTCAGTTGCATGGGAACCCGTTGTAATGCGCGGGTTTGATCTTAAAAGCCCATCTGTTAAGGAGCTTCGCTTCCTGGATACCGATTTTCTCATCTGCTTCAAGGACGAAGATGTGGACCGGGTTGACAGTAAGTATTATCTTGATGGGCCCGCGGTCATTTATGCGATCGATAAGGATGAGCATATTCGCAGCCTCTCCGATGCGGAGATTAGCAAGATCGTTTCAGCGTGCCTGTATAAGGAAGAGGCATTGGGCTCCTGCGAAGCACCTGTTTTAAGACTCTGCTGATTCAACTGATATTACGGAGCAGGAAATGAAAAGAAAAGACAGAAGCCGGACACCCGAGCTCCTGGCAAGGATTTTTGAAGCGCTGGTTGTGACTGCAACGGCGCTTCTTATCGTTCTTGCCGGAGGCATTCTTCTTCTGCATCTGTTCGGCGTGCAGACCTACATCGTCATGAGCGGTTCCATGGAACCGGAGATTCATACGGGAGCAATAGCCCTGATCGATACGACAGACCGGTATGTCACGATCGGGGATATTGTCGCGTACCGGATGGGAGAAGGTGACGATGAAATACTGATTACGCACAGGATCATGGAGAGAACAGAGGAGGGCTTCATTACCAAGGGAGATGCCAATGAGTCACCGGATGACAAGGCGGTATCGCAGGATCAGATCGTCGGGACCTGCATCGGCTCCGTCCCCAAAGCCGGATATGCGATCGACACACTGGGAAAGCGCGGGCTTGTCGGCGTGGTGCTCTGGATCACCTCTTTAAATATTCTTTCATCCCTGCTGCGGGATATAACGGGCCGCCGGCGTTACAGGCGGAAAAGACAAAACACACTAACATATCGAAGGAGGAATACTCGATGAGAAAAAAGAAGATGATTGCAACGATTTCAGCCTGCGCACTCGCAGGAGCATTGATGGTAGGCGGCACATTCGCTTACCTGACCAATACGCAGACGGCGACCAATACGTTCACTGTCGGCAACGTTAAGGTTGAGCTTTCTGAGCCGAACTATCCCGGAAATGACGATCCTGAGGTAAAGGACCAGGTTCCGAACCAGGAGACGAAGAAGGATCCGCAGGTGACCAACACCGGTGCCAATGAAGCGGTCGTCTTTATCAAGATGACGGTTCCCGTCCGCACGATTACTCCGGTCTCCGATGACGGCACCAAGGGAACAAAGGGAGCATCCGAGATGTTCATTTACAAGCAGACGGATGATGCTGCCGGCTCCCATAAGAACAACTTCTCCACAGCCTGGGCAGAGCTTCCGGCCAAGGAGGAGGGAACGGATCTGAAGGGCAAGACCAGGACATACGTTTTCGGCTACAAGAACGTGATCGGAGCAAAGGAGACCACGGATGCCCTGTTTGACAAGGTGCAGCTGAAGAACTTCATGGAAGCAGAGATCGATTCCGCCGACAAGCTGGATATCCAGATCGAAGCCTACGCTATTCAGGCGCAGAACATCGTCAACGGCGACGATAAGATTGATGTTTCCGGCGAGCTGTCCGTGGACACACTGAATACGATCTACGAGACCTTTGTGAACCAGAACTCTGCAGTATCAGAGGAGGTGAAGACAGAAACTGCGGAGAGCAAGTGATCCTATTGATCACAATGCAGTATGCGGGGGCAGGCAAAGGTCTGCCCCCTGTTTCATGAAAGGAGTGCAATGAAGAGATTAATACCAATGCTCATGGCACTGCTCCTGATGCTTGTAAATATTCCGGTACCTGTCTATGCGGCCGAGACCAGCACAAATGTCTGGATCAGGGCAAAGATCAGCTATGAATCAGATGGCGGACTGACGGGACTTTCTGATGAGATGGTGACTCTCGCATCTGACAAGTGGTCGAAG
>CADBZI010000145.1 GCA_902799015.1 uncultured Lachnospiraceae bacterium | reverse complement strand
CAGTCCGTAATACAAGGCTTCTCTGCCACTCTGAAACAGTTCCTGTGTCGTAAACGGCACGAAGATCGCCGTACTGCTGGTTGTCAGACCGCGTTCGATCTCGATCAGATTCTGTGCCAGCGGAAGACAGCTCATCAGCCCCTGCTCCTGCTGGAAGTCCAGACGGCGCAGGTTGCAGCTGTGCTTCTGGGCAATACTGGATGCCTGGAAGATGTTGTTTTCCAGCTCCTGCTTGGTGCTGCCGGTATTCATGATCAGGAATGTCACCATGAACATGCGCTCATTCTGGCTCTGCAGTTCCTTCAGCAGATCCTTTGCATCGTTTCCGTAGGTCGCCAGGTCACTCGGAATGATATCCATGTCGTAACCGGCGCGGACTGCCTTCTTCTGCTCTTCGATCTTGGAACGGTCCAGCTCTGTGATCGTATGCTTCACCGTCTTGATCGCCTTGTTCTGATCAAGAGAGCGGATATGCATCGTCACGATCTGACTGGATTCCATATCCAGCAGCTCCTTCAGCAGCTGATCGGACAGATCCGACGCCGTGATTGCCAGAAAGCTCATGGCTCCATACAGATCTCCCATTCGGAAATGTCTTCCGCCGGGGAAGGAGAAGGATGACGGCGCGATGAAGTCCTTTGCGGAAAGGCCGGATTCCACCAGCCACTTCCATTCAAAGAAGAACCGGTCCTTGTCTCCCATATGGAACATGTCATGCATCAGCTTCAGCCGTTCCTTGCCGTTCAGTACCTTTGTCACAACGCCCAGCCTGCGGAAGTTGTTCAGAATATCCGTCTGGATATGGATCAGCCTCGGCTTTGCCTGCTTCATGGATTCTGCTTCAATGCCGAAGGTCAAATATTTAGTCTTGGTCAGACCGTTATTACCCTGCGCCAGCTGCGTGCGGAGCATCTTGCTGTATTCCTCACGGGCATCGTTGAATCCGTCGTTCTTCAGCGGGATCCGGATGCTTTCCTCAAAATCCGCTGCATCGGTGCTCAGATTCATAAACGACAGCTCAAAGTTCACAGAGCTGTCGAAGAAGTTCAGGAAACCGCACCATTCATCAAAGATGGCTGTCTTATCCTCCTGCTGGGCAAGCTGATAATTGATGTCCTGAAACTGAATTGTCTTGGAATAATAGTTTGAGCCGGTACGGCAGATGCCGTCCTGGAACATGCGCTGAAACGGGATCGACTGCTGCGCGGTGCGCGGAACGCCATCATCCTTCCGGGCTTTCGCAACGATCGCCTCCACCTTCTTACGGTCTTTTTTGCTGAGAGACTTTGGAAGATTCAGCGCGGCGCTTTCCTTTGGCTTTTCTCTCTTCATGGAGAACAATCTCGTCCACCTCCTTTTCTGCCTCGTACTGACGGATCAGCACCGAGTAATAGTTGTTTGTTACATAGGGTCTTTCCTTGGGCCTTCGGAACTTGGCCTCAAAGAAATGATCCAGGATCACCTCCAACGGCATGCCGTCCTTCTCATACATAGCGAGAAAGAAAAACGGCAGCATCACACCGATCATGGTCAGAGCTGCCAGGCTTACATTTCCGCCTCTTTTCACCAGGAAGAACAGCGGGACGCCGACTGCCGCCGCGATGGAAAAGCAGATCAGCTGCCGCTTTGTCAGGTTGAAAAATATCTTTGATTTGACCTTGCTCAAATCTCTTGGAACAGATATATACGCTGCCATAAAACCTCCTTAATGCGCATTGAATACGGACTTGGCCAGTGTTCCTGTCTTGAACAGCGTGAAGCACAGCAGCACGGTATAGCCCATGACGCCCCAGAGTGCAGTCAGAATGTTGCCGGAGAATGATATGCCCTGGATCAGCACCGCATAGATGCCGACGCAGATCATGATGAGAAATCCCTGGAAGCCCAGTGCAAACAGCGACCGGAGGTAATTCTGACCGATCTGGCTCTGTTCCCGGTTCCCGAAGGTCGAGAACGGGATCGGTGCCAGACTGGTCATCAGGTAGATCTCGATCATTCGTCCGTATACGATGATGAAAATGATAAGAGACATGATCTTCATGCCGATGCCGAGGATCAGGACTTCCATATAGGTTCCGATCAGCGGCCCGATCTCCATGCCTTCCAGTGTGGCCTGCATACTGCT
>CADBZI010000144.1 GCA_902799015.1 uncultured Lachnospiraceae bacterium | reverse complement strand
TCAATTACTTTCATGGAGGTAAATCACAATGAGTAAGATTATCGAACTGCGCAATAAGCGTAACACCCTCTGGGAGCAGACGAAGGCTTTTCTGGAGGACCATCGTGACGACAACGGGCTGGTCGAAGCCTCTGCTGTCGAACAGTACAACAAGATGGCTGCGGATGTGAAGGCTCTGGGCGATGAGATCCAGCGTTTGGAGGACCAGATGGAAATGGATGCCAAGCTCTCTGCGGCGACCTCTGCACCGGTGCATACCGATCCGAGAGTTGGTCAGAGAAAGAACACCCGCGCCACGGCAACCGAGGAGTACAACAAGGCATTCTGGGATATGATGCGCGGCAACACTTCTCTGGAAGTGCGTGATGCCCTGTCTGTCGGTGTGGACCAGAACGGTGGTTTCACTGTGCCGGATGAGTTTGAGCGCCAGCTCGTGCAGGCCCTGGAGGAGAATAACATCTTCCGCTCCCTGGCCAAGACTATCCGCACCAATTCCGGTACCCGCACGATCCCGATCGCAACCGACTCTGGCTCCGCATCCTGGATCGAGGAGGGCGCTGCCATTCAGGAATCCGACATGAGCTTCTCCCAGGAAACCCTGTCCGCCTACAAGCTGGGCTGCATGATCAAGGTTTCCAACGAGCTCCTGAACGACTCCGCATTTGATATCGCGGCCCACATCGCGCATCGCTTTGGTGTCCGCTTTGGTAATGCCGAGGAGGATGCCTTCATCAACGGCACTGGCCCGTCTGCCAATCCGCAGACTACGCCTTCCCAGCCGACCGGTATTCTGACCAGCCTGACTCCGACTGCAGGTAACACCACGGCCAATGCCCAGACCGTCCATTTCGACAACATCTACAAGCTGTACTACTCGCTGAAGTCTCCGTACAGAAGGAACGCCTCCTTCCTGTGCAACGAGACCCTGCTCCTGCAGCTGATGCTGATCAAGGACAAGAATGACAACTACATCTGGAAACCGGGTCTTGAGATCGGAAAGCCGGATACCATTCTGGGTCGTCCGATTTACACCAGCGGCTACATGCCTGCCATCACTGGTACCGCAACCCAGGATAAGGGCAAGAAGGTACTGCTCTTCGGTGACTTTTCCTATTACTGGATTGCCGACCGTCAGAACAGGACCCTGAAGCGCCTGAACGAGCTGTACGCGGTCACCGATCAGGTGGGCTTCATTGGCACCCAGAGAGTGGATGGCAAGCTGATCCTGCCGGAGGCTATGCAGGTCATGGCCCTTGGTAGCGGTACTGCCACCAACGGCTAAGAAACGGAGGTGACTGGTCATGGCACTGATTTCGCTTGATGAAGCCAAAGGGTACCTCCGGGTGGATACGGCGGATGAGGATGCCATGATCGGCATCCTTTTATCTGCTGCAGAGCGGCTGTGTGCGGATGTGGCAAGACTAACGGATGAACAGTGGGAGGCAGTCAGCTCCGATGCGGAAGATGCCTCCCTCCTTCCTGTCCGGGAAACCATGAAGGTGGCGATCCTATATGCCCTCGGGTATCTCTTCGAGCACCGGGAAGAAGCGGATCATCACGAGCTGACGCTGACTCTGCGGTCGATCCTCTTCGCCATACGGGAAGGGGTGGTGTGATGAATATCGCAGGACTTCGGGTGCGGATCACAATCCAGAAGAATGAAACCATCGTGGACAAGTACGGGAATCACAAAACCGCATGGACCGATTATTTCAAGTGTTGGGCCACAGCCGTGACCAGCGGCCTTTCCACGAAAGAGGAAGAAGCTGCAGGCCATACGGTAGAGGCTGACCGGCTGGATATCACGGTCCGGTATTCCTCGGAAACGGCAGCGGTGAATTCCAAGCAGTATCGGATTCTTCTGGACGATCGGATCTATAACATCCTGTCCATTGATGAGATGGGCTTTAAGCATAACAGCCGGAAGCTCCACACCGAGCTTTCTGAGAGGTGAGGTAATGGGAAGAAAAGTATCCATCGACCAGCTGGCGGAGGCCGTGAATGAGCAGCTGGAGGAATATAACAAGCTCTCAGCCGAGGTGGTCAAAACAGCGGTCACGAAAGCCGGGAATGCGGTGAAGAAGGACATCGGAGCCAATGCTCCGGTGAAAACCGGACGCTACGCAAAAAGCTGGCGT
>CADBZI010000143.1 GCA_902799015.1 uncultured Lachnospiraceae bacterium | reverse complement strand
CAGCATGCAGAAACCGGACGCCACGCTTGTTGCCGGGTACCAGTCATGGAAAAAGAACCATGGCAGACAGGTGAAACGCGGCGAAAAGGGGATCAGGATTATTGCACCGGCACCGTATAAGGTTAAGACAGAACAGGATGTAATTGATCCAAAGACAAGGCAACCGGTGCTGGATACAGACGGCAAGCCGAAGAAGGAAACCGTGGAGGTAGAACGTCCTTCTTTCCGAGTTGCGACGGTCTTTGATATCAGCCAGACCGAAGGAAAAGAGCTTCCAACGCTGGGCACCGAAGAACTGATCGGATCCGTCGATGGGTACAGCAGTTTGCTCACTGCGCTGGAGAAAACCTCGCCGGTTCCGGTTGGCTTTGAAGAGATCCGTGGAGGTGCCAAGGGGTATTTTCATACCGTGGATAATCGGATTGCCATTCAGAGCGGCATGAGTGAGCTTCAGACGCTTAAGACCTGCATCCATGAGATCTCTCATGCGATGCTCCATGACCACGATTATATGAAGTCCGAGGGCATCAAAAAGGACCGCCGACTGATAGAGCAGGAGGCAGAAAGCATCGCGTTCTGTGTCTGCTCCCGCTATTCACTGGACACTTCGGCATATTCATTTCCTTATATCGCGGTTTTTGCCGGATCCGCGGAAATGAAAGATCTGAAGGCATCCATGGACACGATCCGTGAAACTGCCGGCAGGATCATCGATGGGATCGAGGCGGAAATGGAGAAACAACAGGAACATTCACAGGATGTTCCCGAAGGAAGATCCTCTGTTCTGGCGGCGCTTTCCCGGGAAAAGGAACACCTGCAGGCAGAAAGGGCGGCAATTCCGGCAAATCAGGAGAACCTCATAGCAGATCTGCCTCGCAATAGGCTTTCCGGAAAGGAGCTGGTGCGGTAATGGCTGAAAAACGAGACCGGCAGGTGCATTTCCTGATGAGCGAATCCGAATACAGAAGGCTTTGTGAAAAGGCAGAAAGCCTCGGCATCACGAACCAGGCGGCCTATCTGCGGAAAATGGCCCTCGACGGATATTGTGTGCAGCTCGATATTCCGGAACTGAAAAAAATGACCTCGCTCCTCGGAAAATGCAGCAACAACCTGAACCAGTACGCAAAGCAGGCCAACCAGACCGGCAGCATTTACGAAGAGGACATCCGGGATCTGAGAAAGCGGCTCGACCAGATCTATGATCGTGCCGAGAAGATACTGATCCGCATGAACGCCCTGCAATGACAGCCGGAGCCATCATAAAAAAACCGCAGGACCATCACCGGCGCTTTTTGGCGCCGGCATACATAGATTGACAAACTTGTCAGCCATGAACGGTGTTTTTACAATGGAATCAGAAACAGCGAAGGAGGTACTGACGATGAGGACATTCGGAAAGATCATGGCGGCGATCGGGATCGTTCCGCTGAAGACGGCAGGCGTTATCATAGAGATCCTGGCAAAGATCAGCTGTGTGTTGGCAGGGCCGTTCCTCGTGTTCGTGATCGGCTGCGGAATCTACAGCACAGTCACGGCAAACTGGAGGAACCTGATCATTCTGGCAGTTGTTGCCGGAGCGTGCATCGCGTTCTATCTGCTGGTCGGGCTGCTGCTCGGCGCGATCGATATCGCAGGAAGCAGGATGAAGACGTTCCTTCGGTCATAACTTCTACATGGTTATCAATGATTTCACACCTCGCTGCCATCATACGGCAGCGGGGGCATTTTTTTGGGAGGTTAAAATGGCAGCAACTAGACTGATCGCCCTGCATGTGAACAAGGGCAAGACCGCCGCAGCCAGCATGAAAGAGCGGCTGGATTATGCGGAAAATCCGGAGAAGACCGACGGCGGTGAACTCATTTCTTCGTACGAATGTGATCCCCATCTGGCATGGCAGGAATTCATGCTGGACCGGAACCGTTATCTCGCAAAACACGACCGCGTTCCGGAATCGGATGTGATCGGATATCAGATCCGCCAGTCCTTTAAACCCGTCGAGATCTCGCCGGAAGAAGCCAATAAAGTCGGCTATGAACTGGCCATGCGTTTCACGAAGGGAAAGCATGCTTTCGTGGTCTCCACGCACACCGACCGCGCCCATATTCATAATCATATTTTGTACAATGCCGTGGACCTGCAGGCAGACAAAAAGAAAAAAAATTTCTTCCTCTCT
>CADBZI010000142.1 GCA_902799015.1 uncultured Lachnospiraceae bacterium | reverse complement strand
TTCTGCATACGGATCTGCGGAATGGTCTCGGTAGAGAACAGGGTGAATGCACCGTCTCCGCTTGCCAGAGCCTGAAGGACCTGGTCTCTCTTGCCGGAGGTTACATCATCATTGATCCAGCCGTTCTCATACCACTTCTGGATCTGGTCCCATGCTTCTGTGTGAGCGGTCCAGTCAAAGTCGCCGCCCTTAAGAGCTTCGATGTTGGCATCCTTGTCAGCTACGCCGTCGTTGGTGAGCTCTGTCGGCCAGAGACCTTCCAGTGTGTAGGAGTCGTATGCATCTGCAAGGACCATCTCGATCGGGGTCTTTCCGGAATCAGCAACCTTCTGGCACGCATCATCGAAATCTGCCCATGTGCGGATCTTGGAGATGTCAACTCCTGCTGCGCTGACAGTATCCTTGTTGTACATAATTGCCGCGACTGCCTGGGTGATCGGCAGGATGAAGAGCTGTCCGTCATCATTGGTGATAACGCTCTTCAGACCTGGATCGATCTTGCTGACCCAGTCCTGATCGGACAGATCCATCATGTATTCGCTGTAGCGGATCAGGGACCAGCCATGGGTAACCCACATATCCGGCAGGTCGTTGGAAGCCATCTTGGTCTTCATAGCGGACTCATAGTCGCCGCCCAGATTGTTGATCGTTACCTGGATACCGGTCTGATCGGTGAAGTCCTTGATGATCTGCTCGAAGATGGAGTAGTCATCGGTGCTCAGGTTGTAAGCAAGCTCGATGCTTCCCTCCGGAACCTCAACCTCGCCGCCCTCGCCTGCGAAAGCTGCCATCGGCATAGCCATCGCTGCCGCAAGTGTGATACCGAGTACCTTCTTCAGATTCTTTTTCATTGCAATCCTCCTTTTTATCTGCTGTGCATTCCGCACATTTTTACAAATACCGAACAATTGCATCCGCCTGGGAAACATCCGGAATGGCTTTTCGTTATAATAGCCAATTTCTTTTTGTTTCTCTTGGCTACATTGGTTATTATATCTGATGTTCAGACATATCCTGACTTTTAATTTGTTCAAACATACTCAGATTTTGCAGAATGTACTTATTATTTCTTCATATTCACTTATTTATTGCGGTTTCTGACTTTGCATTTTTATCCGGGAAATTATACAATTTACATATACACGATTTAAAATTTTCTGATTATGCGCCGTGAATTCCAACAGATTCCGCTTTGAAATACGTGTGCAGATATATATATTTCCGGGGAGGTAATGGGGACATGATCTATGAGAATAAAGTGGACGACTTTTTCATCGTCTCCAACACAAACGAAGCCTTCACTTACCCTCTCCATGTACATGACTACATAGAGATCATCCGGGTGATGGACGGCAGCATGCAGATGCAGATCGGGCCGCACATATACTCTCTTTCCAAAGGAGACTATTCCATCATCTTCCCGAACATCGTACATGATTACCGTGCAGCCGCAGACGGTTCTCCTTCCAACCTCAATATCTCGAACTGTGTTCTGTCCCTGATTCCGAGATACAAGCCCTTTCTGGAAGCATATTATCCCCAGTCTCCTGTCATCAAGGCGGAACAGCTTCCGAAGATCGTGAACACCCTGAGCGATGAGCTTCACCGCCTGACCAGCGACGGGCAGAATCCTGATCCGAACCTGATCGGTTCCATCTTCGCCACGATCCTGGGCTACTGCCTTCCCTGCCTGAAGCTGTCTCCTCTCTCTACTGATATGAACCGGGAGCTTTCTGTCCGCATCATCTCCTATGTTGCCCGCCATTCTCTGGAAGACCTGACCCAGGAGACCATAGCGAAGAAGTTCGGCATCAGTAAGTTTGCTCTCTCCAGGATCTTCTCCAGTGTGCTGCGCACCAATTTCCGGGAATATATCAATTCTCAGAGGATCAATTACGCGGAGTATCTTCTTCTCAATACGGAAGATGAGATCACTGCCATCTGCTATACATCTGGCTTTCAGAGTCAGAAGACTTTTAACCGGGTTTTCCGTGAGCAGGCCGGCATGTCCCCATCGGAATTCCGGAAGACCCATGAAGGTCTTCTTTATCCGGAGAATCAGGAAGTCCTGCTGCCGCATCCGCCCGCTGCGACTGCACCGGACTCACACAAAAACCATCGGAAAGCAGCAGAAAAAGGCTCGTGAAACGGCGATCGCCGTTTCACGAGCCTTTT
>CADBZI010000141.1 GCA_902799015.1 uncultured Lachnospiraceae bacterium | reverse complement strand
GGAAGAGAGGCGGATGAAGCGTTTCTGCTCTTTGCCCCGGATGGAGATGTTCTTGCCGCGCTTGATCTCATAGCCGGCTTCCTGCAGCATTTTCAGAAAATTCTCAAAGTCCTGCGGGCGGGTCTGTCTTTGCAGGATCCGGTCAATATCCCGGCAGATCTGTTCCCGGATCGTTTCCTTCTTCGGATAGACGGTCCGTTTCTGCCGTTCCCGGTAAGGCTTCGGTTCGATCACCGACAGGCCATGCTCCAGACAGACCATATCGCTGAGCCGCTGCAGCGCCAGCCCGGACAGATGGAAATCCTTGAACTTCCGTGTCCCGTCCAGTGATGTCGAATTGAAAATGATGTGGTTGTGAATGTGGGCCCGATCGGTGTGAGTCGCGACGATGAAAGCATAGCGTCCTTTCGTGAAACGCATGGCCAGCTCGTAACCGGCCCGGTTGGCTTCCTCTGCCGTGATCTCACCCGGTCTGAAGGACTGGCGGATCTGATAGGCAATGATATCGTTCTTAGGACTGAGTCCTGTGATCTGCTGATATTTCCTTTTGGAGAGCATGAATTCCTCATCTACAGTCATCGGATCGCATTCGTAGGAAGTGACTAGCTCTCCCTTTTCCGTCTTCTCCGGATTCTTCGCATAATCGGTTCTTGCTTCAAGGCAGGCAGCGACAGATCTGCCCTTGTTTACATGAAGCGGTATCAGTCTTGTGGCTGCCATGGACGTACATCCTCCCTGAGTATTAAGTAAAACGCCGGTCCGTCCCGACCGGCGCTGCAGCAATTATGAGATCGCCGCAAGTCTCGCAATAATCTCTTTTGCTCCTTCCCAGATCTCATCCAGCCTCGTCTGCAGGTCCCGGATGTCCTCCGCATAAATGCTGCCGGTCTCATTTGCCTTCTTCGCGTACTGGTTCAGGTTGTTGCTGCACCGGCGAAGCAGTGAGACCAGCTCCCGGATATCGGAGAAATCCATGTTGACGCAGTAGCCGTCGAGCGCCATTTTCCGAAGATAGGCGCTGCGGTTCCGAACGTCCACCTCCGACATCTTTTCTTTGATCCGGGCCAGTTCCTCCGGCGTCACCTTGGTGTAAATGCGTATTCTTTTTGACATAGGCGCCTCCTCATACCGCATCATCCGCCAGGGCCAGGACCGCCGCAAAATCTTTATCTCGGATTTCCTGAAGCGTCCCAATCAGGCTGTCCGCCATCTGACGAAGATCCTGTTCGTCGGCATGCAGGTGTGTCTGCATTTCCCGGAGATTGCGGATCGTCTCGCTCCGGTTATCGCCGCAATAGAGGAAGAGAAGAATTGCCTCCTGTTTTTCAAGCGTGATATTCATTCCCGGCTCCTTTCCTCATGGTCCGGCATGAAAGGACGCTGCGGTCTGGGCGGTCTGGTCCTTCCTTCTTCGCGAAGCTTTTCCCGAACGGACCTGCGCTCGGCAGCTTCCCCTGCTTCCCGCGCCGCCCTTGCCGGATCCGGAGTTCCGGCCGGCGGCTCATCGGGCAGATTGTTGATGATGCCGTCAAACTGATTGTCGTTCTGTTCCACCGTATCTTCGATCGCCCGCATAGTAGTATTGGTTGCGGCAGCCTGTGAGACAAAACGCTCCGGATGCAGGATCATTTCCACGCGCTCCGACATGGCCGGATCATCGAAGACAACGCCGTTCAGCCAGGCTTCGCATTCATGCCAGCCGGCCATAGTCATGATTTGGCCGCCTTCCCCAAAGAAGCGAAGATGATCATCCGTGCTTTCAATGGTGTCCAGTGTATAGCCGGCTGCCTCTATGGCGCGGATCAGCATATCCTTTTCCGCAGGCGTATCGTGTATCGGCTCAGCGTGAGATTCATCCCATTTGCTCATGTGCGTTCTCCTTCCTTCTGCTTTTTCTGTCTTTTAGGAGTTTTCTTCTCCCCGTTTTCCGGCTTTGTTTCTACCAGTTGTTTCAGAACAGAATCCTTTTTCATCGCTGAGGTAAGCGCTGCCTCCTTGCGGTCGATTATTTCATGAAGTTCCCGGATCTGATCCTTCGACAGGTTCAGGTTTTCCGTCTCCCAGATCCCGTAACGGACATCGCGGACGGCTTCGACCGTTTCCGCATGATCGACGTCTCTTTTCCAGTGCCCGAATACCACCGCGCGGGAGAGCGTGTATTCCAGCTTTTCCAGTTCTG
>CADBZI010000140.1 GCA_902799015.1 uncultured Lachnospiraceae bacterium | reverse complement strand
TGCGGAAATCCTGGCTCTATGCGGTCTGGTGGAACGATCCGGTCAGGGGATGAACATTATCTACGAAACCAGCGTGAAAGAAGCCAAGCCGCTGCCGGACTTTACCGGGACAGATGACACTTTTGTCAGCCTGACTCTGAATGGCCTGGTGATCGACAAGCAGATGCTATCGGTAATCAATCGGATTGGAAATGAACGGCTCGACACGCTCACTACTGCTGATTTTCTGACGATCAATGCTCTGTATCACGACATGCCTCTCGACAGCCATATGCAAGATCGGCTGAAGCACTTGACAGAAATGGGGATCGTGGAGCACATTGGCCGGAGCAAGTATGTTCTTTCCCGCAGCTTATACAGTGCTGTTGGCAAATCAGGCGTTCACACAAGGATTGTCGGGCTGGATCGTGAGACAAATAAAGAGCTCCTGCTGAAACACATGCGGGAAAAAGGTCCGGAGGGAGCACCGCTACGAGAATTACAGCAGGTTCTTCCTGGGCATAATCGAAGTCAGATCCAGGTATTGCTTAGATAATATGAAGTGACCCCAGCATTTGCAGGAACGTGGATTTACCCGTATACTGTCAGATGCCAAATCACGCCAGCAGCGGGGCTTACCGCATGCAAAGGAGGTCACTTCATGTATAGGATACTCAAAATCGGGATGGATGTCCATACCACAAATTTCACACTGTGTGCTCTGGAAAGCAAGTTTGGCGAGGAAGATCAGATTATAGCGAACATCACAGTAGGGCCGGATCACAAGAATGTGCTGGATTTCATCAAACGAATAAAGGAAAAGATGGATCCGAAAGGCCAGGATGAAATCGATGTGGAATGTGGCTACGAGGCAGGTTGTCTTGGATATTCACTGTATCATACGCTGACAGCCTGTAAGCTGAAATGCAGGATACTTGCTCCGACAACAATGCTTTCAGAACAGGGACCGCGGATCAAAACGGACAGGAGGGATGCCAAGCTCATTGCGCAGTGCCTTTCCAATGGCGGATATCATGCTGTCCATATCCCGACCGCTGAGGATAATGCCGTAAAGGAATATGTCCGGATGCGTGATGACCACAAGCTGGCGTTGAAGAAGGTGAAACAACAAACCAATGCTTTGTGCTTACGGTTCGGATTCTTCTATGACGGAACCCACTGGACTGGGATGCATCTGAAATGGCTGCGGGCATTGGAACTTCCGGAACTGATCCGGGAAGCACTGAATGAGTATCTGGCGACATACGATGAGCTGACGGCCAAAATTGACAGATACGACAAGCGGATCCAGGAGATCGCTGCCCAGAGCGAATACCAGGAGAAAGTCAAGAAGCTGGAATGCTTCCTGGGAATCAAGACGCACACCGCATTGTCACTGATCGTCGAAACAGGTGACTTCATCCGCTTCCGGAAAGGCAATATCTATGCTGCGTACCTTGGACTGGCTCCCGGTGAACACTCCAGCGCAGAAAGCGGCGGAAGGCTCGGCATCACAAAAGCCGGGAATTCACATCTGAGGCGATTGCTGATTGAGGCAGCAGGAGGTATCTGCAAGGGACAGATCGGCAAGAAGTCCAAGGACTTAATCGCGCGGCAGAAGGGAAACCCGGCAGATGTCATCGCTTATGCAGACAAGGCAAATGTCCGACTTCGCAGCAAATACTACAGGTTGACCAGACACGGAAAGAAACGGAATGTTGCTGTTGCAGCAGTAGCCAGAGAACTCGCGTGCTTTGTTTGGGGAATGATGATCGATAATATTCACGGTAATGCGGCTTGATCCCTTCGACCCTGCCGACCTGGACAGAACATGTTCGGCCAGCAAGTCCGCAGCCACGGCGACGGGCGGGATGGGATTGGAGGAGAAGAAGACAACTTCCCCGCCATCGCCTGATTGATTGTAGCCGGCCGAACATAACCCGTCCAGGCAATCGGACAAGCGGTAGTATTTTTTCCGCATCCGTATAGCGGAAAAAATCTCCACCCCTTGTCCGAACGGCAGGCTTGAGCGCAATCCAACGTTTTACGGCTCCGGGACGAACAGGATTGGAGCTGTGTCCCCAGCCAGTCACTTATTACCGAATTCATTCCAGACAGCATCTGGAAGGAGCTGTGATCACTGTAAGGTTCGAGCCAACTGCGTTTTCCCTATGTTGGCATGGGCAACCATGATCCACGCGTTTAGATCGCAGGGCTCTCGGCGGACCATTAGCCTGTTGGTAACCAACCCACGAATAACAGAGTGGCCAATGCCGGAGACTGTTAAAGATCGCAGGGCTCTCGGCGGACCATTAGCCTGTTGGTAACCAACCCACGAATAACAGAGTGGCCAATGCCGGAGACTGTTAAATCAGAGCTCTTTCCAAGTGCTGTCGGGATTGAAATTGCTTGGCCTATCAAGTTTCTGAGAAAATTTCTCAGACCCCCTTGACAAAGGTCACTTCATAACAGGGAACGATAGGGACGGTGCTTTTCGTTCCCAAGCTGTCTTATCTCTCCCGACGTTTTTTCACAAACCCTGCCGCAAACGCCACGGCCAGTCCGGCCGCGATCATACCCAGCCAGAGCACCGGCTTCGCTCCGTCTCCGGTCTTCGGCAGCGTCGTCACGGCGTCGCCACTCTTGACCGAATAGCTGATCGCACCGTCGCCGGTGGTCGTGCCGCTGACGCTCTTATCCGTGTCGCCGTAGGTGGCGGTCACATTCTCTGCAGTGATGGTCTGCGCTGTCTTGTCGCTTTCAAAATTCGCATACACCTGATACTGTCCGTTCTGCTCGCAGGTGACGTTGATGCTGGCATCGGTGCCGAGCACCTCGCCGCCCGCGCCCTTCGTCCAGTTCTTGAACTTGTAGCCGTCGTTGGGCGTGGCGGTGAAGGTGTAGGTGGTCGTCTTGTAGCCCTTGCTGGCGCTGTTCACGTTGGTCGAGCCGTTCTTCACGCTCACCGTGCCGTTGCCGTCCGTGGCAGCGTCGTAGCCGTAATAGCAAAGGTATTTGTCACCGTCCGCGCACGACAGCCCCGTGACCGTGTACTTCGCACCGTCGGAGAGATGGACGAGGATATAACTTCTGCCGCTCCACGCAGCACCAAAGCCTGCACTTCCTGCCAGCGTACCGTAAAGTGAAATCATGGAATTATCCATGAATTCAAAATTAGAATTGTTCAGCGTCAGGGTGACACCAGGGTCAATGATCAGCGTGGACCTGTTTATTACGACGAGCTTCGTGCAGTTCATGTTCCATCTGACAGTGCCGCTGCCATAGCCATAGACTTCAATTATAGATCCGATAATGTGTGTATCCGCATACGCCGTCAGGCTCATTCCCGGCACAAGTCCGACAACCATCGCCAGCGTGAGCAAAAAGCTCAGCAGCTTTCCTGTTTTCGATTTCATCTAAATTGCCTCCTTGTGATTATGCCTGCACGACAAAAACCGCCGAACCTGACAGGGTATATGTCACTTCGGCTTCTCAATTATTTTTCCGAAATACCAGCCAGTTATGGGAAAAGGGCCAGGGCGTGCCGATAATGTCTACGGCCTTTCCTTCCTCATTTCGATACCAGGAATAATTCCAGCCGCTTCCCATATCGCAGTAGAGCGCGTCCCGGATCCCCAGATTCTCCAGCGCGCTGATAAATTCGCTGTAATGCATCTGGGTTCGGGAATCGATGATGCACGCTTTCCCGTTCAGGACCGCCACCACCCGGTAGCAGCGGAATTCGTCGCTCTGGTGGCCGCCCCGTTCCCCGTCCGCCAGCACAATAAACTGCTGATAGCCGCATCCTCCCCGGTCTGCTGCCTCCCTGATGGCCTCCTCCGCTTCATCAATACTCCAGATCCGCGCGTTTCCGTCCACATACGTAAAAGCTCCCAGCCTGGCCTGAGGCTTTCCCCGTTCCAGCTGTCCGCCGGCGGTGTGCCATCCGACGATATTGCTGTGCCGGAAATCCAGCTGATACTTGTCCTGAAAGGCTGCCGCCACACACATCACGATGCTTTCATCCTCCCGGGACGGCCTCTCGCCCGCCGCAAAGGAGATCTCATCATAATTCGGGCAGTAAATATACAGCTTATCTGTTTCCATCAGCGTCACGCCATGTCCCTTTTCCCCCATTGCCTGCTCCAGTTCCGCCGCGGATGAAATGCTCCGGTACGGTGTCTGGGGATTGTGATACTGGCTGGTCAGGATAAACAGGCTCAGCGCAAGCATCAGGAATACGGAAACCGAGTTCAGCAGCAGCAGGAAGCGCGCCGCCTTCATCCACAGGCGTTTCCGGAGTTCCTCCACAGACGGCGCCTGGATGAAGACGGAGAGGGCTGCATCCCCGAAGTGGGTGGTTTTCTGTGTGGGAAAGGACAATAC
>CADBZI010000139.1 GCA_902799015.1 uncultured Lachnospiraceae bacterium | reverse complement strand
TGATGTCCATGGGATTGATGTACTGCGAGCTGGAAGGACTGATCTTGATGACCTGCCCTTCAAACCGCTGTACCAAAGCTGCATATTCTGCCTCCGGATCGCAGATGATGATATCGTCATCCGTCACCAGGAAGGCATTGGCCATTTCACGCTTGGCACTGAAGGATTTACCGGAGCCAGGTGTTCCGAGGATCAGGCCGTTCGGGTTTTTCAGGAGCTTTCTGTCCACCATGATCAGGTTGTTGGAAATGGTATTCAGCCCGTAATACAGGGCTTCTTTTCCATCCTGGAACAGCTCCTGCGTCGTGAACGGAATCATGATGCCCGTCGCACTGCTGGTCATCTGCCGTTCAATGCAGATCAGATTCTTCGCCAGTGGAAGACTCGACATCAATGCATTTTCCTGTTGGAAATCCAGCCGGCGCAGGTTGCAGTTATATTTCTGAGCAATACTGGATGCCTGGAAATAGTTCGTCTCCAGCTCCTGCGGCGTCCTTCCTGTATTCATCATCAGAATTGAGATCATAAACATTCTCTCGTTCTGGCTCTGCAGCTCCTGAAGGAGTGCCTTCGCGTCCTTTCCGTAGGTAGCCAGGTCAGACGGAATGATGTCCATGTCGTATCCTGCCCGGACTGCCTTTTTCTGCTCCTCGATCTTCGAGCGGTCCAGCTCCGTAATCGTGTGCTTCACGGTCTTGATGGCCGCTGTCTGATCCACGGACTGGATATGCATGGTCAGGATCTGGGTGGATTCCATCTCCAGAAAATCCTTCAGCATCTCATCAGAAAGATCCGATGCCGTAATGCTGAGGTAGCTCATCGCGCCATGCAGCCCTCCCATCTGGAAGGATCTGCTGCCCGGAAAAGCAAATGCCGTCGGAGCGATGAAGTCCTTTACCGAAAGCCCGCTTTCCGGCAGCCAGCTCCACTCAAAATAGAAGCGGTCCGGGTCTCCCAGATGAAACATGTCATGCATAAGCTTCAGGCGGTCCTTGCCGTTTAAAGGCTTTGCCCGGACCCCCAGCCTGCGGAAGTTGTTCAGAATATCATTCTGTACATGCTGAAGCCGGGGCTTTGCCTGTCTCATGCTGTCCGCCTCAATGCCGAAGGTCAGATATTTGGTCTTTGTAAGTCCGTTGTTTCCCTGGGCCAGCTGTGTACGGAGCATCTGGCTGTATTCGTTTCGCACTGAATTGAAGTGATCCTTCTTATGCGGGATCCGGATGCTCTTTTCAAAACTCTCCTCATCCGTTGCCATGTTGACGAAGGACATCTGGAAATGAATCGAGCTGTCAAAGAAATTCAGAAAGCTGCACCATTCCTCAAAGATGGCCTTCTTATCCTCCTCCTGAGCCAGCTGATAGTTGATGTCCTGGTACTGAATGGTTTTTGTGTAGTAGCGGTCGGTTACGCGGCAGATGCCGTCCGGAAACATCCTCTGAAACGGGATCGACTGCTGCGCGGTGCGCGGAATACCGTCATCCTGCCGTGCCTTGCGGATGATTTCCTCCACCTGCTTCTGCTCACGCTTTGTGAGGTTTACCGGCAGCCTTATGCTTTGCTCCGGTTCCTTTTTTCCGAACAGGCTTCTCAGCCGTTTCCTGATGCCGTCGAACAATTTTTGCCACCTCCTCTTCTGCCCATGCCTGCCGTTCCAGAGTCCGGTAATAGTTATCGGTCCGGTACGGCCGGATCTTCGGGCGAATGAATTTCGTTTCTATGAAATGCCTGGCGATCACCTCCAGCGGCTGCCCGTCTCGCTCATACATGGCAAGAAAAAACAGGGGCAGCATGATCACGATCATGCTCATGGCCGCAAGACTGACATTGGCCGTTGTTTTCTTGATCAGAAAGAAAGCAGGTACGCCGATCAGTGCTGCAGCACCGAAGCACAGAAGCTGCCGCTTCGTCAGGTTGAAAATGATTTTGGATTTGACCCGCGAAAGATCCCGCGGGACAGAGACATACATAGCCATTTTTGCTTTACCTCCCTTCGTCAGTGCGCCGAAAGCACGCTTCGGGCAAGGCTTCCTGTCTTAAACAGGGAAAAGCACAGCAGTACCGTGTAGCCCATCACGCCCCAGATGGAGGCGATAATATCATCGGAGAAGGATACCGTCTGCACCAGCACCGCATATATCCCGATACAGATCATGATGAGAAAGCCCTGGAACCCGAGGGCAAAAAGCGACCGGAGATAGTTCTGGCCGATCTGGCTCTGTTCCCTGTTCCCGAAGGTCGCGAACGGTATCGGTGCAAGACTCGTCATGAGATAAATCTCCACCATACGCCCGTATACAATT
>CADBZI010000138.1 GCA_902799015.1 uncultured Lachnospiraceae bacterium | reverse complement strand
CACCACAAAGGACTGTAGGAATAGCCCCAGAAGCGGTCCGAGCTCCATTTCCTCCAACGTCCCCCGTATCGATTCCAGCGTAGACGCATCTACCGCCGTGCTGCCGGAGATGATTCCGGCGCTTGCATTGACTACATGCTGTGCCACATCAAAAACCGCCATGGTGATGTTGAAGGTGTTTGTGATCAGCATGACGGCCACAAAGGTCTTAAAGACCCATTTGAAGAATATCCATGTCTCAAAGTTTGCAAGGTTGTTATGATCGATGATCAGCTGGATCAGCTCATAGCAGGCGATAAATGTCAGGATCATCCCGGCGATCGGCACGATGACTGATTCCGAGATGTTCCTGACCATGGAGAAGACGCCGGGTGAAAAGCTTGCCGGCGTCCTCCCTACCTGGGATGCAACATCCCCAACCTGCTGGTTGACCGCATCAAACATCCCGGAAAGGTTGTTCATGATGCCATCGACGAGCATTCCCTTGAGCCAATCAGCAATCTGCTGAAGGATTGCATCCAAGGGCAGTTACCTCCTTTATCCGAACAGTCCGGAAAGAAGCGGCACCAGAGTGGTCCCGATCAGAGCGACACCGCCGCCGGCCATCAGCTGCTTCATTCCCTGCGACTTCGCGCCGGGGTTGTCGTTGCCGTAACCTTCCAGCAGGTTAATGGCTCCCCAGATTCCAAGGCCTGCGCCAAGTGCGATGACGAGTGTCTGTAAAACGGTGATTGCGCTGTTGAAGAATGCCATAAAAGGTCCTCCTTTTTCTTCTGCCATCTCTCAGGCAGTGATGTTGTTTTGCCGCCAAAATAGCAGCATGTTTCTGTCCTTTGTCCGACCTGCCGCCGAAAGCCTCTCTTTTCTTCTTCAGCCCGCATGGCTTGCTTTCCTGCAGATCCGTTCTCCGGACAATAAAGAAGCTCTCTGCCGAATACGCCTTCCGCGTTTCATAAGCAAAGAGCTTGATTACCGATGATATTCAGTTGTCTTTCATGTCTCGTCAGCATCTACGACATCATATTCTTCGTTTGCCCGAAGCTTCAGCCGATGATCGAGATATTTCTCCACATCGAAGGTGTACTTTTTGTCGTAGCCTGACGTGTACTTATAGTTGGGATGCCTGGTCAGATCATATTTGTCCGACAGGAACGGTCTGACACCGCGAAGCTGCAGGATGCACTTGCCGCCGTTCATTACCTGCAGCTCATCGACGGACAAAAGATCGTGACCTAATTTTTGATAGTTCAGCGAGTGGGACTGTTCCCTGCCCCTGCTCTCGCCGGTGTTGTAAGTGTCGATGGTTTCCTTCCCGAGTGCCTGGTTCAGATCCTTCAATGTGGTCGGCTCCGTACCGCCGAGGAACAGTCTGGAATCCATGTTACCGATGATGGTATCCGCATTATCCTTGTAGATTGCCTTCAGCTGCGACTGAGCCTGCAGCACCAGGCAGGCGCTGATCTCACGGCTTCGGATGGTCGCCACCAGCTTTTCCAGGTTCGGGATCTGACCGATGTTCGCGGCCTCATCGATCAGGCAGCGCACGTGCACCGGCAGCCTCCCTCCGTAAACATCATCCGCTTTCTCACAGAGAAGGTTGAATAGCTGACTGTAAATCATTGCGATGAGGAAATTAAATGTTGCATCTGTATCCGACATGATCAGGAACAGTGCTGTCTTCTTATCTCCCAGGGTATCCAGCTCCAGCTCGTCATAAGCGGTAATGTCCCGAAGTTCAGCGATATCGAACGGAGCCAGACGGGCACCGCAGGAAATCAATATACTTTTCATCGTTTTGCCGGCAGCCAGGGAAAAAAGGCGGTATTGCCTGCAGGCAAAACAACCGGGCTTCTTCTTTTCCAGTGCTTCAAACATCAGATCCACCGGATTCTTGAAGTCCTCATCATCCTCCCGGACCTCCATGGCATTCAGAAATTCAAGCAGAGTTGCAAAGTTCTGCTCCTCCACCGGCGCCTCATAGTGGATATAGGCGATCAGCGCTGTATAGAGCAGCTTTTCCGCTTTCTCCCAGAAAGGATCCCCGGCATTTCCCTCGCCCTTCGTGTTCGCCATCAGCGTCGTCACCAGCTTCAGGATATCCTTCTCCGAATGCAGATAAGCAAAGGGGTTATAATGCATGCTTTTCCTGAAATTGATGGTATTGAACACCTTGATGGCATATCCCTTTTTTGTGTGTAAAAACCAGCCTACGTCGTAAATGATGTCGCCCTTCGGGTCCGTTACAACATAAGAAGAATGGGCCTGAAGAAGATCCGCCGACAATCAGCACATTTTTGTTTCTGGCATTTGCCGGATTTTTTGGACGGCTGCTCATGGTCAGTCCCTCTGTCTTAGTGAGAATAATGTTGTTCTCCGGGTTCTCATCCATGAACGGCTCAATGTCCTTATGCGTTCCCCACCTGGCGGAGCCATACTCCGTGTTGTGCCGGTACTTCTTGGCATTCTTTCCCTTCAGATAAACCGCCAGCCGAAGTGCCGCTCCGCACAGGATGCCGATCAGCAGATCCATGGGATGAAGGCTCGGAAGTGGATTCTGGAGTGCCGCCGGCAGTGTCGTCATAAATGACAGAAGCTTTTCCGACGAGTTTGTTCCTTCGGCCAGTCTCCAGCCTTCTCCAAGGTTCGTGGCAAATAGCCCCAAAAAGACATAGGGGAAATTTAAAAGGAGCAGCCGCTTCAGGTTCTTTGTATCGATCCTCATAGTGCATGCTCCTTATCCTTATTCCGTACCTTATCCGGAATTGACGCCACCAGCGCCTTGAATTTCTTCAGCTGCTTCAGGACACTCGGCCGCTTCTCCTTCCGCATAACCTCGGCAGAATACTCCTTAAAGGCGGCTGTCAGTGCATCCGCATCTCTCGCCTTAAAGAAGACGATATACCTTGGCGGATCCTGTGAAGGATCCTTTCGGATCGCATAGTCCACACCGTATTTCCTGGTCACCCGCTCAAAGCCCTTCAGATCGGTCTTGGCGATTTCCATATTGGAAACGCCCTGGTTCTGACCGACCAGATCCTTCACGCTCTGCTTGCCGTGAATCTCTGACCTTTCCTTTGCCTTCTGTGCCTTTTTCTGCTCCTTCACGGTTTTTCTTTCAGAACGATAATGCCTGTATTTCATATAGGCAGCATAGAGTGACCGGAAGGACAGCTTGGTCGTCGTTATGGCCAAATTGACTGTCCTGTTCTCAACCTCTTCCTGCATAGGCAGCTTCCTCCTTTCCCCGCATATTTACCGGCATCCTCAGTTCAGAGAAATCACCGGCATCTTTTCCCCTTCTTCCGTCACCATCATGGTGCGTCTTTTGAGCATCTGCTGTACCCGGAAAATATCCTCTGCCGTTACCGGCATGACATCGCCTTCATCATCAAGGTCATAGATGAGCGCCGGACCGTCCAGATATTTCTGATCTCCTACAGTGAAGAGAAGTCTTCTGTCGTAGCTCATGACCAGCTCCACATCCGGAGCCTCTTCGATAACATCATCCTCGCCGAAGCAGGGAAGGAACTCTTCCGCCTCGTCCTCTGTGATCAGAATCGGTG
>CADBZI010000137.1 GCA_902799015.1 uncultured Lachnospiraceae bacterium | reverse complement strand
GCCTTGCCCCTTCTCTTACGAAAGGACGGAAATAACAATGGGATATACTAACAGCAAGATGGTGGCTTACACCAAGCTCAGCCCGAACCACTCCGGGCAACGAACACATACCATCGACCGCATCACGCCGCACTGTGTCGTCGGTCAGTGTACGGCAGAAGGCCTCGGAGACTGGTTTGCCAAGTCCTCTACGCAGGCATCCAGTAATTACGGCATCGACAAGGATGGCCGCGTTGGTCTGTATGTGGAGGAGAAAAACCGTAGCTGGTGTTCCTCCAGTAACGCCAACGACCAGAGAGCCATCACGATCGAATGCGCCTCCGATACCACGGAGCCCTATGCCTTCCGGGATGTCGTCTACCAGACGCTGATCAAGCTCTGCGTCGATATCTGCAAGCGCAACGGGAAGAACAAGCTCATCTGGTTTGGAGATAAGGACAAGACGCTGGCCTACACTCCGAAGACCGGAGAGATGATTCTCACGGTCCATCGGTGGTTTGCCAACAAGTCCTGTCCGGGCAACTGGATGTATGCTCGCATGGGCGATCTGGCAAACAAGGTCACAGCGCAGCTTGGCAGCAGCGCGGAGCCGGAAACACCTGCCAAGACAACCGGCCTGCAGGCCTCCTCCCTGTCGAGCCTGTCTGAAGCAGATGTAATTAAAAAGGTCGGTCCGCTCTGCACAGCGGATATGAAGACCTCCGGCATCCTGGCCTCCGTAACGATGGCGCAGTTTATTCTGGAATCCGGCTACGGGAAGAGTGAACTGGCACAGGCGGCAAATAACGTGTTTGGCATGAAGAAGTCCCTGTCCGGGAATACATGGTCCGGTTCCACATGGGATGGCAAGTCAGTTTATACCAAGAAAACGCAGGAGCAGAACGCGGATGGCAGCTACGTGACCATCACAGCGGACTTCCGGAAGTATCCTTGCGTTGAAGATTCCATCACAGACCACAGTGCTTATCTGCTTGGCGCGATGAACGGCAGCAAGGCTCGGTACGCCGGGCTGAAGGGCTGCACCGACCACAAGAAGGCTGTGCAGATCATCAAGGATGGCGGATACGCCACCAGCCTGACTTATGTAGAAAAGCTCTGCTCGATCATTGAGCGCTGGAACCTGACACAGTACGATGCAGCAGGACAGGATCAGACGAATAATGCCCAATGGTATCGCGTTCGGAAATCATGGTCCGATGCAGCTTCCCAGAAGGGTGCTTTCAAGATCCTCGAAAATGCGAAAGCCTGCGCAGATGAGAATCCGGGCTACAGCGTATTTGACAGTGACGGGGTCAAGGTCTATGCCTCGAACACGGCAGCAACACCGGAAGTTCCATTCCTCGTGCGAGTCAGTATCGACGATCTGAATATCCGCAAGGGGCCAGGGACCAACTTCAATCGGACCGGAAGCTATACCGGAAAAGGCGTGTTCACGATTGTGGCCATTTCTTCCGGGCAGGGCTCCGCCTCTGGCTGGGGCAAGCTCAAATCCGGCGTGGGCTGGATCTCGCTCGATTACACTTCTCGCATCTGATGCTTTCTTATGCCTGTCGGCTGTCCTTCGGGATGGTCGGCAGGCTCTTTTTTTATGGGCAGAAAGTTCTCCCAAGCATTATAAAATCCGGCGATTTGCAGGCATGGGATGGCAGAGGGATAGACAAGTTCCCTCGGAAGGGCGATAAGCAGTTATACGATGAAATTAACTATCACCGAGCCGAGAAGCTGACAAAGAAGATGCTGGAGAAGGGCCTCATCACCGCTGATGAATGCGACAAGATTCTGGCCGAAAGCCGCAAAATCTTTGTGCCATATCTGGCTGAAATACTGTGATAAATGAGTTGCTATGTGTCCGGTTTAGAGGGAACATCGGACTGCGAACGGAGGTGAGACCATGAAAAAGATAACCATAATTGAGCCTACAGAGGCCCGTGCCATCACGGCAAAAACAAAGGTCGCTGCATACTGCCGGGTTTCTACCGGGATGGATGATCAGTTGGTTAGCCTGGAAACGCAGAAGAGTCATTATGAGAACCTGATCGGCTCCAATCCGGAATGGGAATACGCAGGGCTCTATTACGATGAAGGCATCAGTGGCACCAGCAAGGAAAAACGGCCCGCACTTCTGCAGATGATCGCAGACTGTGAGGCGGGAAAGATCGACCGAATCATGACAAAGTCCCTCAGCCGCTTTGCCCGCAACACTACGGACTGTTTGGAACTGGTCCGGAAGCTCCTCGACCTGGGGATCACGATTTACTTTGAGAAGGAAAACCTTGATACCGGGTCCATGGAATCTGAGCTCTTGCTTTCAATCATGAGCAGTCTTGCGGAAAGCGAATCGGTTTCCATTTCAGAGAACAGCAAATGGAGTGTCCGGCATCGCTTTGAAAACGGAACTTTCAAGATCGGGTACGCGCCATACGGCTACAGCGTGAAGGATGGTGAGATGTTCGTCAACGAAGATGAAGCTAAGTGGGTGCGGTGGATTTTTGAACAAGCCCTGAGCGGAAAAGCCAGCGCGGCGATTGCGCGGGAGCTCAATGAAAAGCAGGTGCCTTCCCGGAAGGGCGGGAACTGGACGCCTACCACGATCAGGGGCATCCTCACAAACGAGAAGTACATCGGAGATTGCCTTTTCCAGAAGACCTACTCCGATTTCCGGTTTAAGCGGCATGTGAATCGAGGCGAACGGGATCAGTTCTATATGGAAGACCATCACGAAGCTCTCATCAGCCGGGAGGATTTCGAAGCAGCCGGAGCGCTTCTGCAGCAGCGGGCACAGGAGAAGAACATCAAAAAGAGTGATTCTCGATACCAGAATCGTTATCCCTTTACCGGCAAGCTCGTCTGTGGCGAATGTGGCAGCGGCCTTAAGCGGCACATCAATTCCACCGGCAGCATCCGGTATCCGGTTTGGGTCTGCAAGCAGCATCTGGATGATGTCAGCGCCTGCTCCCTGAAGTACATCCGGGAGGTGGATCTGGAATATGCCTTCACGACCATGATGAACAAGCTGATCTTCGGAAGGCAGGAAGTTCTCCACACACTGATCGAAGCGGTCCGGGGAGAGACGCACAAAGGCAACCTGCTCCGGATTGATGAGATCGACCAGAAGCTGGAGAAGATTGTGGAACGGCGGCAGACGCTGACCACTATCATGACGCGGGGCTACCTGGAACCGGCGCTCTTCATACAGGAGAGTAACGACCTTGCTGCCGAGGCAGATGCCCTGACAGCAGAAAAGGAGCAGCTGGTGAAGGAAGTCACCGGCTGCATGAAAATGACAGAGGCCCTGAACGACCTGATCCGATACGTCGGGCATGCACAGCCCAGCCCGGATTTTGACGGAGAACTGGTCGAACGGTTCCTCGATCACGGCGAGGTCCTGTCGCGGGAGGAGGTCACCTTCCACCTGAAATGCGGCCTGAGCCTGACAGAAAGGATGGGAGAAGCATGAGTAGAGGACATACGCCTTACGGCTACCGTATCGAGAACGGCGCAGCGGTTATCCACGAAGAAGAAGCTGCTCAGATCCGGAAAATGTACAAAGGGTACCTAGGTGGGCTGTCGCTGGTCGCATCGGCAGCAGAGGCCGGGATCACGATGAAGCACTCCTCGGCAAAGCGGATGATGCAGAATTCACACCTGCTGGGTGACGACTTTTATCCGGCGATCATCGATCAGGAAACCTACGACGCCTTCGAGGCAGAGCGCCAGCGCCGGGAGAAGACCCTGGGCCGGAATAAGCGAAAGAAGAAAACGATGGAAGCACGACCGGCACCGACAGCTTTCCGGATGAGAAAGCCGGTCACGGTCAACACCGATCCCTACAAGCAGGCAGAGTACCTTTACAGCCTGATTGAAAGCGAGGTTTGAAATGGCAACAGTGACAATGATCCCTGCGCGGAAGACAGTCGGCGCGAGGAAGAAAACAGAAGATGCTCCAAAGCTCCGGGTGGCGGCTTACTGCCGCGTATCCACGGAGACGGACGAGCAG
>CADBZI010000136.1 GCA_902799015.1 uncultured Lachnospiraceae bacterium | reverse complement strand
CCGCGAATATATCCCGTCAGGCCGAGCAGCTCCTTCACGTGTGTCATTTCGACCTTTTTATTTCCGGATACAGCAGCCGCTTTTTTCAGATCAAGGGTACAGCTGACCGGAATGCAGCAGACCAGGATCCCGGTCCTGTCCCCTCTTGCCACAAGGGTTTTGAATACCTGGTCCGGATCCAGACCCGTCTGCTGCGCCACATGCAGTCCCCCGAGGTCCGATTCATCATAAGTGTATTCTTTGATCTCATACCGGATCCCGGCTGCGTCCAGAAGACGCATCGCGTTTGTCTTGTTCATTGCATCCCTGCTTTGCTTGTGTTATATTGATCCCGGAGGTGATCACGTTGAAGACAATAGCATTCGATACGCTGATGGAACGGCTTGAGGCCCTCGCGGATCCAAAATACCGGGAGTTTAACGAGAGCCTGATCCCGGGTCCTTCCGGGATGAGCCTGGGTGTACGTATGCCGCAGCTCCGGGCCTTGGCAAAGGAGATCTGTCGCGGCGACTGGAGCGCGTTTCTCCGTGAGACGGACGGAAACAACCTCTATGAGATCGTCATGCTCCGCGGACTGGTCATTGCCTCCGCTCCCTGTACGTTTGAGGAACGGCTTTCTCTTCTGGGTATGTTTATCCCTGAAATAGAGAACTGGGCCGTATGCGACTGTGTTGCAGGAAGCCTCCATTCCGTAAAAAAGCATCTGCCTGAAACGCTGGATTTTCTGAAACCATATCTCAAAAGCACGAAGGAATTCGAACTGCGTTTTGCGGTGGTAATGCTCATGGACTATTTCCTGACACCGGCGTATATCGGTTTCGTTCTTGAGACACTTCTCAAGATCCGGCACGATGGATACTATGTGAAAATGGCGGTTGCCTGGGCGGTTTCTGTGGCGTTTGTGAAATTCCGCATTCGGACGCTGGAACTGCTGGAGTCCCGGACGCTTGACCCCTGGGTCCAGAATAAAAGCATCCAAAAATGCCGGGAAAGCCGCCGCGTGTCAGCCGAGGACAAGCAGATGCTTTTGACACTGAAGGTCTAACTGCTCTGCCAAGACGGCAGATAGAACAGAGAGTCGCAGCGGTTCGTGGTATCGCTGAGATTGTTGTATGCCACGCATCGGTAATCCTGCACCAGCCCTTTAAGCGCAGTGGCT
Source organism: uncultured Lachnospiraceae bacterium (assembly GCA_902799015.1). GTDB lineage: Bacteria > Bacillota > Clostridia > Lachnospirales > Lachnospiraceae > Porcincola. The sequence goes on along the minus strand of CADBZI010000136.1, from coordinate 1,233 downwards.
TGATCCGCCTGGAAATAGTTCCCGTCCTTATCCCGGCATCCCAGCGCGGTGATCACAGGCAGGTCCTGATATATCCGGGCCAGGTACTGCTGATAGGCCGGCATTTCCAGTCCCGAGATCTGCATCAAAAGCGTGGAGAGATAATTGATGCTGATCTCTTCGATCCAGCCCTCCGGAATGTCGTAATTGGCCCAGAGAATGAAGCGCGTGATATAGCGGCGCTGCTGCGTTTCGTCATCCATGGTGGAGATGGACTCCCCCATTACCTCGGAATAGAAGCTGTCTTCGATAAACGGCTGATGATCGCCGAACATCAGAATGATGGTCGGTTCATCCTGCTCCCTGAAATAGCCGATGAGGTCTTCAAAGGCCTCGTCGGTTTCTTTGATCAGGGAGAGATACTGGTCCGTCTTCGGATACTCTCTTTTCGTAGAGGTTAGATTGATCTGCTGATCAAAGTTGTCAAAGACCTGATTGTAGCTGGAGTGGGTCTGCATGGTCACGTTGAACAGGAAAAACGGCTGATCCGGTTCTTTTTCCTCGTACATTTTTTTGACCTGCTCAAAATCGTAGGCGTCGCTGACGTAACGTCTGAGGATGATGTCCTCGCCGGGATAGCGCTGTTTGAGCAGCCGCTTGTACAGCTTATAGCTGTATCCGGAGGACTTGTAGCGGTCCAGGATATCTTCGTCGATCATATCCTCGATGGTGATGAAATCGCGAAACCCCATCAGATCATAAACGCTGACCCGGTTCCAGCTGCTGGAGTAATAGGGATGAAAGGCGTCTGCAGTGTAGCGCTGAGCCAAAAGCGTGGAGACAAGGCCCGGCTGCTTCTGTTTGACATAGAGCTGATAGGCGTTGCTGCCAGCCGGAAGGAAGGCCATGGAGTTGCCGGTGAGGAACTCAGCCTTCAAGATTATCAGGATTTGGTTCAGAACTATCAGTTCATGTATGAGATGACCAATCCAAATGCCCAGTTGTCTTCAGAGGATGCTCAGAACAGCATCAACGACCAGGCATGGCAATCCTACGTATTGAATAAAATGATCAGCAAAGAATGTGAGGCATTGGGTCTTGCAGTGACTGATGATGAGGTTAACAAAGTGTTGACCACAGATGGTGTGACTGGTAATGGCCAGATCAGCAGTTTCCTCCGTCTTCCTGTATTTATGAATCCAGAGACGATGGAATATGATCCGACAGCATTCAATACGCTCGCCACAGAATTGG
>CADBZI010000135.1 GCA_902799015.1 uncultured Lachnospiraceae bacterium | reverse complement strand
GGAACGGAGTACAGACAGGATCTTCTGGGCCTCATCAGGGCGCACAAAATTATCCGCGAGAATCCGCTTCACATTCTTCACGCCTTTATCGATGATCTCATCGTCATCGGAACTGCAGTACTGTCCCAGCAGAAACTCAAGGACATACACAGGCACGTTTGCACCTTCCTTAATCTTCTTTGTCAGATCCTTCCGGACAATCTTCCCGTCGAAGTGCTCGCGCAGCTTGTCCTTGATGACCTCACGGGAACTCTCACCCGTTTTGAATTCATCCATTGTCTGTTCCTCCCCCGATCAAGCCTTTTTAGAAGAAGTTGAACTCATCTACCGCAAAGGCGATGTCAATCTGGAACTCTTCTCGGATTGGCATCTGTAATCCGGTCTCATCCGCGATGATGAGATAATAGCTGTCCAGATTGCTGTATTTCTGAGACCGCAGATTAAAGCTGCAGCGGAATGTGCGATCCTGCGCATTTTCACTGGTCTTGTCTGCGATGATTTTCTGTGTATCGCTGATCTTCTGACCGCTGGCATCTGTGAAGTACAGCAGATAGGTTGCCGCCTCACGGTTGCCGCCCACCGCTTCTTTCTGATAGAAGTTCAGGGAGAAAATCATGTTGCTGATCTTACGACCCGCCGAAAGCAGACTCACGGTCACCGGCTTGGTGTCGATCTTATCTTTATTACGCTGGTATGCCTTTGAAGAAGAACGAAGGTACTGGTACTCGACCACAGGAACAACCATTTCCTGCAGGCTGATGCCGCCATGCACGAAGTTCAGGCCACCACCTTTCTTCTTGATGCGGACGTTCTCACGCGGTGCCCATGCCTCATAAGCGGACTCCTCACCGCCGAACTTCACCGGCAGCAGATAGTCCGGTTTGGCTCCGGCGCGGGTAATAAGATATCTGCGGTCGATCTCAACATCCTGCTCGCTCGGAGTAGTCTTATCCACCTTGCCATCTTCGGTCAGCGGACTGTAGGTATAGAGGAAACCGTGATCCGCTGTGATGAGGATATTGGTGCCGCCGAACTCGTTCACGATAATTCGCACCAGATTCTTGATCTCTGCAATTGCATCATCGCAGGCCGGGAAGACCGCACTGTCGGAGGTATGGCTGGCCTCATCTACCTTGTCGTGGTAGATATAAACGACCTCCATTCCTTTCACCAGAGCAGACCGCTCGGCACGCTTCATACCGATGATATTGTCATATTTCAGGGCAACACTGGCGGCATTTACAGTCTTCAGTACCTTATCCCGATATCCTGCATCCGTAGACTGCCCATCCGCAAAAATAGCCAGGTCTCCGTTGCTACGCTCTGTGATCGCCAGCTTCTTATGTGGAAGCAGGGCTGCCATACCGAACTTGGTGACCGTCGGGAAAATAGCCTCTGCGCTGTTTAGCGTGACCGTGCACTGAGTCTCCCGACGCAGCTGCTCCGAAAGCTCTGCAGCTACTTCATACCGGAACGCATCGGAAATGATGACAAAAACCCTGTTGTCGTTGGTTGCCACCTTCTGCCGATAGAAATCCTCCTGCTGGGGTACTTCCAGAATACGGCCATATTTCTCCAGATCCTCTGCCGCAGCATCCGACCAGTTCTGGCCAAGTTGTCCGAGGAACCAGTGCGAGTACAGGCCTTCGACTTTTTCCGTGACATGCTTGAACAGGTCATCCAGCAGGGAGTTGGATTTCTTCAGAGCCTTCTGGAAGCACAGATGGAATTGCCTGTAATAGGTGTCCATCTGATAATAATCCGTCGTGTATTCCTTCCAGATCTTATGTGGTTCCACCGTATGGAATCCCGCCGAATGCTCCAAGAAAAACGACTGCATATTGGCCACCTGCAAAAGGCCCTCATAATAGCTGGATACATTATCGTACCAGACCATTGTCCGGCGCTTTTCCACAGTTGCCTTAATGGTGTCGACCTGAATGATGTGGTCACTGATTTCCTTCATAAGGCTTGTCAGAATACACTCGTTGATGCACGGGAAGACCTCTGTGTCCACCAAATCCTCCACAGCTAGCTGTGAAAACCGCCGTGACAGACGGGCTTCTTCTTCCACATACCGGGCAACCTCATAAAGCTGCCGGTTGTCTTCGCTGTGCAGCCATTCTGAAACAAAATCATAGCACCATGCCTGATGCGGTGTGGAGATAAAGGCATCCAGCCCGGCCAGATGATCCAAGTGCATTGTTCTGGTGGCCGCTGTCAGCAGCATATGGATCGCAAGCCTGCCAAGGCTTACATCGTCGCCTTCATTGTAACCGGACGCCTGCGCCACCATCACCCAGAATGGCTTCTCTGCACCATAAGTCAGAAAGCTCTGGTAAATGCTGTTGGAATCCAGATCGAGTCCGGCATGGATCACAGAACGGATGATGTGACTCGGCTGGATATCGTCAT
>CADBZI010000134.1 GCA_902799015.1 uncultured Lachnospiraceae bacterium | reverse complement strand
TGGATGAACGCGAAGAAGGCGGTGGAGCTTGGCTTTGCCGATGAAGTCCTCTATGAGGATAAGAAACCGGAACCGGATAAAGAGCCTGATGAAGACGATCCGAAAGAGCCGGAAAAGGAGAAGAAGGCAGCGCCGACACTGGAGGCCCTCATGTACCAGGGCCGGGTGACGGATCGGGCGGTGCTCAATTCCATCTGCGGCACCGGTGAGGAAGAAAAGCCGAAACCGCGTGCCGAGCCTGATGTCCCCCAGATCGGGATGGACGGCAAAACCAAAGACGGGGCCATGCCCTATGAGATTTTAAGAAACCAGCTGGATTTCCTGAAATGAGGAGTCCGGCTTTTTTCATGCATTCATACGAAAGGACAGGTAATGACCATGAGTAAAATTTTGGAACTCAGGAATAAGAGAAACACCCTGTGGGAGCAGACGAAGGCATTTCTGGAAGAGAACAGGGATGCAAACGGCCTCGTGAAAGCGGATGCCGTGGAGCAGTATAACCGGATGGCTGCCGATGTGAAGGCGCTCGGTGATGAGATCACCCGCCTTGAGGAGCAGGCGGAGATGGATGCGAAACTCGCAGCTCCAACCTCCACGCCGGTGCATTCCGACCCGAAGGATGGCAAGAAGAAAAATGTCCGTCCGACGGCAACGGCGGAGTACAGCGAAGCCTTCTGGAACATGCTGCGCGGGCGCATTTCCAATGAGGCGCTGGAGGGCCTTTCCATCGGCGAGGATGAGAAGGGCGGCTATACCGTACCGGATGAGTTTGAGAGAAAGCTCGTCGAGGCGCTGGAGGAGAACAACATCTTCCGTGGCCTTGCGACGGTAATCCGCACCACGTCCGGTACCCGTAAGATCCCGATCGCGGAGGACAGCGGAGAAGCCAGCTGGATTGATGAGGGTGAGGAGATCCCGGAGGCAGATGCGACCTTCGGTCAGACGACCCTTGCGGCCTACAAGATGGGCACCATGATCAAGATCAGCAACGAGCTGCTGCATGATTCCGCCTTTGACCTTGCCTCCTATATCGCACGCCGCTTCGGCGTCCGTATGGGAAATGCGGAAGAGAAGGCATTCATCACCGGTGACGGTCAGGGCAAGCCGCTGGGGCTTCTGGCTGAGACCGGCGGTGTTCCGGTCGGCGTGACTGCCGCATCCGAAACCGCTGTGAAGTTCGATGAGATCTTCGACCTTTACTACGCGCTCAAGAGCCCGTACCGGAAGAAGGCGAAGTTCCTCTGCAATGAGGCACTGCTCCTGCAGCTTATGAAGATCAAGGACAAGAACGACAACTACATCTGGAAACCGTCCCTCGAAGTCGGCAAGCCGGATACGGTACTGTCCCGTCCGATCATCACGAGCTCCTATATGCCTGCGATCACGGCAGGTGAGAAGGCGCTGCTCTTTGGTGACTTCAGCTACTACTGGATTGCCGACAGACAGAATCGTACCTTCAAGAGACTCAATGAGCTGTATGCCCGTACCGATCAGGTCGGCTTCATCTCCACCCAGAGAGTGGACGGGAAGCTGATCCTGCCGGAGGCAATTCAGGCCCTGAAGATGAAGGGCACCAAGGCAGCCAGCGGCGGCACCACAAATCCGACGACTGGCGGCTGATGAGAAAGGGGGTAACCGGTCATGGCACTGATTTCGCTTGAGGAAGCCAAAACGTACCTCCGGGTGGATTCGGCGGATGAGGATGCCATGACCGGCATCCTGCTATCTTCCGCCTGTAAGCTCTGCGCGGATGTGGCACGGCTCTCTGAAGAGCAGTGGGCGGCGGTGGATTCAGACGAAGAAACCTCCGCCCTTTATGCTGCCGATGAACTTGTGCATATCCGGGAGATCATGAAGGTGGCGATCCTCTATACGGTCGGCTACCTTTTTGAACACCGGGAGAAAGCAGACTATACGGAGCTGACCCTGACACTCCGGTCGCTCCTCTTTGCCATCCGGGAAGGGGTGGTGTGATGAATATCGCAGGGATGCGGGTGCGGATCACCATCCAGAAAAATGAAACCGTGATCGATAAATACGGCAACCATAAATCCGCATGGATGGACTACTTCACCTGCTGGGCTTCCGCCTCCAAGGGGAATACCAAAGCCGATGAAACGGAAGCTGCCGGACATACGGAAGAGGAAGACCGGATGAACTTCACCGTCCGGTGGAGCAGCGAGACGGACGCGGTGGACAGCAAGCACTATCGCATTCTCCTCTATGGCCGGATTTACAACATCGTCGCTGTCGACGATCAGGGCTTTCGAAGGAAGAGCCGGAAGTTTACAGCGGAGCTTGTGGAGAGGTGATGGCTATGGGAAAGAAAGTATCCATTGATCAGCTGGCCGATGCAGTAAACGAACAGCTGCAGGAATACAATAAGCTCTCTGCCGAGGTCGTAAAGACTGCGGTCACGAAAGCCGGGAATGCG
>CADBZI010000133.1 GCA_902799015.1 uncultured Lachnospiraceae bacterium | reverse complement strand
CAGGACTGTAGTAGAGGACCTTCATCTTCTGCATCTTCATCCGCTGCAGGAGAAATGTCTTCAGGTCCATGCCGTGGACTTTCAAAAAGCCGCTTGCGATGATCGGGAAGACCACAGGGAACAGGATGTAGACGGCAACGGTCTGGTTCAGATGCGCGATGCGGGTCAGGGCCAGGAACATCCCGGCCCCGACCGACACCCCGATCACGGACACAGCTGTCTGCCGGAAGGTCAGCCCCTTGAAGAAGTCATCCTTGTAGGAGTCAATGTTCTGATTTACCTGTACTTTCACTGCTGTCCTCCCTTCTTCAGATGCCGAGCATCTTGCTCATGATCCCTTCCGCTCCCTTGACGCAGGCCGATGTAGCCAGGACAGGCATGACATAGGCCAGTGCTCCCATCAGAGGGTTGGATACCTCTGACGCCGGCAGAAAGTCCGCGTTGTGGAACAGAGGAAAGGACAGTCCGACCGCCAACGCGATCAGAAATGCTTCCAGACAGTAACCCGTATATGTTTTCAGCCAGCTGATCCCGGTCTGGCTGTACGCGCCTCCTCCCGCAAATCCTGCCAGGGCGATCGGCGCGAACGGTATCGCCAGCAGGACTTTGAACAGTCTGGTAAACACAGCGAGCAGGATATTGATTCCGCTGATTATGATGGTGGCTCCTCCGAAGATGCCAGCAATGAGGGACAGAAATCCTCCGCCCAGGTAGCTGAGGGCAAGCGACCATCTGCTCACCGACTCTTCTTTTCCGGTCTCCTCCCCGGTATCAATGTTTCTGCCGCCGCCCGATTTCTTTTTGGGTTTGCCGACAGAATCCCACTGGTCGGAGAGATATTCCCTGTAGTCTTCCATAAAAGTAGGCTCCTCCAGCATCAGGTTGAAGGATGCCTGTCCGGCCGCAGCTCTCGTAAGAGATACCGAGATCTGTGAGATGTCCACTGCCAGTTCTGCAGAGTTGGTCACAAGGGCGATCGTGATCACGAACCTTACGAACATACGGACCAGGTTCTCCATCGTAAAGGTCGTACGGATATCAATGCTCTCGTGGACCCAGCCGAGGACAAAATAGAGGACGGCCAGGCTTACACCGACTGCTACAAAAGCATTGAGTAGCCCCCTTACGGTAGACCAGGACGTCATGGACTGCGGATCCAGGATCGAGAATTTAAGGACCTCGGCGGAGCACCAGGTCCAGGCATCGTAGCCGCCCCGGATGAACCGCTCCCCGCAATCCATCAGCAGTTCTCCCAGACCTCTCAGAAGAGACGCGATCATGTCCTGAACCGGTTTCAGGAGCGTGTCGCCGACTGCCTCAGCCCCTTTGCCAAGCCAGTCGGACAGCCAGCCAAACGCAAGCAGGGACGGGCTGATGGAAATCAGATTCATGCCAATCATGACTTACCTCCCTTTCCTGCCCGATCATCCTCCGAGCGAGTTGATGATCTGCGAACCGAAGACCATGATGATACCGGCGATGACCTTCTTCAGGGAATCGGTCTGCTGGGCGGTATCACGGCTCTGGTAGGCGGATGCAAACTCGAAAACGCCCCAGGCAAGGACGATGCTTCCGGCTGCGGTGATGATGTTTACGACAAAAGTCTTCAGGGAATTGATCTTTCCGATGACCGCATCCGTCGCAAAGGCATTCATGGAGAACGCCATCGTGAGGACTAGAACGGTCACCAGGACCATCAGGTATTTCTTCTTCCTCGTAGTGATATGCATTCCTTCTCCTTTCTCTTTGAAAAGTCCCGGAGCGTGCAGCCCCGGGACCCGAACAGGAAAGGCTGCGCCTTCCCTGTTCGAAGCGGCTACACCGCTCGCATCTCACACGCGTCGCGTGTTCGATGTTCGCTGTCGCCCCATGGGCGTCTCCCCGTGCAAGCACGGTCGACGCCCCGCGGCTCGTAGCCTGACAAAATAATAGAGGCTTTCCGAATGGAAATCCCCTCAGGTAACGTGATGTATCAGGTTTTGTGATGGTTCATTTTCAGTTGCTTCCGCTCAGCGCTTTTTCTCTTTCTTCTTCGTGAAGATCAGCGTGAAAGCGGTTCCAAGCGCCAGTGCCGCGAGCAGGATAAACTGCAGGATTGGTGCGTTGTCTCCGGTCTTGACCGGAGGAGTGACATAGGTGGAAGGAGTGCCTCCTCCGCCTCCGTAGGTCGGTGTTGAAGTCTTCGTGTCTTTCTTACCGGTCAGATCGATCTTCTCGTCCTTCGGTGAGTCGTACATCGTAATTTCCATGACCTTCCCACTGTCCGTAACATTGAAGACAACAGACTCCGCGACTTCGTATCCGTTCGGAGCAGTTACCTCGGTAAGGGTGTACTGCCCAGGCGGAATCATCTGGATCTCGTGAGGAGTAGAGCCGGAAGTCCAGCTGTCGATGGTCTTTCCGCTTTCATCGGTGACCGTCAGTTCCGCGCCCGGAAGTTCATCGCCGTCCTTGCCTTTGACGATATC
>CADBZI010000132.1 GCA_902799015.1 uncultured Lachnospiraceae bacterium | reverse complement strand
TTACCACGGCTTCATCATCGGTCATTTCCCGAATGATCGCCGGCACGGTATCCATTCCCAGCATCATCGCAGCATGCATCCGGCGGTGCCCGGAGACCATTTCATAGGTGTCATTCCCGATCGGCCGGACCAGAACGGGAGAGAGGATACCGTTGATCCGGATGCTTTCCATCAGATCCTGCATTTTCTCATCATCCAGCACCTTAAAAGGATGGTCCTTGAAGGGCCGGATCTTCACTATCTCCAGATCCATTGCCGATTCTTCATTTGCCACACCCAGCAGTTCTTCCACACTGGTCAGCCTGATTTTCTGTCCCGCTCTTGTCTTCATCTCCCCAGAACCTCCTTCGTCAGCCTCTCAAAGCTTTCTGCAGCCTTACACTTCGGTGCATATCTGAAAATACTGCTTCCTTCCGCACTGGCCTCCGCCACCTTCACAGAAAACGGAATAAAACTCTCCATAACTCCGACTGTATCTCCATAGCTTTCCCGGAGCATTTCTGTGATGTCCTTCGCGTAATTCGTACGGTAATCCACCATGGTGATGAGGATCCCTTCAATTGAAAGCTTCTTGTTCAGACGCTTCTTCACAACCGCCACAGTTTTGATCAGCTGCTGAAGGCCTTTGACCGGCAGGTAGGCTGCCTGCACCGGGATCAGTACCCTGTCTGCAGCTACCAACGCATTAATTGTCATGACTCCCAGAGACGGCATGCAGTCAATCAGGATGTAATCATACTGTTCGCGGATCTGCTCCACGTATTCCTTCAAGATCATTTCTCGGCTCATAACATTAGATAAGGATACTTCCAGACCGGAGAGTTCAATATTTGCCGGCACCAGATCCACGCCTTCCTCATGATGCAGGATTCCTTCCATTGGATCGATTTCTTCCTCATTGATAATGTTCATCATGATCGTCGCCAGAGTATAACGGATATCATCCGGTTCCTGGTACCCAAGGCTTGCCGTCAGACTTCCCTGCGGATCTGCATCAATCACGGCAACTTTCTTTCCTTCCATTGCCAGTCCGATCCCCAGATTGGCCACGACCGATGTTTTCGAGCACCCGCCCTTTTGGTTCGCTACAGCTATTACCTTCGCCATTTCGTTTTCCCCCTTATTTGTTTTCGGATGTGTCTGCCTGCCAGGCTTCCAGCACTTCGAGTATCTTGTTTTTCATCTGCTCAGGTGTATAATTCCGCGGAAAATACTGATATAGCTGCTCATTCTTGAACATCACGCGGTGGATTTCTCCTTTTTTCACCTCTGCCAGGATCTCTTTCATCTTTGTGAGCGAAAGCTTCTGCTCCCGACTGAGCTTTTTCAGACGCTGCGCCTGAGAGAGAGAAGGCATTGCCTGCGTGTAGTCCATTGCCTTGATCAGATTTTTCTGTTCCTCCTCTGTCAGAAATGCGATTTCGTAAGCGGGATTGAAGGCAATCGCACCCTCATCCAGCATTTCCTGAAGCTCCGGGATCAGTTCTGTCAGCTTCATAAAGCGCTGCACCTGCTTCGCACTTTCCCCGGAATCTTCCCCGATGATGTCGATGGTCCGCCTCCCCAATAAATGGTAGTCAATTTGACCACCATTCTTTCGGCCGCTCTTGCGCTTGATGGCTTCATACTTCATTTTGTAGGCAAAGGCCTTCTCACTGGGGCGGATCGTCTCCCGGAACAGATTGGAATCCACCATACTGATCACGGCATCATCATCCCTCAGCACCCGGATAATCACCGGCATCTTCCGGAAACCGAGATGCTGCGCGGCATATTTCCTGCGATGTCCGGAGATGATCTCATACACACCTTCCGGAAGAGGACGGACGATCAGAGGATTCATGACACCGTATTTGCTGATGCTCTCGATGAGCTGCAGCATCTGTCCATCCGCTTTCACCTTAAATGGATGGTTCCGGAACTCCCGCAGGCGCTCCATTTCGATCTCCACGATCTTCTCGTCCGGCTCAATCTCGTTTACATTAACCGGCATAAGCACACCTTCCTTCCTGCACGTTTTGTGCATCTGCTTACCTGTCGGCCTGAACCGGAGCAATAAAATAAGCCCGCTCAGACCAGATTTACATTGTCATCTGGCCCAAGCGGGCATTCTTCGGGAATGTCGCTCGATTAGCTGGAGCTAATGAATTGAATACTGTCTGCTGCTAATTTGATTAGCTGGAAGGCCTGCCGGGGAGGAGCATTCTGGACAAAATCACTTATTTTGACCTGGATTTACATCCTCACACAAGGCTTTACCGAGGGTTGAACCCTTTTATTAGCTGAAGCCTTCATCTGTCCGATTAGCAATCACACATTCCATTAGCTGGAATTTCCGGAATTCTGCTAATGGATTAGCTGTGAACCTTTCCGCGTGTTTGGTTTCTCTTATAGAAAGAGAAGAAGCGGACTGATTAGCTGGCTAATCAAATCCGCTTCAATTTCGAGACGTCCACGAGAGGATTCGAACCTCCGACCCCTCGCTTAGGAG
>CADBZI010000131.1:511-3005 GCA_902799015.1 uncultured Lachnospiraceae bacterium | reverse complement strand
TAATCATATATCTGAATAGATACTACCCTTTTTCTTAATCATAACGATAGTTTTGAACAATGATGAAATAGAAAGTAGCGGGTAACAAGAATTCCTGATAAAGTGGCAAGCAGTGCCCGTTTCCTCACAAACGGTCTGCGCTTCACATAAACTAGCTTAAGTCCCATATGTTTTCCTTCTTCTCCTCTTTAAATTGTTATTGATGAGTGTCCTTCAATTTCTTAAAAACTGTCCTTAAAAACTGAAATGTCCGGGGTAAAGACGTGTTCTCTGTTCAGATCCAAGACTTACTGAAAAGGCCCCGGGATTCCTCCCGGAGCCTCCGTGATCACGGCTGTGGATCAAATTTCCTGACCCTTGTTCTTCGCTTTTGTTTCCCTGTGTGGCTGTGCAGCCGCCTTCTCTTTGCCCGCTTCTAGTTTTGCATGGACAGATTTCTTCTCCGTGCCACCTCTCTCCGCAGTTTCCTGCCTAAGCTCCGGCATCAGGTCCTGTATCTCTTCTGCAGCTTTCTGCACGAAAGGATTTTCCGCCAACTGCGGAACGATCTCCTTCATCTCGTCGAACTGAAGCTTCCCGCCGCGGACCAGATCCCACTCATGAGAAAAGCCATCAGCATCCTTTATCGAGATGCCGATGGCTTTAATCCCATTCATGCGCTCTGCCGGAATCTTCTGATACAGCTTCACTGCCTCCGGCAGCGTGAGCCCTTCCTTGAATTCTCCCATAGAATGAAACTCGCTGCACTCCGCGACATAGAAGGTGGCCTTTCCTTTCTCAGCGGTCAGTTCCTGCACCTTTTCATCAATCGCTATAATCAGCTCCGATGTTGCCTTCTGAATTGTTCCAAGAGATTCCTTCAGCTCTGGCATTTCTTTGCCCTTGGACCAGCCGGCCACATAGGCAAAGCTGTAATCACTGGTATCAATGCCGTAATGCTGGCAGACTGTGTAGGCGACCGACTCCGCCTCCACCTCCTTGCTGGATCTTGTCTGGCCTCCGTCGTCCCTTGCCTTCTAGGCAGTCATGTTGTGAAGCTTCGCGTGGGCCATCTCATGGATCAGGGTCTTCACATTCTGGACTTCGCTCATTCCTTCCTTGATTGATGGCAATCCGGTTCTCCAAGGTCTGGAAATACCCCTTTGCTCCGCCCTTGATCTCCTCAAAAGCAACCGGAACAGGAGATGCCTCCTTCATGGCCTCGAAGAGTTTTGCATAGCCCTCCACAGATCCGGTCAACTCCTCTACGCCAAGTGTAAGCAGGGGCTCACCCTCTGTCTGCGACAGATCGAAAGTAGATACCGGCTTGAATCCGGTCATGTCGATCTGGACCGTCTCTTTTACCGGCTCCCCGTCCTTGTCGAGGATGGTCTGCCCCTTCTCATCCAGTTTGTTCTGCTCCCGGTCGATCTTGAAGAGTGTCGGCGCGAGAATACGAATTCCTTTCTCTCCCCTCTTCACAAAGCGCCCCATCTTCTTCCATCCGGTGTAGGACTGGCAGAGCGTTGCATCCGGCTTCTGCAGCATAATGAGGAGATTGTTGTTATAGGAGTACTGGGGGAATTTTGCCATGGTGTTGAGGAAGATCTTGTACTTCTCACTGCTGAAAATATCCGCGACGCCCTGCTCCAGCTTCTCCGTGAGCTCCTTCATCTCATTCTTGCGATTCTCCGTGGCCTGCTTCGGATCGTATTTTCCCTTTGCCTGGTAAGTAGCTTTTCCTTCCGCTAATCCCCGGTCGGCGGCATTTTCCATTTGGTGAATGTAATCGAGGTCGATATTTTCCATAGAAAAGAGTTCCGGATGATCCTGCCGGAAACTGTAGATCTCACCGGTCTGTCCCCCAACAATGACATAGTCAAGGACTTCCATTTCAAGGAGTTTTGCCGCCTCCGTCACTCTTTTTGTGAGCTGGTTGTCCTCGTCGCTGGGCGTCAGTTCACCGCTCGAATGGTTATGCAGGAGAATGAGACGGTTACAGTTACTGAGAAGTCCGCTCTTTAAGATGTTCTGCACCGGAGCGAGCGAAAGATTAATGCTGCCGATGAAGACCACGTTGAAGTTGACAGGTTTTAAGTGGTTGTCCAGGTTGACTACACAGACCCACTCCCGGTCCAGCTCCTTCAGGACATCTCGCATGACATCAACGGCATCGGAGGCGTTGAGGATCGGTGTCTTGCTGTAATAGGAGGGGCCGTCCATGAGCTTCAGGCGGACATCCACCTGCTTCAGCTGGTAGTCATCGAAGGAAAACTGATTATCCGTCTGCTTCTTTCTCGCCATCGGCATCACCTCCTTCCGGATCTGACAGACCTTCCGGCTCGATTGAAAGGTCCACCTGCACATCCTCCGGAAGATTATTCAGGGATTCCACAGGGTCTGCCGGTGATCCTGTGATCGTGATCTGCTCAATCATGACTGCCTCCTCCCTGCTTTTCCGCCCTTTTTTCTTCCTGCTTCAGTTCCTTCAGGCGCTTCCGGATCGACTCATGTG
>CADBZI010000131.1:0-482 GCA_902799015.1 uncultured Lachnospiraceae bacterium | reverse complement strand
CATTCAGATATTCTCTGTATCTTGATTTTCTTGCCATTAGTCCCTCCAAAAAATAAAGAGGGCAGCAAAGTTGATTTTCCGACGACTGCTTTTTTCTGACTGAAAAAGTCTTTCCGAACATTGTTCCAGACATTATTCAAACATTGTTACAACATTGCATAGCTGATCAATGTTGAGACGCTCCAACTGCGCAACGGGCTGCCCTTGTCCTTATATCCTCAGCTATAAGAGATACTTCGACGTAAAAAAAGCACAGAGAAATCTCTCCATGCTCCAAAAATCCACTTTACTATTCCACGCAGGCATCCTCACCCTCAGCTTTGTCTAAGCTCCTGCATATACTGGTCCAGCTTCTCTCTTTCAATTAACTGCGGTGCGCCGTAAATGCGGTAAATGGCGTCCGCTTCCCTGGCAAGTCTCCTGATATGAACCAGCCCCAGATTGTAGTAATCGCAGGCCTCACTGAACCGCAGGAATCGTTT
>CADBZI010000130.1 GCA_902799015.1 uncultured Lachnospiraceae bacterium | reverse complement strand
CGCTCAATCAGGTCACGTTTCTCTGCCATTGTCAGTTCCAATGGAATCTCCTCCTCAAAATACCCAGAGTCCGTGCTCCGGATCGTCATACACACTGCCCTGCTGCTCATGTCGGATCGCACGGTCAAGACCCATGATCCAGGCAACAATGCCGTCGATCTTCTCCGTGGACTTTTTCTTGCTGGGCTTGATGTTCTCCGCCGCGTCGATCTCAGCCACCACGTTTCCCGCCATCCATCGGAGGACGGGATTGCCGCCGTGGATGATCTTCCCCTCCAGGAGCAGCTTGTACAGCTCCTTCATGCCGGGTGACATATCCTTGAAGCCCATACCGATGGGAACCATCGTGAAGCCGTCCCCCTCAAGGTCGGTGATCAGCTGTGTTGCGTTCCATCTATCGACCCCGATCTCCTTGATATTGAAAACCGTGTGCAGGTCGTTGATGGTTTTGCGGACAAAGTTGTAATCGACCACGTTGCCCTCGGTCACATGGAACAGCCCCTGCCGTTCCCAAATATCGTAGGGAACATGATCCCTGCGGACACGCAGGTCAAGGGTCTCCCTCGGCAGCCAGAAATGCGGTACCACGATGTATTTCTCCGTTTCATTCCTCGGAGGGAACACCATCACAAAGGCTGTGATGTCGCTTGTGCTGGAAAGGTCCAGTCCGCAGTAGCACTCCCGGCCTTTCAAAGCATCGAGGTCAATCGGGATATTTCCCTTGTCGTAGATGTGTTCCGGTATCCAGGCGACCGCGCTTCCGACCCACTGGTCGAGACGGAGCTGGCGGAAGACGTTCTCTTCCGCGGGATTGGTCAGTGCCTCCCTGTGGGCATCGCGCACACGGTCTATCTGGATGGTGTATCCCAGGGAGGGATTTGCCTTGTACCAGGCTTTCTCGCTGTTCCAGTCCTCTCCGTCCTCCAGACCGTAAATGACCGGATAGAAGGAAGGATCGATCCGCTTGCCCTCCAGGATGTCCTTTGCCTTGCTATGGTACTCATAGCAGATACTGTTGCGATCCGTGCCAGCTGTGGTGATCAGAAAGTACAAGGGCTGTGTTCTGGCATCGCCGGAGCCCTTGGTCAGCACGTCCACAAGGCTGCGGTTGGGCTGGGCATGCAACTCGTCCAGAACAAGCCCGGATACATTCAGACCGTGCTTGGTCCCGACCTCCGCCGAAAGTACCTGGTAGAATCCCACGTTGGAGTAGTTGACCAGGCGCTTGGTCGCTGCCATGATCTTGGAGCGTTTCAGAAGCGCCGGGGTCATCTCCACCATCCGCTTTGCCACATCAAACACGATAGAAGCCTGCTGCCGATCCGCTGCCGCGCCGTAGACCTCTGCAGACGGTTCTCCGTCAGCGTACAAAAGATACAGCGCCACCGCAGCGGCAAGCTCGCTCTTTCCGTTCTTCTTGGGGATCTCCACATAGGCCGTGCGGAACTGCCGGGTGCCGTCCTCCTTCACGATCCCGAACACATCCCGTATGATCTGTTCCTGCCAGGGAAGCAGCCAGAACGGTTTCCCGCTCCACCTGCCCTTGGTGTGGCAAAGGTTTTCGATAAATCGGACCGCCCGGTCTGCTTTGCCCTCGTCATAGTGGGATTCCGGGAGCATGAACCGGGATGGCTTGTAGTCCTTCAGTTTCGGGTAGTTCTTCGGTCTCTCCTTCGCCATCAGTTCCCTCCCAGCAGATCTTCCATGTCATCCAGCGGCACGTTTTTCAGATCCGCGCCGGCCGTGATCCTGCTTCTGGCAGAAGGCGTCAGGCCGAACTGCTCTGCAATCTTGTTCATGATCTTCAGATAGGTCTGGGCAATGGATACCTGCGGGACCTGCTGCCAGTAGCCGGACGGCGTCTTCACGATGGTTCCGTGCTGTGTGATGAATTCCTCAGCTTCTTTCCACCGGGCATACGCCTGGCAGTAGGAAGCGAAAGCCGCCTGGTCCACCTCGGTCAGTACACCGATCTGCTCCAGCTGCTTGGAAAGCCTGCGCCATTCCTTTTTTGCCTCCGGCTCCAGCCACTTCGGACAGGGAGGCGCTTTTCGTACCGGCTGCGGCTCCGCACTGTTCAGCGGCCGCTTGCCTGGATTGCCTTCCAGTTCCTTGATCGCAGTCGGTGTCGGTTTTCTTCCTCTCGTCGCCATTGGCATCCCCCTCCTTCCTCGAAAATGGGTATAAGAAAAGAGCCTGCGGAAACTCCGTAGACTCCTGCAAATTCTTATGTATGGTTATCAGAAAAGGCTGTCGATCTCGTTATACTCGCGTGTGAGCCTTGCGACCTCCTGCGCAATGCACTGCCTGCGGAAGCCATTCTTACATGCTTTACCTTCCCTGGTCAGCTGCTCGATCTCTGCCTTCCTGCGTTTCAGCACCTCGATCTCATTACCCTCAAGCACGTCTTTCCTGTCTCTTTCGAACCGTGTCATCATCCTGCCCCCTCCTTAGTGCACCATCGCCCAGGCAATCGCGTGGCCGTTGTCGGCGAACATCTCGTCGCTGACCGCC
>CADBZI010000129.1 GCA_902799015.1 uncultured Lachnospiraceae bacterium | reverse complement strand
GCGGCAGCTGATCCGCGTAAAGCCTGTGACGGAGCAGTTCCTCCGGGAGACGGAGGCGTTGAAACAGGAAAATCTGAAACGATGCAAGGAGCTGATGGAGCAACATCCATTGGCTCTTTTCTTATCTATGGAGCAACAGGATGAATGAGGAATGGCGTCCGATTCCCGGATTTGAGGGATATTACGAGGCTTGCACGGATGGGAGAATACGGAGCATTGATCGCATGCAAATGGGCCGATGGGGATCTGTGTTCCACCCGTCACATCTTATGACTCCCAATAATGTGCACAATGGATACCAACAGGTGAAATTCTCAGTGGAAGGTGTGAAATCTCAGCAGCTTGTTCATAGGCTTGTTGCGATGACGTTTATTCCTAATCCCTTGAATCTTCCGCAGATTAATCACAAGGATGGAAATCCTGAAAACAACGCTGTTGATAATCTCGAATGGTGTACGGTTTCTGAAAATGCTTTGCACAGATGCAGAACATTGAAGAAGCGAGTGGGAAGACCATATAGGCGTGTGATTTGTCTGGACACAGGAACGGTATATGAAAGCTCACATCATGCATCTCGTGATTTAGGCATATCTCAGGGGAATATTTTCTCTGTCTGCCAGGGGCACTGGACAAGGGCAGGAGGATTAAGATTTGCATTTTTAGACTGACGAGAAAGGAGGGATGATTCATGCCCAGCAGAATACAGGGAATTACAGTAGAGGTTGGAGGAGATACCACTAAGCTCTCTAAAGCCCTGCAAGGTGTCAACAAGGATATCAAGAGCACCCAGACACAGTTGAAGGACGTCGAAAAGCTGCTGAAGCTTGATCCCTCCAATACGGAACTGGTCCGGCAGAAGCAGCAGCTTCTCGCCCAGGCTATCAAGGATACCAAGGAGAAACTGGCCACACTGAAAACGGCGGCGGAGCAGGCAAACGAACAGCTGCAGAAAGGGGAGATCACCCAGCAGCAGTATGATGCGCTCCAGCGCGAGATCCAGGAGACGGAGCAGCAGCTGAAATCCTTGGAGTCCCAGGCATCTACCACCAACGCGACCCTTGCCAAGATCGAAGAGGTCGGCGGCAAATTCCAGCAGGTCGGCGAGAAGATCTCCTCTGTGGGAAAGACCCTGACCACCCATGTGACGGCTCCCATCGTGGGGCTCGGTACGGCGGCGGTGAAGACTGCTGCGGATTTTGACGAGGGCATGTCCAAGGTGGCAGCCATCTCCGGAGCAACCGGGAAAGATCTGGATGACCTGCGCGGGAAAGCCCGTGAGATGGGAGCCAAGACCAAGTTCTCCGCGACAGAAGCCGCGTCGGCCTTTGAGTACATGGCCATGGCAGGCTGGAAGACTGGCGACATGATGGACGGTATTGAAGGCATCATGAACCTGGCGGCTGCGTCCGGTGAAGACCTGGCGACGACCTCAGATATCGTGACGGACGCCCTGACGGCATTTGGGCTTTCCGCTTCTGACTCCGGCCATTTTGCAGATATCCTGGCAGCGGCAAGCTCCAACGCGAATACCAATGTCTCCATGATGGGCGAGACATTCAAATATGCTGCGCCTATCGCAGGTGCGCTCGGCTTCTCGGCTGAGGATACTGCGGAGGCGATCGGCCTGATGGCAAATGCCGGGATCAAGGGAAGCCAGGCAGGTACATCCCTTCGTACCATCATGAACAACCTTGCCGGTGAAGTGAAGATCGCCGGAAAGAATATCGGTGAAGTCACGATCCAAACCTCCAATGCGGATGGCTCCATGAGGGATCTGTCGGATATTCTGGCAGACTGCCGTGTGGCCTTTTCCGGCCTTTCCGAATCGGAAGCGGCTGCTGCAGCGGAATCCCTGGTAGGCAAAAACGCCATGTCCGGCTTCCTTGCCTTGATGAACGCGGCTCCGGAGGATATCGACAAGCTGTCCTCTGCAATCGAGAACTGTGATGGTACAGCAGAGAGCATGGCGGCGACCATGCAGGATAACCTGAAAGGCCAGCTGACCATCCTGAAATCCCAGCTGGAAGAGCTGGCGATCAGCTTCGGCGAGCTGCTCATGCCAGCTATCCGCACCGTAGTCTCCAAGGTACAGGCATTTGTAGACAAGCTCAACAACATGAGCGAAGCGCAGAAGAAGACCATCCTGAAGGTGGCGGCTCTTGCAGCTGCTATCGGTCCGCTGCTCGTGGTACTCGGCAAAACGGTGTCCACAGTCGGATCGGCCATGAAGGGCTTTACGAAGATCGCGAAAGCCATGAAGAAGGTCGGCAGTATGGGAGGCTTGCTCAAGAAAGCTTTCGCTGCGCTGGCCAGCCCCATCGGAGCAGTGGTTGCAGTCATTGCCGTCCTTGCGGCGGCCTTTGTGAGTCTGTGGAAGAACAATGAGGAATTCCGCAATAAGATCACGGCGATCTGGGAGAGCGTAAAGGCTAAGTTCCAGGAATTCGGAAAAGCCATCACGGACAGGCTGAATGCTCTGGGCTTTGATTTCAAGAATATCACCGAAGTGCTGAAGGCAGTATGGGAC
>CADBZI010000128.1 GCA_902799015.1 uncultured Lachnospiraceae bacterium | reverse complement strand
GCGCAGTAAATATCCTCGCCTCTCTGAAATGCCTCCAGCCGCCAGGTTTCCCCAGCAAGCCACGCCAGGACACGGGCTTCGATGGCGGAGAAGTCCGCGATGGTAAAGATGTGTCCCGGCTTTGCGATCAGCATCGTGCGGATCAGCTGTGACAGAATATCAGGCGTGTTTCCGTAGATGCTCTCCACCATATCGAAGCAGCCCATCTTTACCAGATCCCGTGCTTCATCGAGGGTGGATATATGATTTTGGGGTAAGTTCTGTAATTGAATTCCTCTGCCTGCCCATCGCTGCGTCCTGTTGGCTCCGCTGAACTGGAACAGGCCATGTGCCCTGCCGTCATTGCAGATGTATCTGTCTGCCGCCTGGTATTTCTTGACGGAAGACTTCGCCATCTGCAATCTCAGCTTCAACATATCCAGGGCTTCCTGATCCAGACCGTTTTTATCTATCTCCTTGATCATGGCGGCCACATCCTTCTTGCCGAGGGAATCGATAGCGATGCCCCGTTCCTCCAGCCAGCCTTTGAGCTGGGATACGGAATTCGGATTCTCTAAGCCGGTCAGTTCATAGGCTTTCTTTGTCATCTCCTCCGACAGCATCAGGTCGCAGGTGATGGCCTGCTCGACCAGCGTCCTGTCGATCAGCACACCTCTGTCATTGATGCGCTGATCCATGTGATAGAAGTCCCACTCGGATGCCTTCAGCGGAAGCGCCTCCAGCTTGTGCCGGATATCCCGCTCTGTGCGAACATCCTGCTTGCAGTAGGATTTGAACCGCTCCCAGTCCTCCGGCGCGTGTTCCGGCAGATTCCGTGTCCGGCCACTGTTGCTCTTAGTCGGCTTGCAGGGAACAGAAAAAAACTTGATCAGCCGCTCTCCGGCATCATCCTTCTGCTCACCGGTCTTCAGTACCTCCGCTGCTGTTTTCAGTTTCAACGGAAGCGACAGACTTGCCGCCCAGACCATGGAGCATTGCCAGGAATCGGGAGATAGCCGGGTTCCAAAGAACTGTGAAAGACAGGTGCGCTCGAACTGAGCGTTCCAGGCTGATTTGATAATGTCGGTATCATGTACTGCATTGATTACTTCCTGCGGCAGTTTCTCACCGCATGCCAGATCCACCACACGCACTTCTTCATCATCGAATGCGTAGGCGAACAGCAGGATATGAAAGTCTCCTTCGACGTAGCGGTACACACCGCAGCTTCCGAGGTCTACATCGGAATACGTCTCAAGGTCAATTGATAAAACTCGCTTCTTCTCATTCAAAAGATCACCATCCTCTCTATGTGCATATCTGCGCTTAAAAGAGCCTCCAGAGATAATCTCCCGAATAATCCCTGGGGACTCTTGTAAACGCAGACAGGAGAGAACCGAAGTCCTCTCCCATCTGCTGAAAGCAAGGAACTCTCGTTGTCTTATTTCAGGTAATCGGGAACATCGTCACCGAACACATCGGTGCCGTCATCCTCACCTTCAATCTCATCGAAATCGGAAGCTGCGGAAGCCTTACCCGCCAGACGCTCACCGTCCTTCACCTTCTGGATGTTGCCCAGACCGGCCGCCACACCCTTGTTGCCGGATGCCGCGAATCCGTAGAAGTTCACGGACACATTGCAGTAGTCGCCGGAGCCGCACTCCATCGGGTCCAGGATCGGCTGCACCTTGCGGTCGACGATCTGGGGAGCGTCCTTGCTGGTGGCGTTCAGGAACATGTGGCCTGCGTAGTTCTCGTCATCCGGACGGTCGATGTCGCCGTCACGGAGCGGGAGCTTCAGATTGGCCGGAACCTTGCCGCCCCACTTCTTACCCTTCGCATCCTCCTTGGCTGCTTCCACAGCCCTCTGGATCTTGGTCAGGGTCGCCTTGTCCTCCTTCGGGATCAGGAGGGAAACGGAATACTTCTCATCGCCACCGTTGATCGACTTCGGCTCCCAGATGTTGGCGAAGCTGATGCGGCAGGGGATGATCACCTTGGTAGGGGATGTAGACTTATTTGCCATATGCTTTTTAACCTCCATAAAAATCGCGCCAGGGCTTTCCCGGCGCAGGATTTCAAATACTGATGCAGCCCTCGCTTTATTCCCCATCAGTCAGGACTGCGAATTCCTGATCGGGATTGCTGCTTAAGTCAACAGGCGGTCTCGGATCGTCCTCCGGGACAAGCGCCAGCTTTCCGGGCGGCTTGGCGACATACTCGCCGAGCAGTTCCGCAAACCGCTTCTTGCCCATCATTTTTTCAAACTCGGTCAGAGTGATGAGTTGCCGTTTGTAGAGATCGGTGTAGCCGTTTGCCACCGCCGTGTCCACCACAGCCTTCGTGTCCGTGAAGACCCGCTTGCTCCGGCCTTCAACCACCTTGTAGCCGGGGATCGGGACACCGTGGTTGATCGCCTCGGAAGATACGAAAGCAAAGACGGATTCGATCCAGGAGGATATGCGGTTCAGAGTCGGCAGTATCCCCGCCAGTTCATCCAGCGGGATCAGTCCCGGCTGTTTGAATACCGCTGTGTCCGTGTCGGGATTATAGGGAGCAGTCATATCGGTCTCCGGTATATCGTC
>CADBZI010000127.1 GCA_902799015.1 uncultured Lachnospiraceae bacterium | reverse complement strand
GGCGAGCTGATCATCGATGGCAAGGTTATGAATGATGTCGCTCCGAAGGATCGCGATATCGCCATGGTCTTCCAGAACTATGCTCTGTATCCGCACATGACAGTGTATGAAAACATGGCTTTCTCCTTAAAGCTCCGTCATACGGCTAAGGAAGAGATCGACAAGAAGGTCCGCGAAGCAGCCAGAATTCTTGATATCACCCAGTATCTTGAACGTAAGCCGAAGGCTCTGTCGGGCGGTCAGCGTCAGCGTGTCGCAATCGGTCGTGCGATCGTCCGTGCTCCGAAGGTGATGCTGATGGATGAGCCTCTGTCCAACCTGGACGCGAAGCTCCGCAACGAAATGCGCGCCGAGATCATTAAACTGCGCCAGCGTATTGACACGACCTTCATGTATGTTACCCACGACCAGACGGAAGCCATGACGCTGGGCGATCGCATCGTCATCATGCGCGATGGTTACATCCAGCAGATCGGAACGCCGCAGGAAGTTTTCAATCATCCCGCAAATCTCTTTGTCGCCGGGTTCATCGGCATGCCCGTTATGAACTTCTTCGATGCAGAGCTTAAGCGTGAAGGCAACGAGTTCTTTGTTGTGCTCAGCGGTGTAAAGGTTAAGCTGGATGAGAAAAAGACAGCCCGCCTGCTGAAGAATGATGTTCAGAGCCAGCCGGTTACACTTGGTGTGCGTCCCGAGCACACAAATATCTCGGCTACCGGTGTTCCTGCCAAAGTAGATGTCAGTGAAATGATGGGATCTTCCGTGCACCTGCATGTCGACGCTGACGGCCGTGATGTCATCATCATTGTTCCGACTCTTGACATGGAGAGCAGCTACAACTACGGAGATCTTGTTCACTTTACTTTCTCCGGTAATGTCGCACATGTTTTCTCTAAAGAGACAGATAAAAACCTCGAGTTCTAAAGATTACCGAGGGCTCAGTCTATAGTAAAAGCAGAGAATGATGTACCACTAACAGTGCAGGCGTAATGCGCCTGCTCTGTTGTTAGTAGCAGGAAATGCGGAGTATATTTAAATCCGACAGGGAGGTTATAAATGAGCAGTCAGGCACTCAGAGATGCCCGAAGATATGAAGAAGAATTCGAAAAGGAGATTCTGCCGGAAGAGAGACCGGCTTTTCACTTGTCGTCCCGCGTCGGGTGGATGAACGATCCCAACGGTTTTTCCCTGTATAAAGGGGAATACCATCTCTTTTACCAATATCACCCTTACGACTCACACTGGGGGCCTATGCATTGGGGACATGCCGTGAGCAGGGACCTTCTGCATTGGGAATACATGCCTGCCGCATTGGCACCGGACATGCCCTATGACAGGGATGGCTGC
The DNA here is from genome assembly GCA_902799015.1 of uncultured Lachnospiraceae bacterium. GTDB lineage: Bacteria > Bacillota > Clostridia > Lachnospirales > Lachnospiraceae > Porcincola. Next base: position 1,229 of record CADBZI010000127.1, on the reverse strand, counting down.
TTTTCCGGAGGGGCGCTGGTGATGAAGGACGGCACGCATATGCTCATGTACACCGGCATATGCAGGGAGGTGAAGGTCGGCGACTGGAACCGGGAGGTGCAGACACAATGCATTGCTTTCGGAGATGGTGAGAATTACACGAAGTACGCGGGCAACCCCGTTCTTTCCTTTGAGGACCTGCCGGAGGAGTGCAGCAGATACGACTTCAGGGATCCCCGCATATGGCAGGATGAAGACGGAACATTTAAGGCTGCTGCGGTGAGCTATTCCCTGAAAAAACAAAAGGAAGTGCTGCATGACCGTAATTCGGACAATTCGGACAGGCTTCTGGCTTCCACGATGATCCGGGAAGAAGAGGAGGGCGGACAGATCCTGCTGTTTACGGCACAGGATCCCTACCACTGGAAATTCGAGAAAAAGCTTGCGGTCAACGGGTACCGGATCGGAAGAATGTGGGAATGTCCGGACCTGTTTGAACTGGATGGCAAACAGGTTATCCTGGCCAGCGCGATGGATATGCTGCCTGACGGACTGGAATATCACAACGGCAACGGGACTTTCTGCCTGATCGGGGAGTACGATCCCGAGACCGGAAGATTTGTTCCCGAGGCGGATCAGAGCGTGGATTACGGGATTGATTTCTACGCGGAGCAGACAGTCCTCGCACCCGACGGACGCAGGATCATGATCGCGTGGATGCAGAACTGGGATACCTGCAACCTGCACACGAAGAGTATCCCCTGGTTTGGACAGATGACTCTGCCCAGGGAATTGTCCGTGAAGGACGGGCGGCTTTACCAGTGGCCGATCCGCGAGCTTCTTTCGATGAGACGGGACAAGGTACACTATGAGAATGTCCGTGTACGGGACGATGAGATCGAACTGGACGGGATCAGAGGAAGGCTCGTCGACATGGAACTGGAACTGAAGGTCATGGAGGATGACGAAGAGGGGCATTATCCCTTCCAGAAATTCGCTATTCACTTCGCCAGGGACGGCCGCTTCCACACCGGTATCAGTTTCCGTCCTGCGGAATCGACACTAAAGGTCGACCGAAAGTTCTCGGGCTCGCGGAGGGCGATCATCCACCAGAGGAGAACTTACGCAAAGCCCAAGGACGGCGTATTAAAGCTCCGGATCATTCTGGACCGCTTCAGCGCCGAGGTCTTTGTGAACGGCGGGGAAAAGGCCATGACGATCACATTCTATACGGATGTGCGCGCGGACGG
>CADBZI010000126.1 GCA_902799015.1 uncultured Lachnospiraceae bacterium | reverse complement strand
CAGGTAGCGAAGCCGGTCTGTGCCGCTCAGGGGGATCAATTCACTCTCCATCTTGCTGAAGTTGACCCGCAGGTTCGCTTCGATTGAACGGAAATAATCTCTGGCTGATCCGACATCCTTCTTTCTGACAGACAGTACAAAGATCCGTGTCTGGGTCAGACCGGAGTGTCCTTCCATGATCCTCTCGGAAATGTACTTGTTAAAGGACCGGATCATTTCCGAGAACTGACCGTCCTTCTCCCGGATGAAAACATCCCGCTTCACCTGCTCCATATCCTGATTATTGTTGATCATCAGGATCTTGAAGCTGACATTCAGACTGTTCAGCATCAGGCAGTACCTTCTGAGAAAATCGTCTTTCTCCAGATCATCCATCGTTGCGAAGTTTGTATCCATGAAAAGATATGCTTTGTCAAACAGGATGTCTGCTCCTTCCGGCTTTTCTTCCAGCTGACAGATTCCGTCTTTGGAAATCCGGTCAACCGGTATCACCTGCTGTACCGTCCTCGGAAGCCGGTACAGCGGCTGCGTCAGCTCCTTGTATTCCTTCATTGCTTTCAACATTCTTCACCTCACTTGCTGCTGTCTCTGTCATCCTTCCTAGCTCTCCCGAGACGGTCTCCTCAGTTTCCAGGTAAAACTTCTTCAGTGACTTACCTGGTTCCTCTTCCTTATTGACCTGCTCATCAGTCTCTTCATCAGAAGGAATTAACCCCTGATTCGACCAGAAGATCATTTCCGGCTGAAAGAAGAACGATGGCTGATCCTGAACCTTCTTTTTCCGTTTAAGATAATCGCTTAGTCCGATGCCATGGATTTTGACAAAGCCGGCTGCGATGATTGGAAATGCAAACGGCAGGGTCAGATACATGGCAAGGGAGGCATTCATCTTCAGGTAAATCAGATAGAAGGTCAGAAGACCTCCGCTGACTGCCACCGCAGCCACTGCAAAGAGGGTCTGTCTCATGGTCAGTCCCTTGAAGAAATCGTCTTTGTAAGAGTCAATGTTCTGGTTCACCGGAACCATCATGGTCGATCACTCCTCTCATAATTCATTTATCAGCCAAGTCCCAGGCAGGACCGGACGACTCCATCCGCTCCTTTTACACAGGCTGCGGTTGCCACCATCGGCATACACAGGTTGAAGATTGCCAGCAGCATCTGTACCGTAATGTCCGAATCCCGGACCGTAAAGTTCAATGCCGCAGAGGAAAAAAGGCCGTAACTCAGCTTGATTGCCAGTGCTATAACGAAAGCTTCCAGGCAGTATGCCGTGAATGTCTTCAGCCATGCGATTCCGGTCTGGGAGAATTCGCGCCCGCCGGCAAATCCAGCGAGTGCCACCGGGGCAAAGGGAACGCACATGTATACCTTGAACAGGCGCTTGATGACTGTGACTGCCAGCTCCACACCGGAGATCAGGATCGTGAACATTCCCACAGCTCCTCCGATCAGCGCGATCAATCCTCCGGAGAACCAGGCAGCCCCTTCACTGTCATCGGTCGCTTTCAGTGAATCCTCCATGTTGTCGAAGACCAGATCAACCGTATCCTTTTTCTCATCTGATTCCGTGATCTGAATGGTATGCGCGAGTGCAATCGATGCATTGTTGATTCCTTTCACCACCGACATCGAATTCATCACCAGGGAAATGGTGATCGCGAACCGGATAAACATCTTGAACATGGATTCCAGATTGAATGTGGTACGGATATCGATGCTCTCCTTCAGCCACCCTGCTGTAAAGTAAAAAATCGTCAGGGACCCTGCGATTGCCAGAAAGACACCGTATATATCAGAGCCGGACACCACAGACCATCCGCCGTACACACCTCTTGGATTCTTCTGGACAAAGTCCAGCGCTACCTGGCTGCAGCTCTTCCAGATGGAAAAGCCCGCATTCAGGAGGGCTCTTCCCTGGGCAAACATGATTCCGCCCAGCCAGGTCAGCATCGGAGACAGAAGGGTTTCGTACAGTGCATGTCCGGTATCCGACACTCTGTCTCCGACCCATTTCCCGATTGCCGTCATCCAGCCGGGCAGCTTCAGCATGGCCGGCATGGACTGCAGTGCGAATTGCTGCCACATCAATATCCATCACCTCATTTCAGAAGATTGATGATCGTAGGCGCCAGGCACATCAGGATTCCGGCTACCACCTTCTTCAGAGAATCCGTCTGCTGGGCGGTATCTCTGGACTGATAAGCGGATGCAAACTCAAACACACCCCAGGCCAGGACGATCGCTCCTGCCGCCGTGATGATCGTAGTGACGATGGAATACAGGTTATTGATCTTGCCCTGAACCTGTGCCGCAGCAAAAGCATTCATGGGCATGAGCAGCAAGGCTGTCATCGTTGCCATCACCGAACCTATGCACCGTTTGTTTCTCTTTCCGTTTCTTTTCAGAATCTGATTCATTTGACCCTCTTTTCTGCCCAAAGCAAAACGCCTCAGAGATTTCTCTCTGAAGCGTCTGTTTTGGGGCCTGATACGAAATGTTTCAGGAAGCAGGGACTGTGTCCGCCAGAACACAATCCCTCAAATCCATCTGTTTTGTGTTACTGCTTCCGACCGAATTATTCGTCCGATTCATTCTCCTTTTTCTTCTT
>CADBZI010000125.1 GCA_902799015.1 uncultured Lachnospiraceae bacterium | reverse complement strand
CAAAGATACGGTCAAGCGCTTCATCCGTCTCACCAACCTGATCCCGGAACTTCTGGATATGGTCGATCAGAAGCAGATATCTTTCAATCCTGCCGTCGAATTATCGTATCTGACATCTGAGGAGCAGCAACATGTCATCGAAGCCATGGATTTTACGCAGGCAGCGCCCTCCCTTTCCCAGGCACAGCGGCTCAAAAAACTCAGTCAGGAAGGCGGATGTACCCTGGAAGCCATGCAGGAGATCCTGGGAGAAGTCAAAAAGGGAGATCTTGAACGGGTCGCTTTCAAGAGTGAGCAGCTACGGAAGTACTTTCCGAAGTCTTATTCCCCCAAACAGATGCAGGATACAATCATCAAGCTCCTGGAACAGTGGCAGAAAAAGCGCCTGCGTGACCAGGAACGATAACAACAACCGAATACGAGCCCTACAGCCGACGTCTTTGAGATCTCTCAGAGGCGTTTTCTTTTATCCAAAAATCAAAAAAGGAGAAACGAACCCTATGGAGAAAACCAACAAGATGAAGAGCCTCACCAACGACATGAAGACCTTTGAGAAGCTGATGCAGAAACAGCGCAAGGAGAAGCAGATCCCCGAAATTGAATTAGAAATCGACACGGAGGAGGACTCCCCGGCGGATATCCTGCTCCAGGCAGCCGGCATGCTGATGGACTGTTCTGTCATGGTGGCAAAGGCAGCCTTCCTGGTCGGACTCATGGAAGCAGAAACCGATGAGGATGATGAGGACGAGTGTGAGAACTGCCCCTACAGCGGGGACTGCGGCTCCACCTACGGCACCATGGTATTGGTGGCCCGGCCTGACGGTGACAACACCATCATGACCATGGACGAGCTGGCCGAGGAGATCGGGGATATCTTTGCCGGACAGACCGGGACCTACGATATGCATCCGATCCCGGACACCGAGGATCTCTACTACACCATTGCGGAGAAAAAGCCCCTGAAGCGCGGCAACAAGACTTATTACAAGGCCCCGGCCGTGATCTTCGGCATCGATGAGGAAGCCGGTGAGGTGGTGAGCCCCAATGCCAGGCAGCTTTACGCGGCAGCCCGCTACTTTGAGGAACATTCGACGACCATCAGGACCCGTGAAGGCAGCGCTCCTGTCTTCTGTTTTGACTAAGGAGGTACACGACTATGGCGATGAGTTATGAAGATTTCCTTGATATCGCAAAGGATGCTGCGAAGACCCGTCATCCGGAAGCAGAGGTGACGATCCAGAAGGTGGAAAAGTTGCAGGGAGAGTCCTATGTGGGCCTCTCTGTCAGGCCTGAAGGAAAGAATGCCGCTGTCACCATGAACCTGCATGAGCTTCATGACCAGGTAGTGGAGAACCCGAAACGCCTGGCGGCTGTGATGAGCGAGTTCCTTTCCGGTCTGGATAAGGCCCTGGAACAGATCCCGCAGGTGGATGTAAAGCAGTTCACCGAATATGAGAACGTGAAGGGAAACCTCATGATGCAGGTGATCCCGGTGGAGCCGAATAAGGAAAAGCTGGAGCAAATCCCCCACAAGACCATCGAGGACATCGCGGTCGTCTACCGGATTGATGTCAGCGACTCCAGACATCATAATGCCTCAGTTCTTGTGACCAATCAGATGCTGGAAAAATTCGGGATTACTCCGGAACAGCTTCACATGGATGCCGTCATTTCCCAGATGGAGACTCATCCGCCGACCCTCAAAAACATGTCCGAGATGATGGCGGAAATGTCCGGCGGCATGATGGATATGCCGGAATCCCCCATGTGGGTGGCAACAGTCGAAGGCGGGCTTAATGGCGCGGCAGTCGTGCAGATCCCGGAATTCATGGACCAGGCGGCGGAAAAGCTCGGAGGCAACTTCTTTGTGCTGCCTTCTTCCATCCATGAATGCCTGTTTATCAAGGAAGACGGTGAGTTCCAGCGTCCCCAGCTGGAGGAAATGGTCCAGAGCGTCAACGCGACCGAGGTCAGTGCTGCAGACTTCCTCTCCGACAGCGTCTATCACTACGACAGTGAAGCCAGGGTCTTTGAGAAGGCAACGACCTTCGAGTCCAGAGTGGCGGAGACAGCCGTCGCTTATGAGACGGCTGCTCCGGAAACTGCAAAGGAAACTATGACAGTCCTTCTGGTGGAACCGTGTAAATATCCCCGGCAGGTTGAGATCGGGACAGACCTTGAGGATCTGCAGAAAGCCGTCGGCGGGTATATCGAGGTCACCTATCCCTTCGACGAGAACGTCGGCCTTGTGATGAACGAGGAAGGAAAGCTGGAGGGCCTGCCCCTGAACCGTGCCCTTCGTGATGATGACGGGCAGATCTGCGATGTGGTAGCCGGATCCTTCCTGGTAGTGGGCCTTACCGAAGAGAGCTTCGGCTCCCTGACCCCGGACCAGATGCAGAGATTTGAGCAGCAGTTCCACCAGCCCGAGGTTTTTGTTCAGATGGGAAAAGGAATCATGGCTGTCCCGATGCCGGATAATGGATTGAGGTTTGAGAAGAAGCCTGAAGTGAGGGCTGCGGAGAAGGAGGCAGAGAAAGCCGGTCATGAAAAGAAAACCGATATCCCGGCGAAGAAGCCGAAGAAAGTGAAGGAGGAATCGAGATGAGGTGGGT
>CADBZI010000124.1 GCA_902799015.1 uncultured Lachnospiraceae bacterium | reverse complement strand
GGAGCACATCCGTCAGGACTGATTGGAGAGGATCCGAAGGGGATTCCGAACAACCTGGTGCCTTATATTGCACAGGTGGCCATCGGCAAGCTTAAGGAGCTGTCAGTTTTCGGCGATGATTACGATACACCGGACGGGACAGGCGTAAGAGATTACATCCACGTGTGTGATCTGGCGAGAGGACATGTGAATGCAATCAGAAAATTCGCGGACAATGAAGGAGTCTCCATCTATAACCTGGGAACCGGTCATGGCTATTCCGTGCTTCAGGTGGTCAAGGCATTCAGCAAGGCATGCGGGAAAGAGATCCCATATGTCATCAAACCGAGACGCGATGGCGATATTGCAACCTGCTATTGCGATCCTTCAAAGGCAGCAAGAGAGCTTGGGTGGAAGGCAGAGTATGGAATCGAGGAGATGTGCCGCGATTCCTGGAACTGGCAGCAGAAGAACCCGAACGGTTTTGCAGACTGAGGCAGATTTATGAAATGGAAGAAATTCAGGCTGAAGACGCTGGCAACGGCTGAGGATATCGTCGCGGAGGCACTTTCAGAAGCAGGCATTGAGGGGGTGGAGATTGAAGACCATGTCCCGCTCTCCGAGAATGAGTTGAAACAGATGTTTGTCGATATCCCACTTCCTGCCGGGCAGGATGACGGGACAGCCTATCTTGATTTCTATCTGGACGAGGACGAGGATGCCGGAGGCATCCTCGCTTCTGTCAGAGAACGGTTGGAAAACCTTCGTCAATATACCCAGATCGGGGCGTGCACGATAGAAGAGGGGGAGACGGAGGATGCTGACTGGATCAACAACTGGAAGAAGTTTTTTCACAAATTCAAGGTGGACGATATCCTGATTATTCCGTCCTGGGAGAAGATGGAAGATTGCGACAGTGCGGGGATGGTGCTCCATATCGATCCCGGAACTGCGTTTGGAACAGGCATGCATGAGACGACACAGCTGTGTATGCGGCAGCTGAAAAAGGTCGTGACGCCACAGACACAGCTGCTGGATGTTGGGACAGGGAGCGGCATCCTGTCAATTGTCGCATTAAAGCTGGGTGCCTGTCATGCAGTTGGAACGGACCTTGATCCCTGTGCCGTGGATGCCGTGAAGGATAATCTTTCTGCCAATGGCGTTCCGGAAAGCAGCATGGACATGGTGCTGGGCAATCTGATTGATGATCCGAAAACCCAGGCTTTGGTTGGATATGAGAAATATGATGTTGTGACCGCCAACATCCTTGCCGATGTGCTGGTTGCGCTTGCACCCCATATCGTTCCGGCGATGAGGCATGGGGGCATCCTTATTATGTCCGGCATCCTTGACGAGAGAGAGAAGGATGTGGAGCAGGCGGCCAGGAAGGCGGGGCTTCAGATTGCGGAAGTGACACATCAGAACGAGTGGGTTTGTGTGACCGCGAAGAAAGACTGAGGATATATGTACCGCTTTTTTGTCAGCCGAGAATCAATTGATGAGACGGCCGGGACCATTCGAATACTAGGTGATGATGTCGGGCATATTCATTCTGTCCTGCGAATGAAGCCCGGAGAAGAGATCCTTCTGTGTACAGGGATGGAAGGGGACCAGACAGATTATCTGTGTCGAATTGAAGGGTATTCTGACGGGGCTGTCCTCACAAAGATTGTCTCGAAGAATCAATCCCAGCAGGAACTTCCGTCAAGACTCTATTTATTTCAGGGGCTTCCCAAGGCGGATAAGCTGGAGAGCATCATTCAAAAGAGTGTGGAACTGGGCACATATAGAATTGTGCCGACTCTGATGACACGCTGTATTGTGAAGCCTGACTCGAAAAAAACTGCAAAAAAAGCAGCCAGATGGAACGCGATTGCACTTGCCGCGGCAAAACAGTCAAAAAGAGGCATCGTTCCGAAGGTGACGGAACCTGTTTCCTTTCTGGAAGCGCTGGAACTTGCCCGACCGCTGGATCATATAGTTGTTCCGTATGAGGACTCAGAGGGTATAGAGCATACCAGAGCAGTTCTAGCATCGGTGCAGCCTGGTGAGAGCTGCGGAATCTTCATCGGGCCGGAGGGTGGCTTTGACGAAAAGGAAGTCAGCATGCTGCGGGATATAGGCGGCGAAATCGTGACGCTCGGACACAGAATCCTTCGCACAGAGACGGCAGGACCTGCTGTCCTGTCCGCCCTTATGCTGCACCTTGAAGAATGAAAGAAGCGCCGGCAGAGGAGTGCCTGTTTGAACCCCTTTTGCGGTTTCAGGCTTTCTGAACGATATGGCGATGTGAAATTATGTACTGAGAAGGAGCTTATGGAAGCATATCTGGATAATTCAGCAACAACGAGGGTTTCGGAGGCGGTAAAGGACATTATCGTACAGACGATGATGGTCGACTACGGGAACCCTTCCTCCAGACATCAGAAGGGTGTCGATGCAGAAAGGTATGTCCGGCAGGCGCGGGAGCGGATTGCCGCGACACTGAAGGTGAAGGATCGGGAGATCTATTTTACTTCCGGCGGGACAGAATCCAACAACTGGGCACTGATCGGCGGGGCTTTAGCGAACAGGCGGGCCGGGAAGCATATCATTACAACAGCCGTGGAGCATGCAGCAGTCCTGCAGCCGCTTTCATTT
>CADBZI010000123.1 GCA_902799015.1 uncultured Lachnospiraceae bacterium | reverse complement strand
GATGCTGATGCTCCTGCGGAAGATGATGCCGATCATGAAACGGGCTGAAATCCAGGATTATCATCTGAAGGGGAAGATGGGGAGAGATATCTCAAACTGTACGGTTGGCGTGATCGGGACCGGCCGCATCGGACGAACTGTGATTCGCTCGTTATCAGGCTTTGGCTGCCGGATTCTTGCCTATGATCCCTACGAGAACGAGGAAGTTAAAAAGTATGCGGCCTATGTATCGGCAGACGAGCTGCTGGCTCAGTCCGATATCATCACGCTCCATGCGCCGGCCAGCGAGGCCAACTATCACATCCTGAACAGGGAAGCCTTCGGTAAATGCAAGGACGGTGTCCTGATTGTCAATGCAGCACGCGGCACCCTGATTGACACAGCAGCGCTGATCGATGCGCTGGAGAGCGGAAAGGTCGGAGGAGCCGGCCTCGACGTCCTGGAGCATGAAGCCGGCTTGTACTATTACAACCGGGAGGGCGACATTATCCGCAACGACGAGATGAGCATACTTCGCTCATTTCCGAACGTCATCCTCTCCCCGCACACCGCGTTCTACACCGATGACGCAGTGGAGTCCATGGTAAATGGAATCTTTGAGAGTGTCAGCTGCTGGGCGAGAGGGATAGAGAACCCGCACGAGGTGCACTGAACACCAGAAAACAGGTACGCACAAGGCTTGAGGAGGATGAATATGGAATTCAGCAGGACGGTGCAGAGGTTCGGAGATGAGATCTTCGCGGCGCTCAATGAGAAGAAGATTGCGCTGGAAAAGCAGGGAAAGACGATCTACAACATGAGTGTCGGAACACCGGATTTTGAGACGCCGGAGCACATCAAAAGGGCGCTGATTGAGGCAGCGAAGAACCAGGACAGCTGGAAATATGCGCTGCGCGATTCAGACAGGCTTGTCGAGGCTGTCATCTCCTACTATCAGAAGCGCTTCGGCGTTACGCTCCGTCCGGATCAGATCCAGAGCTGCAACGGGACGCAGGAGGGAATGGGCCATATCGGAATGGTGCTGGCGAACGAGGGCGATACGGTCCTGCTTCCGACGCCTTGCTATCCGGTCTTCATTACCAGCGTGAAGATGGCGGGGGCAGAACCCTGGTACTATCCGATGACCGCTGAGAATGGGTTTCTGCCGCGTGTGAGTGATATTCCGGAGGATGTTGCCCGCCGGGCAAAATATATGGTCGTGTCGCTTCCCTCCAATCCGATGGGTTCGGTCGGAACACCGGAGATTTATGAGAAAATCATAGCCTTTGCGAAAAAGTACGATATTCTGATTGTCCATGACAACGCGTACAGCGATATCATTTTCGACGGGGTAGAGGGGAGAAGCTTTCTCAGCTATCCGGGCGCTATGGATGTCGGTGTCGAGTTCTTCTCTCTGTCGAAAAGCTTTAATCTGACGGGGGCAAGAATCAGCTTTCTGGTAGGACGCAGCGATGTCGTGCAGGCCTACAAGAAGCTGCATACACAAATTGACTTCGGTATGTTTCTGCCGGTTCAGGAAGCGGCGATCGCGGCGCTGACCGGACCGCTGGATTCCGTGAAGGAGCAGTGCCGGAAGTATCAGGAGAGAAGGGATGCGCTCTGCGGGGGATTCCGCTCCATCGGCTGGGATATGGTTGACAGTCATGGAAGCATGTTCGTCTGGGCGCCGATTCCGAAGCAGTATAAGAGCAGGAATTCAATGGACTTCTGCCTGGATCTGATCGGGAAAAGCGGCGTCATCTGCACGCCGGGCTCCAGCTTCGGACCGCTGGGGGAGGGCTATGTGCGCTTTGCGCTTGTGCTTCCGCCCGATAAGATTCGCGAAGCAGTGGAGTCAGTCAAAAAGTCTGGGATTCTGGGCTGAACACAAAACTATTTTCGACAAAATGACACAATTCGTGGAATTTGTGGCTTGACGCTCCAGAAGGTGAGTGCTAGTATTTTCATATTCCGTAAAGAACGGACAAGGATGGGTCTCGTGAGACTTTGCGAGGAGGCAAAGTTTTGCGGGACTTTTTTACACTGATCAGGCCAGCTGCCTGAAAAGCGTCATGCCGGCTTTTCAAGCCGGAAGCAGAGGAGGACCAGGATGAGAAGAAAAGTTGTTTCGGTAGTACTTTCAGCAGCGATGATGGTTTCTATGGCAGGCGCCTTAACAGCATTCGGAGGAGAGACGGAGGCAGCCTCCGGAACAGAAGCCGGTACAGAGGCGTTCACGGAGAGCCCGGAAGGCTCAGGCCTGATCAAGGATGGGGTGTTCTCCATTGCAAACGAGTGTGGCTATGCGCCGTACAACTGGTCGCAGCCGGATGACTCGAATGATTCTGTCCCGATCGAGGATACCAGCGAGTATTCAAATGGCTATGATGTCATGATCGCAAAGAAGATCTGTGATGCATATGGCTGGAAGCTGAAGGTCAACCGTCTGGACTGGGATTCCCTGATTCCGGCGGTGCAGTCCGGCCAGGTCGACGCAATCATCGCAGGCCAGTCGATGACGGCGGAGCGAGCAAAGCAGGTGGATTTTGCGGGGCCGTACCTGTATGCGACGATTGTTGTTGTCACCAAGAAGGACTCGAAGTTCGCGAGCGCGAAGGGCATCTCCGATCTTTCCGGAGGAAAGTGC
>CADBZI010000122.1 GCA_902799015.1 uncultured Lachnospiraceae bacterium | reverse complement strand
CTGCCTGTTCTGAATGAAAAGCTCCTGGAAGCCGGATTTCAGACACTCCGGTTTGACTTTGACGGACACGGAAGCAGCGACGGAGCGATGAGAGATATGGATGTCCTGCGGGAAATCCTGGACGCGATTGCGGTTCTGCAGTATGCAGAAAGGCTTCCTCATGCCGGAAAAATCTCGCTGATGGGGCATTCACAGGGAGGGGTTGTGGCATCTATGCTGGCAGGACTCTACCATGATCAGATCGGGAGAGTTGTACTCTTTGCCCCGGCGGTCACGCTTGTGGATGATGCCCGTCAGGGAACCTGCATGGGGGTCGCATATGATCCGGATCATGTTCCGGAGAAGCTTCAGATCGGGCCGAATGAAGTGGGCGGACACTACTTCAGAATCGCACAGAGCCTTCCGGTTCTGGAGACCGCATCCCGGTTCCGCGGTCCGGTTTTCTTCGCCATCGGTGCATCCGATGAAATTGTGGATCCGGACTCAGTCAATCGCTGGAAGTCAATTTATGAGGATGCAGAGTTCCACGTCATTCCGGATATGAACCATGCAATCGAAGGCCCCGGACAGGAGGCGCTCGTCCGGAAGGCTGTTCATTTCCTTGAGGGAGGGCAGTCAGCGTAAAACTGCGTTCTGCGAAGCCGGAGGCCCGCATCAGAGAATGCGCACTGCAAAGCCAGAAGCTCGCATAAAAACTGCGCACTATAAATCCGAAAGCCCGCATCGCCTGGGGCGACTGGCCGGTCAGACCAGGTACCTTTCCCTAACCTTCTTAACCTCTGCCTGCCCCAGCCCGTACTCTTTCTCAAAATATCCCTCATATCCGCCGCAGGTCTTCCGGATGGTTTCCAGAATTTCCCGTCCGATCATCGGAGAGACGCCATGCTGCAGCTGCAGGAGGACTTCGCGCTCCGGGTGCTGCCGAATGACAGCCTGGTTTTCTTCCATGTGCCGCCGGATGACATCGCGGCGGTAAAAATTGCTGAGCAGATAATCCTGAAGGACTGTCTGCTCCGGTGCGCCAAGCAGCAGCAGGAGAATCATTGCGGCGACGCCCGTGCGGTCTTTTCCGGTTGCGCAGTGAAACAGGACAGGAACATTCCCACTGATCACTTCCTGCATCAGGATGTGAAAAGCCTCGTTGTGAAACGGCATCATCTGATAATACTTGTGCATATTCTCAATCTGAGTGAGACCGGCTTCCCCAAGAAGCTTCATTCCCGCCGGTGAAAAATCAATCTCCTCGCCACCGGCGGACACAACACCGCTGTGCTGCAGGATTGTAACGCCTGGCAAAACAGGATCCGGCTTTTTGGCAGCTTCCTCCTTAGTTCGCAGATCAAGCAGCGTGCGGATGCGGAGCGATTTCAGGAAGGCAAGCTCTTGAGCATTCATCTTGTAGAGGCCGCCGCTTCTGAAAAAACAGCCCCGGCGAATGGTTCGCCCGTCTGAAGACTGGTACCCGCCCAGATCTCTGAAATTGATCTCGTCCCTCACAGGGAAGGGATTACGCTCTGGCGCCTGCAGCATTTCTGACTGATCTAACAATTCTGACATTCCTGATATCACCGTTATCTGAACCCTTTGAATTCCATTGTTTTCACGCGAAAAATATTATAGAGCATGGCACATGGCGGATCAATCTTGATCGATCGTGTAAAATTCCATCGCGCTGCGGAGCAAATTTTGGTATAGTGCAGGAGGTGGTTTCAGCGGGCATGGGATGCTGCCTTTCAACAACCTTATGGGCCTGATGCGTTGAAAGAGCCGCCATGCTGTGAGGAATCGGGCAGCTAGAAGAGGATGCTGCCTTTCTTGAACCTGGGCGGCAGTGACGGATATCGTATAGAAAAATGACAGAGAACAAGCATACACAGAACAGGGATTCTGATTCCATAAACAAGGAGCGTCTCCTGGAGCGGATTCTGGATATCGGGGAGCTGATGCTTCAGTCCGGGGCGGAGATCAACCGGGTGGAGGACACGCTCTGCCGCCTGGGGCGCGCATATGGTGCGACACCGGATGTGTACGTCATCGTTTTCAGCATTGCCATCACGCTTCGTTTCCCGGACGGCGTGACGGTGACGCAGACGAGGCGCGTCGGGGACAACGACAACATTGACTTCGAAAGACTGGACAGACTTAATGATCTGTCGAGACGCTGCTGCCGCTCGCCGATGACAGTATCAGCGCTCGAGAGGGAGATTGACCGGATCCGGCAGAGAACAAATCCTGTGTGGATTCTGATTCTTGGCAATGCACTCGGCGCCTTCAGCTTTTCCGTCTTCTTTGGCGGGAGCGTACCGGACGGGCTTGCAGCGGCACTCTTCTCACTTCTGATCGTTCTGCTCCAGTGCACGCTTGGAAAGTATTCCACCAACCGGATTCTGTACACGATGGTTGTTTCAGCTATCGTCGGACTGGGAATCGGGGCGCTCTGCCGGGTCGTCCCGTATTTCAGCAGGCCGATGATCATGATCGGTGACATCATGCTGCTGAACCCCGGCATCACGATGATCAATGCCGTCCGGGAAATGATGGTCGGCAACACCATTTCAGGCGAGATCAGACTGATCGAAAGCTGCACCTGGGCGCTCGCCCTTGCAGCCGGATTCATGCTTGCGATT
>CADBZI010000121.1 GCA_902799015.1 uncultured Lachnospiraceae bacterium | reverse complement strand
TCCGGGCGGCGTCGAAGCACCTTTCGGTGTACAGGGACCGTGTGGAGCTGGTTCATGATAATTATGAGGATATTGGCTCAATTCTGCAGGAGCGGGGAATCCGCAAGGTGAATGGAATTCTGCTGGATCTGGGCGTCTCCTCCTATCAGCTGGACAATCCGGAGCGGGGATTCTCCTACCAGCAGGACGCGCCGCTCGATATGCGGATGGATCAGAGCAATCCGCTGGATGCGGCAAAGATTTTAAATGAATGGCCTGAGGAGGAACTCACGCGGATTCTCCGGGAGTACGGAGAGGAGCGATATGCTTCCGCCATCGCAAGGAACATCGTCAGACAGAGGGAAAGAAAGCCGCTCTCGCGCACCTCTGAACTGGTTGAGATTGTACGCCGGTCGATCCCGATGAAGATGCAGGAGAAGGGCGGAAATCCGTGCAAGCGTACATTCCAGGCGGTGCGGATTGCCTGCAACAGGGAGCTGGAAGTGCTGAGCGACTCTCTGGATACGATGATTGATCTTCTGGCACCGGAGGGACGCATCGCGATCATCACGTTTCAGTCTCTGGAGGACCGGATTGTCAAGACGGCATTCCGAAAGAATGAGAATCCGTGTATCTGCCCGCCGGAGTTTCCGGTCTGTGTGTGCGGCAGAAAATCGAAGGGAACCGTGATCACAAGAAAGGCAATTGCGCCGAGCGCGGCGGAAGTCGAGCATAACCGCAGGGCATCCAGCGCGAAGCTGCGGATCTTTGAGAAGACGAAAGAACCTGTTCCGACAGGCTGGCCGACGCAGGGCAGAGGTGAGGTATCATGAGCAGCCGTACCATTCGAACATCAGAATACTATAGGGAAGGTTCCGGCTGGAGAGATACGCAGGGCCGGTTCGTGGCCAGCAGCTATGTCTATGGCAATGCTGCTCCGGATTTGTTCGGGGAAGAGGAAGAGGAAAGAGAGAGACTTGCCCGCAGAGAGGCGCGCCGCCGGGAACGGGAACGCAGGGCCCGGGAGGAGCTGAGACATGAGGAAGCGCTGCAGCGCCGCAGGGAGCTGAGGCATGCCCAGGCCAGAGTCAGGTTCTCTGTGGCGATCACGATGCTGATGATGACGGTGCTGACTGCTGCGATAATCGGCTATGTCAGACTGTTGAGCAGTGTGACGGTATCTTCCCGGAAGATCAGTACGCTGGAGACCCAGATAGAAAAGCAGAAGACGCTCAACGATCAGCGTCTGGAAGAGATCGATGCCAGCATCAACATGGATGAGATTCGGTCGATCGCCATCAATGAGCTTGGCATGAAATATGCGGATGAGGACCAGATCAAAACCTACAGCAGCCAGGCTGATGACTATGTTCATCAGGTTGCCGAGGTGGGAAACTGAAGGAGCAGGTTGCTGAGGGAACTGCAGGATTGCTCCGCGCTGGCAATAATGGTACTATGGACCGGACCGGCAGATACCGGTCCGGTTTCGTATATCGCAGGCGAAAATATTTTTGAACAGTCGGAATCATGATCACAGCAGAACAGGGGCGGGCGGACGAGGCAGAGACGGAAGAGAAGAGCGGACGCCGGTTCCTCCTCACCGGTTCCATTCCTTCAACCGCCGCATGCGCGGCAAACTGATGTTCCTGTTTCTCTGTCTGCTTGCTCTTTTCGCAATGCTGGTCGGAAATATCATACGCATCAACCGGGACAACGGGGATGAATACAAGCGGCAGGTGCTCATGCAGCAGAGCTATGACAGCACGACGCTTCCGTTCCGCCGCGGCACGATCACGGACGCGAAGGGCACCACGCTGGCGACCAGCACGCTGGTTTACAATGTCATTCTGGATGCAAAGCAGATGCTGGAGAAGAAGGAGTATCTGGAGCCGTCGCTGAAGGCCATTCAATCCACGCTGGACATCGATTCGGCCAAGGTGCGGGAACTGGTCAAAGACAACCCTTCTTCCCAGTATTATATTTTGAAGAAAAATATTGACCTCGCCACGTACAATGCATATATGGATGCCAAAAATGCGGACAGCAACGTGCAGGGCATCTATTTTGAACAGGCATACATCCGGAGCTATCCGAACGATTCCCTGGCGTCGGATGTGATCGGCTTCGCCAACGCAAACAATGAAGGCTCCTACGGACTGGAGGAGTACTACAATGATATTCTGAACGGCACGCCGGGCCGCGAGTACGGATATATCAGCGGCGGCTCTGATGTGGAGAAGACGACCATCCCCGCGACAGATGGGGACAATCTGCAGCTGACGCTGGATGCCAATATTCAGGCGATCTGTGAGAAGTATCTGCAGAAATTCAACGACGAGCACAAGGATGAGGCGCGCAGCGGCAACGGCGCGCGCAATGTCGGAGTCATCGTCATGGATCCGAACACCGGCGGCGTGCTCTCCATGGCAAGCTATCCGGGGTTCAATCTGAATAAGCCATATGATACGGCACCGCTCGTCGGCATGACGAAGCTGGATTTTGATCACAACGATCAGCCGATGGAGAATGAATATCTGACGCAGGAGGATGTGGATGCCCTCACGGACGAGGAGAAGACAAAATATCTGAATGCGCTCTGGAAGAATTACTGCATTTCAGATTATTATGAGCCCGGTTCCACGGCAAAACCGTTCACGACAGCGGCCGGGCTCGAGAGCGGTTCTTTCTCCCCGACACAGACCTATCTGTGCGAGGGA
>CADBZI010000120.1 GCA_902799015.1 uncultured Lachnospiraceae bacterium | reverse complement strand
ACAACCTATGAAAAAGCGAAAGGAGCAGATGCGCTTATGAGTAGAAACAAAGTGATTGGCACCTGTCCCCACTGCGGGTCCGAGGTGCTGGAAAAACAGAAGGGCTGGTTCTGCAGCAACAGCGAATGCCGGTTCATTCTCTGGAAGGACAATGCCTATTTCACAAAGATCGGAAAACGACTGACCTCCCAGATTGTGGAGAAGCTGCTGAAGGATGGCCGCGCCAGACTGAAGGACTGCAAGAGTCAGAAGACCGGCAAGACCTATAACGCGGATATCCTGCTCTCCACTGAAGCAGACGGCAGACCGCAGTTCTCCATGGAATTCGACAAACGCAAAGGAAGTGGTAAGTGATGGACGAGAAAGAACACAGCATCCGTTTCATCAACAGCAGCTACGACACGCTCTTCCGGATCCCGGACGGCGGCACCGTGGAAGTCCAGTTCCCTGACCGGAAGTTCTCCGCCAAGTGCGAGTATATCGACGATTATCACACGCTCGTCGGTGACTCTGTATTTCACATCTGCGAATTTGCCGAAATGGTGGAGCACCAGCATGGCTCGGTTCGCCCTGAGCCGGAGACTGAATTGGACCAGGCAGCCTGGCAGCTCGGCCACAGAGAGTACCTTGCTCTGCAGACGACGGATTCCGGGTACGATTATACGATTTACAGCCAGCAGTTCAAACTGATGGATGGAGGCCAGCTCGATGCGCCTGATCTCAGCATGAACCAGGCGAGGGATCAGATTATGGAGATGCATGGGAATGGACGCAGGAACCGACGCTCTGTTCCTTATGAGCACGTCATGGAACAGGCGGAGCTTGCAGGCGGCTCTGTTCTGAAACAGCTGGACAATCTGAAAAGCCATTCCTCACAGGAGAAGAAACCCGGAAAGGAGGTTCGTCATGCCGGAAAAGAAAGATAAAACCTATCCCTCTCAGTTTGACAAGGTCAAAGAGATCACGGATAAGCTGGAAGCCGGTATCCAGGCACTCTTTGAGAGCGAGGCCTTCAAGAACTATCTGAAGACGCTCTCCAAATTCCACGATTATTCCCTGAACAATACGATCTTGATCGCCATGCAGAAGCCGGATGCCACCTTGGTTGCCGGATACACTGCCTGGCAGAAGAACTTCGGCAGGCAGGTACAGAAGGGCGAGATCGGGATCCGGATCCTTGCTCCGACGCCTTATAAGAAACAGATGGAAGTGGACAGGCTTGATCCTGTCACGCAACAGCCGGTCCTGAATCCGGACGGCAGCACGGCAAAGGATTTAAAGGAGATCATGGTCCCAGCCTTCAAGGTCGTGAACGTCTTTGATGTCAGCCAGACGGACGGAAAGCCCCTACCCACCATCGGCGTAGATGAGCTCTCCGGTAATGTCACAAATTACGAGATGTTCTTCAAAGCCCTGAAACGGGCCTGCCCGGTTCCTGTCGGCTTTGAGGATATCCCTTCCGGGGCCAAGGGCTATTACCACACGGTTGATCAACGGATCGCCCTGCAGGAAGGTATGAGCCAGGTCCAGACGGTCAAGACAATGATTCACGAGATGGCCCACCAGAAGCTGCATGCCATTGATCCGAAGGACCTGCCTCCGGAGGAACCGAGGCTCACCCGAAACGCCAAGGAGGTCGAGGCGGAGGCTGTCGCTTACACCGTCGCCCAGCATTACGGCATCGAGACAAGCGATTACAGCTTTGCCTATATCGCCGGATGGTCTCACGGAAAGGAAACACCGGAGCTGAAGGCTTCCCTTGACAGGATTCGCAAGGCTGCCGATGAGATGATCACGAGCATCGATGACCACATCATGTATCTTCAGCAGGAAAAAGGAATTGACGTGAAACCGGAGATTTCGCCGAATCCTGCTCCCGGTCTTCAGGAGAACGGCAGGTACCGTTATTATTCCACCCAGCGTCCGGTCGATATCGGCACTTTCCCGAAACCTGCCGGTAATGCTCCTGTGGAGACCCACAACTATGATAATCGGCAGCTTGTTGAGGGTGGCATGATGCAGGCCTGGGGTTGGTTGGAATACGCTAAGCCTCTGACTGAAAAGGAAGCCGGTGATTGCGAATTGAAACCAGCCCCGTCTGCGGAGAAAGCTAAGATCGCCCCGGAACAGTCAGAGTTCTCTTCCGAGAAGAAGCATTCCGTCCTGCAGGATCTGCAGACGAAGGCTGAAAAGGCCAAACAGAAATCCACACAAAAAAGCACACAGAAATCGCACAAAAAGAAGGAGGAAACGAGATGACCTTTACCGTAGAAGAAACTGCTCTGGTCAGCTCATTTGATCATTCCAACCGGAATGCTGCCCTTTTGAAAATGGCAACGCATCTGAAGTTGATCGAGGATGCTGAACTGAAGGAGCTCACCCGTCGCACCGTCAGGAAGCTGAACAAACTAACAGACGCAGAATTCGCCAGCATCGATTTTACTGTCTACGACAATGATGAGGAGGCGGATCATGAGTAAGTGGGATGAGGCTCACACTGAGCCGATGCACGATCACCCGGCTGAAAAGGATCAGCTGGTTGCCGCGATGGAGGCTGCCGGATATGTACTGGATACCCTCGAAAGTACAGAGGACAATCTCCGCTTTTATGGTGCTTATGGCAATGTAATGACTATGGGTGGATGGCATGAGTGTGAAGAGTGGCTGAACGGCGTCGTGTTTGATGATCCGCAGGTT
>CADBZI010000119.1 GCA_902799015.1 uncultured Lachnospiraceae bacterium | reverse complement strand
TGAACTTCGTGAACAATGCGACCGGGCGCATTCATCCGGATCTGATGCAGCTTGCAACGGAGACCGGACGATTTGCCTGCAGGAGGCCCAACTTGCAGAACAGCCCGCAAAAGGGCCAGGATCCTGTCGGCATCCGGAATTTTATCAAAGCGCCGGAGGGATGGTCACTACTTGAGTCCGATTATTCTCAGGCGGAGATACGTTTGTGTGCCTATCTGTCTCAGGATCAGGTTCTGCTGCAGGCGTACCGGGACGGACAGGATGTCCATGCGATCACAACGAGTGCAGTTTTTCATATACCGCTCGAGGAAGCGATGGATCATGGCAATCCGCAGTACAAGCACAGAAGGACGGTCGCCAAGGGGACGATGTTTGGAATCATGTATGGTATCGGCGGCGCGGGCCTTTCCCGTAACCTGTACACCAACGCAGGCGTAACGATCAGCCGGGAAGAGTGTGACAGCTATATTCAGGGAATTCTTGACAAATATACCGGAATGGCTGCATGGCAGCAGGAAATGAAAAAAGATGCTGCGTGGAAGGGTTATGTGGAGACCGCCATGGGACGCCGCAGATACCTTCCGGGCATCCGGTCACAGTCCTACCGGGACAAAAGCTCCGCTGAGAGGATGGCAATCAATACACCGGTGCAGGGGCTGGGTGCGGATTGCCTGAAATATGCCATGTCACTTCTGGTGAAGGAACTGGCTGATAAACCATATATCCGCCCGATCCTCACCGTTCATGACAGTCTGGTCTTCCTTGTGCGTGATGACAGGATCGAAGAGGCAAAAGAACTGATCAGACGCTGCATGGAGACACCGCCGGATCTGCCGGGGTTTACTCCGCTGGTGGCAGAAGTATCCGTCGGAAAGAAATATGGGGAACTGGAATGATAATCAGAGAGAAGGAATTCGTCTGTCGAATCTGTGGCTGCAAATATCGGTTAAAAGCAAAAAAGAGCTTTTACTGTGAAGCGTGCGGGCGAAAGAAGCGAAGCATGGATGTAATGCTCCGCAGGAAAAAGGAACATCCTGAAACTGTAATTGGATGCGGAAGCGGGGGCAACCAGCGCGGCGAGAAAAATCACAGATATAAAGATGGCCTGAGTCATTACAGGGAGAACTATATGAGTCAGAATCCTGAAATTAGGCAGTGTGAAGTTTGTGGGAATACAGAATATTTGGTCGTTCATCATGTTGATCAGAACAGAAAGAACAATGATCCAGAAAACCTGATGATGCTCTGCAGAAGATGCCATGCGCAGGTGCATGGGCTGGCTGCATCGTTGGGAGTAATACCACTCATGGAAAGGAACGATTATGAGCCATAAAAATACAGAGGGCTATGCTGATCCGACTGCCGGGATCGCCATGAGCCGTATGATGAGAGATTACAGGCAGAAGCAGAAACAGCGGTTTTCAGACCGTAACCGGAAAAAGATCTATGTGGCATCCAGATTTGCCGGTGATACCCGGGCCAGTGTTCAGGCCAATACAAAAGCTGCGATCCAGTACTGCCGCAGCGTGATTGAGGCGGGCCATATGCCGGTCGCCAGCCACATTCTGTATGCCGCATCCGGGATGCTGAAGGACAATGATCCGGCGGAGCGGGAGCTGGGGCTTATGTTCGGACTGGCCCTGCTGAAGGGCTGCGATGAGGTCTGGGTCTTTGGCGACATTTCTCCCGGGATGGCAGCAGAGATTGAAGAGGCAAAACGGCTGCATAAGCCGGTCATTTACAAGGAGCTTTATAAGGAGGGGTCGTGATGGGATTTCCAGAGGAACTGAAAAAATTAAATCGCTGGGTGGGATATCGCCTGGTACCGGACAAGGACGGCGGGAAACCGAAGAAAGTGCCGATCAATGCGGTGACCGGCCAGAATGCGAAATCCAATGACCCGTCCACATGGTGCGACTATCAGACCGCAAAGGAGGCCGCTGACCAGTACGGGTATAACGGTATCGGTTTCATGTTTGTGAAGGAAGATGGATTTGTCGGGATTGATGTTGATCACTGCTATGACCCGGAGACCAATACCTTCAATGAGGTGGCGACAGCGATCATGGGAAAGCAGCCGACCTATATGGAATTTTCACCGTCCGGGGATGGCATCCATCTGTGGTTTAAGGGCACGAAGCCCAAAGGGGCCAGCAAGAATACAGATACCGGTGTCGAGATGTATGACTCTGTCCGGTATTTCACGGTGACGGACAATCCGATTCCCGGCTGCATGGAGACGGTGGCGGAGGCCCTGCCGGATACGCTCAGCTGGATTCATGAGAACTACCTGAAAAAGAAGCAGAAGGCCAAGAAGAAGTCAAAGAAAAAGGCCGGGGAGAAGCTGACCGATGAAGAGATCATCGAGAAGGCCACCGACGCCGGAAACGGCGAGGTTTTTGCGGATCTGATGGCCGGAAAGTGGGAAGGCAAGTATCCGTCACAGTCGGAAGCAGACATGGCGCTGTGCATGAAGCTGGCGTTCTGGTCTGGGAAAGATAAAGAGCAGATGGATCGGATCTTCCGCACCTCGGGCCTGTTCCGGGAGAAGTGGGATCAGAAGCACCATGCCGACGGCGCGACCTACGGCGAGGAGACGCTGGATCGTGCCATTGAAAATACCGATACCGTGTATTCCAGTAGCGGGGATTCTCCGATCTTTGAATACGATGGCCGGTACTTCCGGGTGAAGGGTGACAACGTCTATCCGATCACC
>CADBZI010000118.1 GCA_902799015.1 uncultured Lachnospiraceae bacterium | reverse complement strand
CGGGTCGCGATCTTCTTTACATCACTCATAACGCCTCACCAATCCTTTCCAGATCTGCCATAGCGATCTTGTACTGTTCTTCGTTCGGCGCTTTTCCGTGCCAGCCCGCGTTGTTCTCCATGAACGAGACATCCTTGCCTTTTACTGTCTTGCAGATGATCGCCGTGGGCATTCCCTTGATCGTCCTGGCTTCCGCGAATGCCGCCGCCAGCTGCTCAAAATCATGACCGTCTTCCACATTGATCACATGGAAATTAAACGCTTCGAACTTCTTATCGATTGGATAAGGGCTGTTGACTTCTTCCAGCGTGCCGTCGATCTGAAGATTGTTGTTGTCGACGATCACACACAGGTTATCCAATTTTTTGGCACCCGCGAACATGGAAGCTTCCCATACCTGGCCTTCCTCAATCTCTCCGTCTCCGAGCAGTGTGTAAACGCGGAAATCCCTTTTCTGGACTTTTCCCGCGACTGCCATTCCAACCGCGCAGGAAATGCCCTGTCCCAGGGAGCCGGTGCTCATATCAATACCGGGCAATAAGCGCATAGAGGGGTGTCCCTGCAGACGCGTGCCCACGTGACGGAAAGTCTTGAGTTCTTCCCTGTCAAAATATCCCTTCTCTGCCATTACGCCGTAAAGCCCGGGGCAAGTGTGTCCCTTGGACAGCACAAACCTGTCCCTGTCGGGATCATCCGGATTCGCGGGATCCACATTCATCTCCTTCATATAGAGATACGTGAAGATCTCAGCCGCGGAGAGAGATCCGCCGGGATGCCCTGCTTTCGCGTAATAAACAGCAGTGATGATATTCTTCCTCACCTGATTCGCTGTCTTTTCCAGTTCTCTTATGTAATTGTTCTGCATCATTCCTCCTTTGCAGTTTATACGTTTCCCAATGTTATTATATCTTGTTGTTCTTCTAACGTCATCATTTTGTGACTGCCTTGTGCAGTCTGTTCCTATATTTATACACACTTTCTTCTTCCAAAACAAAAAGGCTGCTGCAACTCCCGATAAAATCAGTGGTTGCAGCAGCCGATGTGGTGCCTTATATCAATTCTGCGTACTCCTCCAGCTTCTTCTTCGCTGCCGGGCTGATGTTTCTGGGAACCGCGATCCTGATCTCCACGAATTCATCGCCCTTCTTGGGTGACCTGCCTTCTGTGTGAATTCCTTTTTCCTTGAGCCTGATCTTGCTGCCGGACTGGATGCCCGCAGGGATCTTGCAGCTGACTTGTCCGTGAAGTGTGGGAAGCATTGCCTCTCCGCCCAGCACTGCTGTGGAATACGGAATCTGTGCCGACGTATAGAGGTCCAGACCTTTTCTGGTGTACTCGCTGTCAGGATCGATGTGGATCTCGATCAGTAAATCGCCCTTCTTGCCATCTGCTCCAGCCATTCCGCGTCCGCGCAGCCGGATCTTCTTGCCATCCTCTATGCCGGCTGGAATCTTTACTTCAAGTGTTGTCAGGCTTGCTTTGCTTCCGGTTGCCGCAGGATCCTGAAGCTGAATCCTCTTTTTGGCTCCAAGAGCCGCGTCGCGGAAGCTTACCGTCATAGAACTTGTCATATCCAGCGACTGCTGCCGGGCTGCCCGTCTTCCGGTTCCGCCGCCGTAGGCTCCGCCCCCATAGGATCCGGTTCCGTCATCGAAGTCATCAAATCCGAATCCGCCGAACCCTGAGCCTCCGGAAAACCTGCTTCCTCCGAATCCTGAACTTCTTGATCCGCCGAACATGTCTCCAAACATGCTGCGGAACAAGTCTTCCGCGTCCTGTCCGCTGAAATGGAAGGACTGGTAGCCGTTTCCGTTCGTGCTGTAGTACTGGTATCCGCCGGGTCCGCCCGCTCCGCTTCCGGGTGCGGGTCCGCTGCCGTCAAAGGCCGCGTAGCCATATGTATCATAAAGCTTCCTCTTCTCCGGATCGCTCAGAATCGCATAGGCCTCGCCGACGTCCTTGAATTTCTGTTCAGCGTCTTTATCTCCGGGATTTGCGTCCGGATGATACTTCTTAGCAAGCTTTCTGTATGCGGACTTTAGTTTCTTATCATCAGCAGTGCGCTCGACGCCGAGCACCGCGTATAAATCCTTGTTCATATCATTTCCTCCTGTCTGTATGCGTGAACGTGTGAGAACACAACAGGTTTTGTCATGTTTCTCAAGACTCTGTCAGGTTCTCACGGCGATTGTATCCTTTGTTCTATTATGACTATAACAGATACTTATCCCGATAGCAAGAGGGAAATAGCATTTTTTCCGGTGCCGATGCTGTTTTTCTTTCTGTGCGACCTAACCGTGCCCTTAGACACACCTCTAAGGGCTCTATTACAGCAATCAATCGCCAGAAGTTTCCCAGCCCCCACCATCAATCAATTAAAAAGGGGCCTGCCGCCAAGCGGCCCGCCCCTTGTAAATTCTGAGAACCGATATTCAGTTTCCGAGATCCGATCAGATCCTCTCGGTGTACTCCTTGGCGATGAATCCGTAGCAGGTGCCTCCTTCCGGATGATAGCACAGAAGTCTGTACCACTTGCCATCTGTCGTAAGGCCGTTGATCTTGAGTTTGTGGCCATACTCATATGTCTTAAGAACCTTGCCGTTGGGTGCCAGTCTGCACTTAAGGCCGCTGCGTGCAGTTACTCTTACCCAGTAGGGACCAATGTCTCTGCATCCAATAGACTGTTCACTAACGCCGCCGGTTACCTCTTCAAGCATTGACTCATCAAGTTTC
>CADBZI010000117.1 GCA_902799015.1 uncultured Lachnospiraceae bacterium | reverse complement strand
GCGGTAAACTTCTTCGCCAGTCTTGCCTTCTCGATGTTGATCAGCGGAAAGTTTGCATCAGGCGAAAATGTATATTCTGCCTCCTTCTCAATTCCATAGTAATGCTCCAGATCGGAACTGCCGCACTCCTCGTCTGCACCCAGGATCAGCCGGACGCCATGGCGCAGACCGATGCCCAGCTCCGAGACAGCCCGCATGGCATAGAATGCCGCAACAGCAGGTCCCTTGTCATCCGCTGTTCCTCTTCCATAGAGATAGTGATCTTCCTGAAGCGGCTCAAAGGGCTGCGTTTTCTTCCAGTCCTTCGAGACCGGTACGACATCGAGATGCGCCAGAATGTCCAGGCTCTTCTCTCCATCTCCAGCAAGATCTGCTGTAATGCAGTAGTTGTCATAGTTATGAACCTGAAACCCCTTTGATTCAGCCAGACGCGCCATTGCTGCCAGCGCTGCCGCCGGTCCTTCGCCAAACGGCTTTCCATCCTTCGCCTCGCCCTTTGTGCTGTCGATGCGCACAAGCGCGGAAATATCGTCCGTCATCTCCTGTCTGTGCGTCTCCGCCCATGCGTCCAGACGATCTGCATATTCTGAATGATCCATATGATAACCTCCCATGCTGCGTGATACCCTGCATTATACGCCGTCTTGTTCCGCCTGTCGAAATGTTTCTGCTGCTGTGATACAATCTGTTTCAAACATGTACGATTGATTTGATTGATATGATCGGGAAGGACGGGGGAATAGCTGTCATGAAGAAGGAAGGCTATTATTCATCAGGTCAGTTTGCAAAGCTTGCGGATGTCTCAGTCCGGACCATCCGGTTTTACGACCGGCAGAATGTACTCAAGCCCTCTTTTGTGGATGCGCACGGTGCCCGGTTTTACACAGACCGGGATCTGGCATCTCTCCAGCAGATCCTGCTTCTCAAGTACCTCGGCTTTTCTCTGGAGGAGATCCGGGACATGACTATCGGCGGATCGGACTACAGCCACATCTCCCGGATGCTTCGCATTCAGGAAAAACTCGTCCAGGACCGGATCGAACAGATGCAGACGGTCGCCGAGGCGATCCGCGATACGGAGGAAGAGCTCCGCCGCGGCAATGTCAACTGGCAGAATATGCTGGACCTGATCCATTTGACCGGCATGGAGCGCTCCCTTGCATCCCAGTACAGAAGCGCAACGAACCTCTCCGCCCGCATCGCGCTTCACAGCCTCTATTCAACAAACCCGGAAGGGTGGTTTCCCTGGCTCTACCGAAAGCTGGAGCTTGCACCGGGCATGCGTGTCCTGGAGGTCGGCTGCGGAGACGGGGCACTCTGGACCTGCCGGCACGAAGAACTCCCTCGTCCCATCTCCATCGTACTGTCGGATATATCGGACGGCATGATACGGGACGTTCGGCGGAATATACGGCAAGATCTCCAGTCCTTCACCTTCCAGGTCTTCGACTGCGCCAACATTCCGTACGCGGACAATACCTTTGACCTGGTCATCGCCAACCATGTCCTGTTCTATGCGGATGATCTGCCCGGAACACTTCAGGAGCTTGCACGCGTCCTGAGGCCGGGCGGACGGTTTATCTGCAGCAGCTACAGCAGCCTCCATATGCACGAAATCCGCGATCTTGTCCGCCTCTTCGACAGTCACATCTCGCTCTCACAGGGTCATCTGTATGAGCGCTTCGGTCTTGAAAACGGGCAGTCGCTTCTCTCCCCTGTTTTCTCCTCCGTCCGCCTCCTTCGGTACGAGGACGGATTGAGGATTACCGACCCGCAGCCGCTTATCGAATACATTCTCTCCTGCCATGGCAACCAGAACCAGTATCTGGTCAACCGGTACAAAGAGTTTCAGTCATTCGTAAAAGAACAGGTTGGAAATGAATTCTACGTCACAAAAGATGCCGGTATTTTCGTCTGCATGCTCTGATCGCCTTAAATTTTCTGTATTTTCTCCAAGGGCTTGAAGGTGACGTAGCGTCACCATATACACTGTAGCCAGTCAAGGGCCTCCGAAGTCTGTACGTGTCATACAGAATCCTCCGTTTTTCCGGCAGGTCCCAGTACGAGAAAGGAGTTCTGACGCATGAAGGGAATCATTCTCGCCGGCGGATCCGGCACACGCCTGTATCCGCTCACCATGGTCACCTCGAAGCAGCTGCTTCCTATCTATGACAAGCCGATGATCTACTATCCGATGTCGGTCCTGATGTCTGCCGGTATCCGGGAGATTCTGATCATCTCGACGCCGCAGGACACACCGCGTTTCCGCGAGCTGCTCGGCGACGGACATCAATTCGGCGTCCACCTGAGCTATGCGGTCCAGCCCAGCCCGGACGGACTCGCACAGGCCTTCATCATCGGGAAGGAATTCGTCGGATCCGACGAAGTCACGATGATCCTCGGGGACAACATTTTCTTCGGGCATGGTCTGAAGAAGCGCATGAAGACCGCCATCAAGAACGCGGAGTCCGGCCGCGGGGCTACGGTCTTCGGGTATTACGTGGATGATCCGGAGCGCTTCGGCATTGTCTCCTTCAACAAAGAAGGAAAGGCCGTCTCGATCGAGGAGAAACCGAAGAAGCCGAAGAGCAACTACTGCGTGACCGGCCTGTACGTGTACGACAACCGCGTCATCGAATACGCTCAGAACCTGAAGCCATCCGCGCGCGGAGAGCTGGAAATCACCGACCTCAACCGCATCTACCTGGAACATTGCGACCTCAATGTCGAGCTTCTGGGACAGGGCTTCACCTGGCTCGATACCGGGAC
>CADBZI010000116.1 GCA_902799015.1 uncultured Lachnospiraceae bacterium | reverse complement strand
CGCCACCGACTCCGCCAAAAGCCGCACGCAGGCATACACCGTTGCAATCTGCATCGCGCTCTTTTCATCGACCCGCTCCCCGGAGTCTGCCCGTCCGAAGACGAAGGTTTGCCCGGAGTCCCGGACGTTATCGGTGATCTCCGGGAGCGCCGGAGCATCCCTTGGGCTGATACCCAGCCAGCTTAAAAATCCCATCAGTACATCTCCTCCATAATTGAGAAAGCCTCCCGGATCACCAGAAGGCCAATGATTGAAAGCAGCAACATTGTTTTTCTCCTTAGAACACCAGCAGGCCGTGATCCGGGTCGTCATAGACGCTTCCGGTCATCTCATGCCGGATGCACCTATCGAGCCCCATGATGAGCGCCACGATGCCGTCGATCTTCTCGGTCGCTTTCTTCTTGCTGGGCTTGATGTTCTCCGCCGCATCAATCTCGGCGACGACATTTCCGGCCATCCAGCGAAGAATTGGATTGCCGCCGTGGGTGATCTTTCCTTCAAGAAGCAGCTTATACAGCTCCTTCATGCCCGGGCTCATATCCTTAAAGCCCATCCCGATCGGCACCATCACAAAGCCGTCGCCATCAAGATCCGTGATCAGCTGTGTCGCATTCCAGCGGTCAACGCCGATCTCACAGATGTGGTACTCTTGCCCCAGCTCATTGATCGTCTTCCGGACAAAGTTGTAATCGACCACGTTTCCTTCCGTAATATGAAAGAGCCCCTGCTTCTCCCACACGTCATAGGGCACATGGTCGCGCCGGACGCGGAGCTGCAAGGTCTCCCTCGGAAGCCAGAAGTGCGGAAGGACGATATAGTTCTCCCCCTCCGCCTCCGGTGGGAACACCATCACAAAAGCCGTGATGTCCGAGGTGCTGGATAGATCCAGTCCCGCGTAACAGTCACGGCCTTTTAATTTCTCCAAATCGATCGGGATATCTCCCTTGTCATACACATGCTCCGGTATCCATGCCACCGTGCTTCCGACCCACTGGTCAAGCCTAAGCTGCCGGAAGACGTTCTCTTCTGCCGGATTCTCCAGCGCCTCCTTATAGGCATCCCTGACACGGTCGATCTTGATCGTGTACCCGAGGGATGGATTTGCCTGATACCAGTTTGCTTCATCGTTCCAGTCCTGATCATCGGCAAGGCCGTACACCACCGGATAGAAGGACGGATCGATCTTAGTTCCTTTCAGAAGATCCAGTGCCTTCATATGCACCTCATAGCAGATCGATTCCCGGTCGGTTCCGGCAGTCGTGATCAGGAAATACAGCGGCTGCTCCCTCGCATCGCCGGAGCCCTTCGTGAGGACATCGTACAGCTGCCGGTTTGGCTGGGAGTGCAGCTCGTCAAATACAAGGCCCGAGACATTGAGTCCGTGCTTGGTTCCGACCTCCGCCGACAGCACCTGATAGTATCCGCCGTTGCTGTAATTGACGATGCGCTTTCCAGCGGCCATGATCTTTGAGCGCTTCACAAGCGCCGGTGTCATATCCACCATCTGACGGGCCACATCGAAAACGATGCTGGCCTGCTGCCGGTCTGCCGCCGCGCCGTACACTTCCGCCGACGGCTCATTATCCGCATACAGAAGATACAGGGCCACTGCTGCGGCAAGCTCACTCTTCCCGTTCTTCTTCGGGATCTCCACATAGGCAGTGCGGAACTGCCGGTTCCCGTGGGCATCCACGATCCCGAACACATCCCGGATGATCTGCTCCTGCCAAGGCAGAAGCCAGAAGCGCTTCCCGGCCCAGCGGCCCTTCGTGTGTTTCAGGTTCTCGATAAAGCGGACAGCCCGGTCGGCCTTCTCCGCATCATAATGTGACGTCGGCAGCATGAACTTCGTCGGTGTATAATCGGTAAGCTGTGGATACCCGGCAGGTCTCATCTCAACCATTTAAGATATCCTCCATCTCGTCCGCCGGATCACGACTGCCGGTATCTGCTACAATCCTGCTCCGGGATGCCGGTGTCAGGCCGAACTGTTCACAGAAACGATTCATGATCTTCAGATAGGTCTGTGCGATCGATACCTGAGGAACCTGCTGCCAGTACCCGGACGGTGTTTTCACGATCGTGCCGTGCTGGGTGATGAATTCCTCTGCTTCCTTCCATCTGGCATATGCCTGACAGTACCCGTGCTGGGTGATGAATTCCTCTGCTTCCTTCCATCTGGCGTATGCCTGACAGTATCCGGCAAAGGACGCCATATCGACTTCGGTGAGTATCCCGATCTGTTCCATCTGCTTACTGAGCCGTCGCCATTCCTTCTTTGCTTCCGGCTCCAGCCATTTCGGACAGGACGGGGCTTTCTTCTTCGGCTTAGGCTCATTCTCATTCAGTTTTCGTTTTCCCGGATTGCCTTCCAGCTCCTTGATCGCTGTCGGCGTCGGTTTCCGGCCCCTTGTCGCCATGGGAATCCCCTCCTTCCTCATCGTCTATCGGCATAAGCCAAGATTCATCCGCTACCATCGCATCGTAAGGAAGCGTATGCCGGTCGATCAGATACCGCTTTCCCATTCATACGCACCCCCTTTATGTGCAACAAAAAAGAGCCTTTCGGCCCTGTCGTCTATCTGTACGAGAGAAAGCCCCGTCGGGCTTCCTTTCGGTGTTCTTCGGTTTTGTGTGTTTCTTAAGCCTGCTGCATCGCCCATGCCATCGCGTGGCCGTCATCTTCGAAGGCTACCTCGCTGGCGGCTCTCAGTCCAATGGCTCCTTCGCAGGAAAGGTCGTCGTCGAGGTGCTCGTAAACCGCTCCGAAGTAGCAGGGTTTGTTTTTTCCGTTGTAGTAGTATCCGGCGAGGAGAACCTTGTCTCCAAAGTTCAAAACCTTGCTCCAGCGGCATTCGAGGTCTTCCGGGGTGGTCGGGTTCGGCAGTCTGTAGGTTCTTGTTGCTTCGTTGATCGTCATGGTTTTTTTCCTCCGTTTTCTTTGCTGTTTTCCTTTCGGTACTGTATATATCACTCTAAACGGAGATAATAGCAACTACATTCCGCTTTATAATCTGCACAAGTATCGGAGGTAGAAACTGTGCACTTTATGACGAGCAAAAGGCCCCTTTTCGGGCCTCCTGTCCGGGCAGCTGCCTCATTCATTCGAATGGTAATGGCTCGTCGTCCAGTTCGCTGCCTGTGTACTCCCGCGCCATCCGCTCAATATCCTCTTCGTCAGGCTGCGGTTCCCAAAAGCGGCTCGGCAGGTCGTGCTTCTCTCGCATCAGCTCTTTTCTCTGCTCGGTTCCTGCTCCGCAGCCCTTCGCTCTTTCGACCTCGACCAGCCACTCTGCTTCCGGGTGCTGCTCGCCGGTGGCCTTCTCGGTGATCATACGCTCTTCGTCGATGTAGCAAAGGTGCTTTCCGACCTTGATGAGCCTGACCTCTTCGTATCCCGGGAGGTTCGTGCGGTAGACCCTTCCGATCCGGCTCTCGCCGTCGTAGCTCTTGCCGTCCCATCCGTTAAAGGTGAAGCGGATGCTCTCGCGGGTCTTGGTGAAGTGTGTGTTGAAAGCCTCGCGGGTGATCATCGTGTTGTATTCGTGGAGCTCCAGCAGGTTTCTCATTGCGTATGCGTTCGTCATGTTCTTGCCCTCCGTTTTTTGTGTTTTCCCTTTCGGTACTGTATTAATCACTCTAAACGGGATATATAGCAAGAACTATCGAACCATAACATGCACAAGACTTCGGCGCGGAAACTGTGTATTTTATGGCCGGGTGCTCCGCTCCACAGCCCGCATCAGGATAGCCGGATCAAAGCCAAACTGCTCATAACCTTCCCGGCACACCCGAAGGTAATAGTCCATGGGTCTGCCAAGTGGCCTCGTCTCATCCATGATGTACACAAAGGCTGTCACCGGCTTGTTCTTCCCTGACCGGATGCCTCTTAAGTTCACGCGCAGATCCTTCTTGTAATAGTAAACCGGGAAGCCTTCGTACCGGTCGAGTGCCGCCTCATCCGATTCTGTAACTTCCCAAACCGCCACCGGAACCACTCCGCCATCACACTTCTCAATCGTGAGGTAGGAGCCGGTCTTGCTGCCTTTGAACAGAAGCTCCCATCCCTCAAGGATTGCCGTCCCGACCACCTTCGCATGCGGGCAGCGCATCTGCATCTGCTGGACATTCAGGTTACTGCCATAGGCGATGTAGTACCTCTTCGCCAGATCCCTGACTCTTCCATTTGCCATTTCGTATCTCCTTGCCATCTCGTTACCATCCTTTCCGAAGGGGATACCCTTCTACCACCGAAAGACCGCTCATGCGGCGGTTTCGGTAGGAGGAGGCTGTCTCCTTCTTAAGGTTGCGGCGCTTCCCCGTGCTCTCTTCAGGCTGCGTGTCTCCAAGCGCTGTTCCCTTCGAAGTTCCTCATGAAGTAGTCCCTGGCCGTTTTGAACTCGTCCCCGATGAATCCGAGGCGGAGCATCCAGCACCGAAAGGCGTAAGCTTCGTTTTCGGTCTGCTGCTTCTTCGGGCTTGCGCTCCGGATCTGCTTGGCCAGCTGGCTCATCGCCATGCAAAGCTGGATCATGCTTTTGAGCTGTCCGGCGTGCAGGCCGCCCTTGCGCTCTTCGCTTTCTTCGTCGAAGTTGAAGCAGCGGAACTCGATGGTGTGGTAGCGGTTGAAGTAGCTGTGGAGGTTCAGCATGCGGTACCGTGTGCTGCTGTAGTGGCAGGTCTCTGTCGGGCCGTTGTACCAGCACCTGGCGAGGGCCTCGTTGGTCTTCGGCTTCCGGCTGTTGATCCGTTTCAGGAAATCCGGGTCGACCGTCTGGCAGTAGCGGTTCTGGCGGTAGGCTCCGATCTCGATCTGTTGTGGTAAACTATAGTTGTAACAGGAGTGGCTCATAAAATATAATACATTTAAAGGAGAATTAAAATTATGCCACAAATGTACGATGAAACTTTTA
>CADBZI010000115.1 GCA_902799015.1 uncultured Lachnospiraceae bacterium | reverse complement strand
GTTGTGGACTATACGAACAAGGAATATGTCGATGGTCAGGCAGGACAGACGGTTGGTCTGTACATCGGAAGCAAGAAAATCCCGACCATGACGAATGCAGACGGACCTGCCGGCCTGCGAATCTCTCAGAGTTACAAGAACCTTGAGGGAGAGGACAGGTATCAGGACACCACAGCTTATCCGATCGGAACGATGATTGCGCAGACCTGGAACACAGATCTGGCATACCTGATGGGTGAGAATGTCGGCCAGGAGATGGAGCACTACGGTGTGACACAGTGGCTGGCTCCTGGAATGAACATTCACAGAAATCCGCTTTGCGGGCGCAATTTCGAGTACTATTCGGAAGACCCGCTGATTGCGGGACTGACCGGAGGTTATGAGGCACTCGGCGTTCAGAGCAACAGTGGCGTTGGCGTGACATTCAAACATTTTGCGGGAAATGATCAGGAGAACAGCCGCAATTCGCAGAATGATGTTGTGTCAGAGCGTGCTTTCCGCGAAATATACCTCAAGCAGTTTGAGATTGCAGTCAAGCTGTCCAGGCCGATGGGCATGATGTCAACATATGGAATGGTCAATGGAACTCCGACTGCGAACGATCATGACCTCCTCGAATCTATTCTTCGTACGGAGTGGGGCTTCGACGGACTGGTCATGACCGACTGGGGCGGATCCGGCGGAATGACAGATGCGGCGGCGATGCATGCCGGCAACGATCTGATTATGCCAGGACATAATACTTCAACCTACATTACGGCTTATATTCTTGATGCAGCACCGAATATACCGGTCGATGAGAAGGGACTTTCCACAGAAGGCGGGTATCCACATACGACCGGAAGATCAATGACCTTTGGAACAAGAGTCTGGAACAGTGTCAATACCGACTGGGGTGATTATACACTGGATCCGGAGGGCGCTCCGTATGAGGTGAAGACAACCAAGGAAGCATTTGAAAACACGATGATCAAGCAGGTGGAGGAGAAAGAGGATAAGAGCACGGAACTGGTTGACAAGTCGGTGAAGGATGTTGTCGATGGCCTGAAGGAAGCCGGAACAGCTTCCTATGAGGAGGGGGATGACGGTATTGTGACCATCACCTACAAGCTGAAGCAGGTGTCGAGCAGCGACAAATCACATTATTCCTCCGAGTATGCGGAACATCCGATTACAAAGTCTACGAATCTTCTCGGGCAGGAAGACCTGAATATGCTTTCCCTGGCGGATCTTCAGAAGAGCACAGAGCATATTCTGAAAGTCCTGATGAGAACGATGCAGTGGCAGGAAGTTCTGGATCAGTATGGATCTGAATCCGGAGAGGATATGGCTCAGTACAAGGTCGGTTCCTACACAGATGCGGTCGGTGGAACCACAGTCCCTGTAACAGTTGAGAAGGGATGAAGTGATTTTGGAAGCTATTTGATAAGCTGGGCTGATGTCCGGGGTGCAAAGGGGCACCCCGGACATTTTCTATGAAGGCGACGAGCCGGAAGCCATGGGGCAGGCTCGCTGGCATATCATGGTGCCTGGCGTATATGAAAGAACCAGAGATGTAGTTGTGCAAACAGGATGAAAACCCTGATATAATGGACAGTATTCGGAGAAAACGGGATGAGAGGGTGCGGAATGAAGAAGCAATTCAGGGTTTTCACAGCGATTGCGCTGGCGGCAGGAATTCTTTTTTCGGAGGCTTGTGCCTGTGCGGAGACAGAATTTCCTGTATCCGGGATCTACAGTGCGGCCGGCATGACGGAGCTTGAAAAGACCAATGCCGCTTTCTCAAGAAAGGCCGCCGCAGACTGCATGGTGCTTCTGAAGAATCAGAACCAGACGCTGCCGCTGAAGACGGATAAACCGGTTGCACTGTTCGGCGTTGGCGCCTGTGAAACTGTCATAGGTGGAAGCGGATCCGGCGATGTCAATGAACGCTACCTGGTGAATGTCCGTGACGGAATGAACGCAGCCGGGTTTACGCTAACAACCTCCGACTATCTGGCGTCCGTAGGGGAGTATGTCAAAAAAACGCGGTCGGAATTTGCGGGAAGAAGCTGGGAGACACAGGTCATTCCAGAGCTTGCGATCGGTCGCCGCTGGATTGATACGGCTGCCGGGGAAACAGACACGGCCGTTTACGTGATCGCCAGAGCATCGGGGGAGGGAGCGGATCGTACAGATACAGAGGGGGATTTTCGTCTGAGCAAAACCGAGAAGGAAAACTTCCGAAAGCTTCGCAGAGCGTTCAGAAACGTGATTGTCATATTGAACAGCACCGGTGTCGTGGAGCTGTCGCCTGTCAGCGGAGACGAAGGCGCTGATGCCATTCTGTTTATGCCAGCCTGCGTGGCGGAGGCAGGGAATGCTCTTGCGGATGTTCTGACGGGAAAGGTGGCACCGTCTGGAAAGCTGACCGATACATGGGCAGCCCGATATTCAGATTATCCAGCATCCGCGACATTTGCCGATCATGATGGCGATGTGAACAATGAAGAATACGGAGAAGGAATTTATGTCGGGTACCGATATTTTGACCGGAAAGAGGTGAAACCGGCGTATGCTTTCGGATACGGTCTGTCCTATACAGAATTTGAGCTGCGCGATGAAACGGCTGAGATCGAAGAGGATACAGTGCTGCAGGCCTCTGCCATCGTGAGGAACAGCGGTGATACCTGGGCAGGAAGGGAGACCGTTCAGCTCTACATATCTGCGCCGGACGGGCGGATGGATAAGCCCATAAAAGAGCTGAAGGGGTTCCATAAGACGGGAATTTTGAAGCCCGGAGAG
>CADBZI010000114.1 GCA_902799015.1 uncultured Lachnospiraceae bacterium | reverse complement strand
TCCCCCGCATCTTAAAAAGATCGCTTAGAATCTTCCCCCACCTCATAAATCGATAGGTTGTTCATAAAAGTTCCCGATGCTATAGTGCAGTCACATGGAATATATTATGCGAGGTGCATAATAAACACAGTGAAGGAGGCTGTACTATGAAAAGAAAAATGGTTTCTGTATTGCTGTCAATGGCAATGGCTGCAACCCTTGCCATGCCGGTGCTTGCGGACGACGCAGCTCTGACGGAGCTGGCTCCGAATGACAAAGGCGCTGAAGAACTGACGCTTTGGCACTATTTCGATGCGTCGGCAGACGCGCAGGCGATCATCGACTTCTGCAATGAGTACAATCAGCTGCAGGATGCGGTTTACATCAATCCGACTTATGTATCCCGCCAGGAACTGATGAACCAGTATACGATCGGCGCGGTTTCCGGTGAGCTTCCGGACATCGGCATGGTTGATTCCCCGGATATGGCTTCTTACATTTCCCTGGGCGTGTTCGAGGACGTGTCGGACAAGTTCGCTGACTGGGACGAGATCGAAAACTTCTATCCGGGCCCGCTGTCCTCCTGCAAGGATGCGGACGGAAAGATCTACGGACTGCCGCAGAACTCCAACTGCCTGTGCCTGGCCGTGAACATGGACGCGCTGAAGGAAGCCGGAATTGAAGAGATCCCGACGAATCTGGATGCGTTCAAGGAAGCGGTAGAAAAGACAACGGACGCGGATCAGAGCAGATACGGCTTCGCGATGAGCGCGGTCTCCACAGAAGAGGGAACCTTCCAGCTGCTTCCGTGGATTGTTGCGACCCACAACGGAACAAAGACTTCTCTGTCTGATCTGACAGCAGCAGATGCGGCAATCGGCCTTGATGTCCTGGGCGGATTCGTTGCGAACGGCCAGATGAGCCCTGAGTGCGTCAACTGGACCCAGGCGGACGATTACAACCAGTTCTGCGCCGGCAAGGCAGCGCTTGCTGAGATCGGAACCTGGCATCTTGCCACCATCGCGGATGATGTCAACGGCGCATTTGAGTACAAGGTAGCGCTGCTTCCGACAGGTGATGAGGGAACAAGCAGCTCCACCATCGGCGGTGAGAACTTCGGTATCTGCACTGGCTGCAAGAATGTTGACGAAGCAACCAATTTCCTGAAATGGTTCATGAGCGCTGAGCAGGAAGCAAAGTGGGCGGTTCAGGCCGGCAAGCTGCCGATCAGATCCGACGCGGAGCCTGCATACGACTATGAAGAAGATGGATTCCAGATGTTCCTGGACGAGATGAACTACGCGCTGGCAAGAGGCCCGCACGCTGAGTGGCCGACGATCTCCGAGCAGATCTACACCGCAGCCCAGAAGGTATTCCTGAACGGCGAAGCAGCGGCAGATGCCCTTGCGGCAGCGAACGAAGTGATTGCCCCGATCCTTGAGGCAAATCCGCTTCCGGAGCAGTAATTCTCCAGCCTGAAACTGGATCTGAATGCCGGTCTGAAAAAGGCCGGCATTCCTTATCACGGCACAGATCACGTCAGGCCGAAGGAAAGGAAGGGAACACTGTCATGGCCGCAATCGCAAAACAAAAGACCAGGGGAAAGAAGAACCGGAGGGAGAATGAGGGATACGCATTTATTCTTCCGGGCATTATCTATATGATCCTGGTGGTCGGATATCCGATCGTCTATAACTTTATCCTGAGCTTCAAGGATACCAACGTCCAGAACCTGGCGAAAGGGACCTCCGTATTTATCGGACTGCAGAACTACAAGGAACTGTTCAGCAATCCGACCTTTCTCCTGATCCTGAAGAACACCTTCATCTTCACGTTCGGGAGCCTGGTCTTCCAGTTCACGATCGGATACCTGCTCGCTCTGTTCTTCTACAAGAGATTCACACTTGCAGGCCCGATCCGCGGCCTGATGCTGATCCCCTACATGATGCCGATGGCAGTCACCGGTCTGCTTGGACAGAACCTGTTTCTTCAGGATGGACTGATCAACGAGATTCTTTCCTGGTTCGGCGTGGGTGCGCTTCCGTGGCTGACGTCCACAGCCACCGCCATGGTCGCCGTAGTCATCATGAACTGCTGGGTCGGCATTCCTTTCAACATGCTTCTTCTGATCTCGGGACTCTCCAATGTGCCTGACGATGTGTATGAAGCTTCGGCCATTGACGGGGCATCCAGGATACAGCAGTTCTTCCGGATCACATTTCCGCTGATGAAGGACGCGATTCTCGCGGTACTGATGCTTGGATTCATCTATACCTTCCGCGCGTTCGACCTGATGTTCATCATGACATCGGGCGGTCCCCTGAACTCCACGGATGTGCTGGGCACATATTCCTACACGCTGTCCTTCACCCAGTATCAGTTCTCGAAGGGCTCCGCGGTTGCGATCGTCCTGTTCCTGTGCCTGATGGTCATCGGCATCCTGTACCTGATTCTGATTGTGAAAGGAGAGAAGGACGAATGAAGAACGATCTGAAAAAACAATATCTCTTTCACACGAAGGAAGGAAGAAGGAATCTGCTTCTGTCGCTGGCCGCGATCCTGATTGGCGTTGTATTCCTGTTTCCGATCTACTGGATGCTGCAGATTTCCTTTAAATCCGATATGGAAACCTTCGGAAAGGTCCTGACCTTCTTCCCGCATCAGTTCACGATTGATCCCTGGATCGCGAATCTGGGAGACAAGAACTTCCTGGAATCTCTGCGCAACAGCTTTATCAATGGTTTTCTGACCATGGTACTGACGGTTCTGTTCGGCATTCCGGCAGCCTACGGGATGGGGCGTTATAAGCTCAAGGGCTATCAGGC
>CADBZI010000113.1 GCA_902799015.1 uncultured Lachnospiraceae bacterium | reverse complement strand
TTACTTGTTTAATACTGTGTAACGCTAAAGCACTAAAGTGATTATTGAGAATTATATCATCTTGCCTGCATTAACACAAGCCGTAAGCAATGCGCACTGATTGTTTTCCCTAATAAGTTGTTTAATAAAGTTTTTTGCCCAAAAAACCGGAATAGTGGTAAACTGAAAATAAGTTTGAATAGCGATCAGGCATATTGCCGCTTACAGGTTGAAAAGACCCTGAACAGGAAGAGAATTGTTCCCATTTCAGAAAGGAGCCATACAATATGGAAGGTGAACTGATCAGAGCTTCTTCACCGGAGGAGGCTTTGGCTATGAAGAACAACGAGTCCGCCTTTTTTGCGGGCGGAACCGGAATCGGATACAAGGATTCCGGACTGAAGGCGAATCGCTGGATTCTGGTTCCTGAGATCTCCGGAATCAGAGAGATCAAGACAGAGGACGGACTGATTCGGATCGGGGCAATGGTATCCTTTACGCAGGCCCTGGAGGATTCTGCGGTTCCTTC
Source organism: uncultured Lachnospiraceae bacterium (assembly GCA_902799015.1). Taxonomy (GTDB): domain Bacteria; phylum Bacillota; class Clostridia; order Lachnospirales; family Lachnospiraceae; genus Porcincola. The sequence goes on along the minus strand of CADBZI010000113.1, from coordinate 2,301 downwards.
TTATCTGAAAGAAGCGCTGCGGTTCTGCGGCTCCTTGCAGAAGAGAAACCAGGCAACCGTAGGAGGAAATATTGCTTCCCGAAGATGTGATTCCTATCTGATTCCGGCTCTGCTGGCATCCGGTGCCAGGATCTGCCTCCTTGCCAAGGAAGGGACGCAGACAATCGGCATAGAACAATATGTGGATGAACCGGACCGTTATCGGGACGCTCTGATCACTGCAGTTTGCGTTAAACCGGATTCTGCGGTTTCCATTCTTTCGAAGCGTTATGCAAATACGGTAGAGAGCCATGCGTATCTTACTCTCTCCATGGGGCGCGAAGGTGACGATTACCGGATCGGACTCGCCATCAAGGGCGGCGGCCTTTTTCATCCGGACATTATGAACTGGGGTATCGCCTGGAAGAAGGCGGATGTGCAGGATGACATGTTTGGCTCCGAAGAGTACAAGAGATATCTGACACAGGTGACACTGGAAACCATGTATGAGAAGCTCGGCGGGGAAGGAGGCAGCGCGTCATGAAGATCAGACTATGGGTTAATCATACAGAACGGTCTTATGATACCGAAGCATCTAAGCCATTGCGTGATGTACTCTTTGAAAATGGCTTCTGTGCGGTCCGCGATTCCGATGATTACGAAGCCTTTTGCGGCAGCGATACCGTGCTGATGGACGGCGTACCGGTCTACTCTGATCTGGTTCCTGCAGCGCTGGCAGATGGGACCTGGATTGTAACGCCAGACGGATTGAGAGAGCTTGCGCTTTTGAATGCTGCCGGAAAGGATGTCTCCCGTTCCTTCTTTGAGAAGGAATCGGTCAGTTCCGCTCAGAAAACGGCGCTGGATCAGGCGCTGATGCTCAATGGAAAGAGTGGTCCGGATTGTCTGACTGTGGTACAGCAGGCCATGATCGACGCCGGCCTGGTGCAGAGTGCGTATAATGCTCCGGCCGCGGCGCTGATGCTGACATGGCTGCTCATTCATTTTCCTTCTCCTTCCAGGGAACAGATCAAAGATGCCATGTCAGGAATCTTTATCCGCGACGCCGGCTATGAACACTATTATCTGGCGGTTCAGCTGGCGAAGGAAAAGATTGAGACCGGATCTTATCAGACCGAAGCGGCACCTTCCTTCCGTCCGCATCTGAGAATCGTCGGCAAACCCGCCGAGAAGGTGGACGGCCCGCAGCTTGTGCGGGGCGAGAAGGTTTTTGTTGAGGATTATGTCTCCAAGGATGCCTGTATCCTTGTTATGCTCCGTTCTCCGCATGCACATGCGTATATAAAGTCGATCGATACTTCAGAAGCCGAGAAGGTTCCCGGTGTGGTGAAGATAATTACGGCTGCAAATTGCCCGGATACCTTCTATATGCAGGCAGGGCAGGGCAATCCGGAACCGTCTCCCCATGACAGACGGCTCTTCAACTGGAAGGTGCGCCATGTCGGTGACCGTGTTGCCGGTATTGTCGCTGAGACGAAGGAGGCCGGTGAGAAGGCCAGAGACCTGATCAAGGTTGAGTATGAGGTCCTGAAGCCTGTTTTCACGGTTGAGGAGGCGATGGCAGAAGGCGCTCCGCGTGTTCATAACGGAATTGTGGAGTACCGCGCCGGCGCTCCGGCGGATCTTGAGGAATACAACAAAGAGGCGGGAGATTACAAGGATGGCAAGGTCATTTACCAGTTCCCGCTGGGCGCTGACATCCATCATAATGTCGCTGCTTCGAATTCCGGCGGCATAGGGGATATTGAGAAAGCCTTTGCCGAAGCAGATGCGATCGTAGAGCGAACCTATCAGACCAGCCAGGTACAGCAGACCCCGCTGGAGCCGCATGTCTGTTTTGCAAGGATGGAAGGGAACCGTCTGACTGTCTACGCATCGACACAGGTTCCGTTCCATGTGCGCCGGATCGTCGGATGGGTGACGGGACTTCCCGAGAACCGGATTCACGTGGTCAAGACAAGAGTCGGCGGCGGATATGGATCCAAGCAGGATATCCTGATCGAGGATGTGACAGCATACGCTTCCTTTATCACGGGCCGTGCTGTCTACTGCCGCAATACCAGAGAAGAGGAGTTCATTGCGAACTCCACCCGTCATCCGATGCGTGCCCGGGTAAAGATGAGCGGTAAGAAGGATGGCACCATCACCGGAATCTTTATGGAAGTGCGCGCGAATACGGGACCTTACGGCAACCATTGCCTGACAGTTCCGATGAACAGCTGCTCCAAGACGCTGCCGCTCTTCAAGTGCGACAACATGGCATATGACCTGAAGGTCTACTATACCAATACGCCGCCTGCA
>CADBZI010000112.1 GCA_902799015.1 uncultured Lachnospiraceae bacterium | reverse complement strand
AAAGGAGAAAGCCCATGGCGGAAAGAACACAAGGTAAGTACCCGTCTCAGTTTGAGAAGGTCAAGGAGATCACTGACAAGCTGGAAGCCGGCGTAGCCCAGATGATGAATTCAGATTCTTTCAAAAACTATCTTAAGGTCATGGCTCGGTTTCACAATTATTCGCTGAACAATACCATTTTGATAGCTCTACAAGATCCCAAGGCCACCCTTATAGCTGGCTACACGGCTTGGCAGAAGAACTTCGGTCGGCAGGTCATGAAGGGCGAGAAAGCCATCCGGATCCTGGCGCCGACCCCTTACAAGAAAAAGATGGAAGTCGCCGTCATTGACCCCTCTACCGGCCAGGCCCGGATGAATCCCGACGGGACGAAACAGACAGAACTAAAGGAAGTAATGGTGCCGGCTTTCAAGGTGGTAAACGTATTTGACGTCCGCTCAACGGAAGGAAAACCGCTCCCATCCATCGGCGTGAATGAACTGACCGGTGATGTGCAGCAGTATGAGATGTTTTTCGAAGCACTGAAGCGTTCCTGCCCGGTTCCCATTGCTTTTGAGCAGATCGACTCCGGCGCAAAGGGCTATTACCACACAGTTGACCACCGGATCGCACTGCAGGAAGGCATGAGCCAGGTCCAGACTATCAAGACTTTGATCCATGAGATGACGCACCAGAAGCTTCACTCCATGGATCCGAAGGAAATGCCGCCGGAGGAACCGCGACTAACCCGGAATGCCAAAGAAGTGGAGGCAGAATCCGTTGCCTATACCGTCGCCCAGCACTTCGGGATCGAGACCAGTGATTACAGCTTCGCCTATATCGCAGGCTGGTCCGCCGGCAAGGATACGCCGGAGCTGAAAGCTTCCCTGGACCGGATCCGGAAGGCGGCGGATGAGATGATCACCACAATTGACGGGCATTTTGCTGAGCTGCAGAAGGAACACGCCTGGGAACATCTCACAGCGGATGACGTGAAGAATGTTGTTTGCATCGATTCGAAATATTATCCGGTCAGCCGTCTGGCTGAGCATACTCTCACCTGTGAAATTTTCGGAGAACCTGTAAAACTCACCTATGAAGTATCACAGCATGATGACGGCGAAGGATTCACAATTCATTCCGAAGGAAAGGATATTTGGGAAAAAATGCCGGAGCCGGAGCTTCGGAAGCTAGAGTCGGTCCTTTCGCAGGCAGTGACATTTGCCGCATGGCAGAAAGATCTCGCAAATGCTGAAACGGTTGATGCAGTCAGGGATGTCCGATATGGGCTTTTTGAAACAGAAAACTTGAACCTTTCCAGGGCGCAGATCTCCGCACTTCATGAAGCAATTGATCAGAAAGAAGCGGCGATCGCCGCTGTCGCCGGACCTTTCCGTTATTATTCCACTCAGCGGCCGGTTGATATCGGAACATTCCCGAAACCGCCGGATAACAGGGTCATGGAGATCGTGAACTTTGATAAACGCATTCCCGTGGAGAATGAACCTTTCCATGCCTGGGGCTATGTCGAATATCAGAAACCACTGACAGAAAAACAGGCAGATGATTATGAACTGCGACCGGCATCCTTTCAGATACAGGAGAAAAAGTCCGTTCTGCAGGATCTGCAGGAGAAGAAGAAGACACCCCGGGAACCCAGAGCAAAGGAGTCTAAAACTCCTGCAAAAACTCGCAGACCAAAGGAGGAATCAAGATAATGTTTACTGTTGAAGAGATTACCTTGCTCCGCGCATTTGACACATCCACCCGCCGGACCGCGATCCTGTCCCTCATGAATGAGATGGGCATGATGCAGGACGATGAGCTGATCGCCCAGTGCATGAGCATGGTGAAGAAACTGGAAAATACCACCGATACCGATTTCGCCGGTGTCGATTTCACCGTTTATGACGACGAGGACATTGATGAGGAGGCGGACCATGAGTAAATGGGATGAGGCTCATACCGAGCCTTTGCATGATCACCCGGCCGAGAAGGAACAGCTGGTCGCGGCCATGGAAGCTGCCGGCTATGTCCTGGATACACTGGAAAGTACGGAGGACAATCTCCGCTTCTACGGCGCCTACGGCAACCTGCTTACCATGGGAGGCTGGCACGAATGTGAGGAATGGCTGAACGGTGTTGTCTTTGATGATCCGCAGGTCAGTGACCGGGTGGAGATCATTCTCCATCCGGAACGTTTCCCGGAAGCGGATCCAAGGAGGGCTGCCCTCCGTGCCGTGGAGGATACCGTTGAACAGAACGACAATCACTTTGATGGCATGATCAACAACCAGCCTCAACTGGATCCGGCGGAAGCACTCAGGCAGCAGGCCAGAGAATCCGAAGCTACGGAGGAAAGGCGATCCGTGCTGGAAGCCCTGAAGGCCAGACAGGCAGAAGTGGCCAAAGCCGCCGAGAGGGCAGAAACAGAAACAAGAAAACACAGACCAAGGCTGTTACGGGATGAGGAGGTACCGGTAAGAGTATGAAAATCAGAAATCGGGAAATTCATGTGCTGTTCACACCGGAGGAACTTGCGGTTCTTCATCAGAAGATGGCTGAGGCCGGCGTGAAGAACCGGAGCGCATTTATCCGGAAACAATCTTTGGACGGGTATATCGTAAAGCTGGATACGTCAGATATCCACGAGATGATTTCTCTGCTTCGACGATCCAGCAACAACTTGAACCAGCTGGCAAAACAAGCAAATGCCATAGGCTCCGTTTACGGCGCGGACATTGCCAGTATGCAGGCCCGTCAGGATGAAATCTGGGAAGCGGCCAAGGAGATCCTAGCCAGACTTGCCAGTATCCGGTAACGGCCAATTCGGAAATCGGGGATCGTGTCGGCATG
>CADBZI010000111.1 GCA_902799015.1 uncultured Lachnospiraceae bacterium | reverse complement strand
TTATTCTACAAGGGAGCTGTACCCCCCCCCCCGCTTTAGTTCGCTAAAGTGCCGCATCGGTTATCCTTTCTCCTCAAATCGAGGCTTACATAATGAGGTATTCGAGGAATGCTGCAAACTTCGGAGCAAGAATTGCGTGTCCATTCTCATCCGGATGGCACCCGCCGCCATTGTCCCTGGTGTAAAACAGTTCTCTGAATTTTGCCTCCCATGGTCGAAGATTACTGCAGTGATAAAGATCAAGGCACGGAATACTCCTTCGCTTACAAATCTCGACGATGGCCGCTGAATACAGCGCCATGGCGCAGTTCTCATTGGCCGGGTTGGCATTACTCCACGGGCACGGAGTGACTATACCTAGCGGAGTGCCTGGGAACAGTTCATTGTAATTATCAATCGTGGTATTGATGCATCCGCACAGCGTATCTGTTCCCGTATCCGTTACCTCTCCAAGGGGCTGAGACAGATCGTTTCCGCTGCCATAAATCGTCACAACATCGGCGTCCTCCGGGATACTTGCAACCAGCTGATAAAATGCTTTATTGCTCTCCTCCAGCCGCTTGTATCCTGCTCCTGATTTTCCCAGGTTCACAACCGTAATGCCGGTCTTCTCTGCGACATAATCATGGTAGTTCTTGGTTGCTCGGATGTTATGCTCTGTATGACTGTCGCCAACAACGACCCACTTCTTGCCGGACCACTTGAGATGATCGCCGGTCAGCGTACCGCTGGCGTTGATTTCACCCGTGAAAGCTCCTTCAAACTGTCCTTTGTAACCTTTCTGGACCAGACGCACGACTTTGCCAACGTTGGTGCCGATTCGCCATGCAATGCGGATGAATGCCACATCATCCGGGACGATCAGCAGCTCATCTTCAATGGTCGTGTTTGTTCCTCCCTCTTGGGAACGCAGGCCACGCAGGAATTTCTGATCCGCATCATAAAAGCCGTAAAGGTCATATCCGAAGTGAGAAGAGGCCGTAAGTCTAAGTACTTCCAGCGCGGAGACAGGGATGAAATCAGATACACGATAGCTCTGACTCGGTGTGGCAAGCCCTTTTATCTCGCCAGTATAAGGATCAATCAGCGCATTCCCGACATCGTTCAGTTCTACTTCTTCTGCTACTTCAAAGAGACTCAGTTTACTTCCGATCTGAGCAATTGCATTATCATAAAGCGTCTGAATTATTTCCTTCTGGACTCCGTAATCGCTCAGCAGTTCTCCTGTCAGCCTTCCGGTCGGAAAAATGATAGCCGTCACCTTGCCAATTTCACCCGTGAATTTGCTGCCTTCCACCCAGGCAATCCTCAAGGTTGCAGCATTCAGCGGCGCGACCAGCAGCTTGTCCCTCAGGTAAAGCAGGCTGACTGTGTTTTCTTCAAACTGGCCCTCGAGGAAGTTCCCGTCCGCATCATAGAATGCATACAGATATTTCCTATAAAAACCACATGCTGAGATACGATAGATTGCTCCTGGCTCGACTTCTACGGCATCCGAAACGCGATAGGTATTGCCCAGGGTTGTACTGGTTTTCACTTCACCACCAATGTCAATGACTGCCGTTTCAATGCAGCCGAATTCAGCCTCTTCAGTTTCAGCACTCTCAGCCAGATCCAGCAGAAGCTGAAATGCGCCTTTCTCTACGTTCAGCTTTGCGCCGACCGAGCGAATGTGACTACCGAGGTTTTCGTGCGTAGTATTCTCTATATCTACTCTGGCATCCAACACTTCCGTCTCCTCGGTTGCGGATCCAGCGATACTGTCCATCCGGGTTGTCAGCGTCGTGCTAGTCTGATTAAAAGACTGTTTTGCCAGATTCATCTCAGCCAGCGCGTTGCCAGTCACCTCTTCCACATGCTGTTTAGTTGCAGTATTGTCATCCTTAACAGCCTGTTCTGTCGCATCGTTGTCATCCCTGATTGCCTGCTCTGTAGCATCGTTATCCTGCCGGATAGCAGCCAGTGTATTGGCATTGTTCTGTGTGATCTGATTCTGCCGCTCCTCGAACTCCTCTCCCATATCCGCGATCTGCTGGGAAAACAGGGAGCAGATGGACCAGTAGTATTCGTCAGTCAGAAGCGTGCCCGCCGGTACCACTCTTCGGGAGATATAGCTCTCGCCGCTGGCCTCATCCAGCACAATGGAGAGCATTTCGTATTCCTTGTTTTTCGTCCATGCACCGCAGTGCTTAGGCACCACGCGCTTGCCTACATATTTCGCCATCGCTTAATCCTCCTCCAGGTAGTACACCACGAGCCGCCCTTCCTCGTCCATGTCAAAGACCAGGCCAAGCCGCTCATCCGTTTCAAAATTCATATAACCGCTATCATCGATGGAGCAATCCACCAGTACTTCATGGACCCTTTCCACCGTTGCGGAATACGAGTCTGACCCAAGGCCCAGGCCATCATCACTGTTGATGCCGAAGTACCCATCGTCCGTAATGAAACACTCGAACACACCGAGCCGTACCGCCTCCGCAACAGCCGCATAGGTCGCTGTGAGAATCTTGCGGTTCTTGGTGGCTGCCCTCTCGACATAGAGGGTAAAAGAAAAGCTGCCGAGGATGTCCCCGTCAGCGTCGATCATGACCAGGTCAACTGGATAACGCCCGGAGACCTCCGTCATAAAGTCTGAGATTGTTACAATGATGCGGTTATTGACCACATCCACTTTGTCGTTATGCAGCGACTCTGTGCTGTACTGGAACAGCCGTCCATCCGGACGTGTCCCAGAGTAAGCCAGAATCACATTCGTCGGAAGGCACATCGTACCTTCCGCGCCATGTGATCAAACTGTTTTACATGAACAACAGGAGGCACAAGGTGCTCTGTCAGGGAAAGCTCAATATCCTGATAAATAGATACTGCGCCGATATTGATCGCCATTTAACTGCTGCCTCCTTCCTCTCCTTCGCCGGGAGTGTCTTCACCGCCGGATTCACCGCTTTCATTACCACCAGACTCACCGCCAGAATTATCTCCGCTGCCTTCTCCTCCCTCATCTCCGGGGTTATCCGGATCAGTTGGATCAGTCGGGTTCTCCGGATCAGCAGGATCTGTCGGGGTATCTGGATCTGTCGGCTCTTCAGGCGTCTCTGGCTCATAACCGATGTTGACCCATTCGGTTCCATCCCACAGCTTTAGGCGAAGATTCAGTGTGTCCACCCACAGATCGTTTAGGTCCGGATTTGCTGGAGCTTCAGACGCTTTCGTGATCATGTCCTGGTAGATGATCGTCTGTCCTCCGCCTCCGCCGTGCAGGCCATCAAAGTCGATGATCGTTGTCCAGGTCATGCCGTTATCAACACTGACGGCAATGCCATAATCCCCGGACCTATACTGACCGATCTTAATCTGCTTCGTCGCATCACTGGGGCTGACCATCACAATGGAGCCTCCGTCCCAGTAGAACTGATCCGTACCAAGGATCTTCACCAGCGCTGTCCGAAGGGTACCGGAGCCGAGGATGTTGGCATTAACGCCGACCGCTTCCACTGCTGTTTTCACGACCTTGTCTGCTGTATCCCAGCCGAGCCGCCATGTCTGACCGCCGTCGTTGGAAACGAAGAATCCCCTGATGCCGCTCTTCCATGCCCAGGCTGAATCTTCCAGTCGTTCGCTGGTGTGGGCATATCGGATCGTTGAGCCGTCCTCTTCCACACCGGAAGAATAATG
>CADBZI010000110.1 GCA_902799015.1 uncultured Lachnospiraceae bacterium | reverse complement strand
GGATTTACAGATCTGAAAATCGATCTTCTCGCGGAGATTGCGGAAGCAATGAGATAATGGAGAAACCTGCGGGCAGGAGAGAGGCTGGAGCCTTGATCCTGCCCGTGTCGTATTAGTGCCATACAAGCCCTTGTGCTATTATCATATTATGGTAAGAAATAGACCTCAGAGGAAAATACCATGGGCAGTTCAGGAAGGATCTGTGCAGATGAGAGTAAATGACGACCTCTACGTAAAATATAACTGCATCATCACATACAAGGGCGGGACAAGGAACAGAACGCTGGAACTCAATACTGTGAAGGTCACACGGGAGGAATACCGCCTGATTATAGCCGGTGCCGCACAGGGGAGATCACTGGAGGAGACGGAAGGGATAGACGATGTGCTTTCCCGCATGAAGGAAAACGTCGAATTCATCGACAAGTGGACAAACCTGAACGGTTCCCTCAGAAAAGCGCCGATGAAAAAGCAGAGGGAGATCGAGAAGATGGAGCTCTTTCTCACAGACGAAGACCTGAGAAAGATCAGGAGCATGCCTGATCCTCTTGCTTCGTTCGACCGGCCAGAGGAGCACATGACTGTATACCGCAGCGACGGATCTAGTGTCTCGATCAGGTCTGAGTTCGGAACAGTGCAGATCACTGATACCAGAAAGAAGGGAGCCTTGATCAGCATGGACGCAGAACAGTTTCTGTCCTGCTTTTTGCATTAAATGGAGCATAACGGGAAGAAAAGTATGAACGCAAAGCGAGGATATGTGCCGGAGGACGAAAGAAACTTTTCTACGGCAGCATTAGAGAAACTGAAGACCGCTTCCCGGCATATTCTGTATCTGATCAACGAAGGATATGACCTGAAGCAGGCGACGGTGTTTGTCGGGAACCATTTCCTGCTGTCGGAAAGGCAGAGGCTTGCCATAATGAGGAGCATTGCCACAGACAGGGATCTCATGGCGCGGAAAAGAAAGCTGAAACCGTTATCCGAGCTTTCCGGCAAAGAAGTCTGGATCGATGGGTTCAACACCATCATCACACTGGAAGTTCTCCTTAGTGACTCCCTGCTGTTTGACTGCATGGATGGGACGATCCGGGACCTTGCAGCACTTCGCGGTACATACCGGCTGATTCCTGAAACGGCCGGAGCCTTACAGCTGATGTTCGACGTACTGCAGGAAGCGTCCGTAGGAAAGCTCAATATCCTTCTGGATGAGCCTGTATCAAATTCCGGAAGGCTGAAGACCCTGATCGCCGATACTGCCGAGAATAAATACTCTTTTGACCTGGATATCACAATTCTGAGGGATGTGGACAGGACACTATATGATAAGGACCTTGTCATAACATCTGACTCGATCATCCTCGATCAGTGCAAAAGCTGGGTGAACCTTTCCGAGAAATGCCTGAAGCAAAAAGGAAAACAGGGGATCCGGGTGTGGTGATGAAAGGAAATAAGCAAAATGGCATGGACAGTCAAGAGGATCCAGGAAAGGTGACTACGGCTGCGAGGAAAGGCCCGCAGAGGAGAGAAACCAGGTCATAGTAACCTTAGAAAATGAAGACGGTCTTACCCGGCAGCTGACTGCCGACGATGACTGGCTTTATACCATGGGGATTTATGAGGGGAGCCTCTGGCCGGAAGAGGGCATGCCGGCAGCCCTGGAGAAGAGAACGTGAACGGAGAGCCTTGGAATGGAACATCTTCGCTGCGTCGTGGAACGCATCACCTATCAGAATAGCGATAACGGTTATTCCGTGATCAAATGCCGCGCCAAGGGATACCAGGACCTGGTCACCGTGGTCGGCTCAATGCCGGATGTCCATGTGGGGAGCGTATTGTACCTTGGCGGATCCTGGAAGATCGATGCAAGGTATGGGCGCCAGTTTTCCATGGAGACATTTGAGGAGACGCTTCCTGCGACTGTCTACGGGATCGAAAAATATCTGGGGAGCGGCCTGGTCAAGGGGATCGGCCCTGCCTTCGCAGGGAGGATCGTCAGGCAGTTTGGAGCTGATACACTGAACATCATCGAAGATGATCCGGACCGCCTGCTTGATGTGCCCGGCATCGGACGCGTTCGCGTGGAGCGGATCAAAAAGAGCTGGCAGGAGCAGAAGGAGATCAAGAACATCATGCTCTTCCTGCAGAGCCATGACGTATCCACGAGCCATGCCACGAAGATCTTCAAGACCTATGGCAATGAGAGCATCCAGGTCGTGCAGGAGAATCCCTACCGCCTTGCGGAGGATATCTGGGGGATCGGCTTTAAGACTGCAGACACGATCGCGGAAAAAATGGGGTTCGGAAAGGAAAAGTATGCCCGTCTGCGGAGCGGTATCCTGTACACACTCAACCGCCTGTCGGAGAACGGACACTGTTATGCGACCAGGAACATGCTCCTGAAAGCCGGGACAGAACTGCTGGATGTAGAAGAAAGTATCCTCTCCATGACATTGGATGAGATGATGCGGGCAGAAGACGTTATCACCGAGCTGATCTCGGAAAAAGAAGAGACAGCAGAGAAAAAAGACGATGCCGAAGAAACCGATGCCCCTTCAGAAAGCACTGACAGGGCGATCTACCTTCCGCCTTTCTATTTTTCAGAAACGGGCACAGCCAAAAGGCTCTCTGCGATCAGTCGGGGGGAGAGCAGGCTGCATATTAATACGGACGGGCTTGCGCAGCGGATCAGCCGGCGTACAGGCATGCAGTATGACGAGATCCAGATGCAGGCGATCCTGCAGGCGGCAGGGAGCAAAGTGCTCATCCTTACCGGCGGCCCCGGTACTGGAAAGACCACAACTACCCTGGGTATCATCACTGCTTTCAGGGAAGCCGGTGCCAGGATCCTTCTTGCCGCGCCTACCGGGCGGGCCGCGAAGAGGATGACAGAAGCCACGGGC
>CADBZI010000109.1 GCA_902799015.1 uncultured Lachnospiraceae bacterium | reverse complement strand
TTCGATGTGGATTCAGAACTGCAACAGCCGGTATTCAGCCAGCTGGGGGACCTGTGGCTGATCGGAAAGCACCGGGTGATCTGCGGCGACAGCACCGGTGAAGAAATCTACACCCGCCTGATGGATGGTGAGAGAGCAAATCTGGTACTGACAGACCCGCCTTACAATGTGGACGTGGAAGAGACAGCCGGAAAGATCATGAACGACAACATGGGCGATCAGGAGTTTTATAACTTCCTGCTATCCGCCTATCGCTGTATGCACGCCAACCTGGCCGACGACGGCAGCATCTATGTCTGGCACGCAGATACGGAAGGATTGAACTTCCGTAAGGCGTTCAAGGACGCAGGTTTCTATCTTTCCGGGTGCTGCATCTGGAAGAAGAACAGTCTGGTTCTGGGCCGAAGCCCTTACCAGTGGATTCATGAGCCATGCCTCTTTGGCTGGAAGCAGAAGGGCAAGCACCAGTGGTATTCCGACCGGAAGCAGACCACCGTGTGGGAATATGATAAGCCCCGCTCCTCCAAGGATCACCCGACCATGAAGCCGATCACCCTCATGAGCTATCCCATCAAGAACAGCACCATGACCAACGGTATCGTGCTGGATCCCTTCCTGGGAAGCGGTTCGACCCTGATCGCCTGCATGCAGACGGATCGGATCTGCCGGGGTATTGAGCTGGATCCGAAGTTCGTGGACGTGATTGTGAAGCGGGCGATTCAGGAGAACGGCGGCAAGTATGATGATGTATTTGTCATCCGGGATGGCCAGAAGCTTCGCTTTGATGAGGTGGCGACCTTTGAGCCCCAGGAGGTGGAGGCATGAAGGTCGAGCTGATTGCCTATACGCCGACTGCCGCTGGGGTCTGCTGTGATGCGGCGGCGATCTGTACGGCTTCTGATAATGGCTATCGGTCGCTGCAGCACTCCCTTGCCTCCGGGCATGAGTCGGTGCTGGAGCACGCTGTGTTTACCTTCCGGGTGGAAGGCATCAGCCGGGTAACCCTGGCACAGCTGACTAGACACCGATTGGCCAGCTTCTCCGTCCAGTCCCAGCGCTATGTGAAGCTTGATAACCCGGAGCTGGTCATTCCGGAGAGCATCCGCAATTCTTCCTTTTTTGCGGAGGCGCAGAGCAGCATGCGCTATATGCTGAATCTCTATGAACGGATGATGGAAGCAGGAATTCCGGCCGAGGATGCCAGGTATGTGACACCGCAGGCGGTCCCGACATCACTCATCGTTACGATGAACGTCAGGGAGCTGCGGCATTTCTTTTCCCTTCGCTGTTGCAATCGTGCCCAATGGGAGATCCGGCAGCTGGCAGATGAAATGCTGAAGCTGTGCCGGAAAGCGGCACCGACGCTATTTGAAAATGCCGGACCGGGATGTGTTCAGGGCGGCTGTCCTGAGAAAAAATCCTGCGGGCATCCGAGATCGAAAGCAGAGTGGGACAAGTAACCGTAGAAATAGAGACTTCGGGATGGGATGAAACAAGCTCATCCTATATGGAGGAGATGAGCGTGAGGTATGTGATCGTGTTTTTGATCGTAGCGGTGCTCGTACTTGTTGTTGGAATGGCCTTGGCGGTCATCGCTTCCGATACCGATGACTGGAACAAGGAGTTCGATGACCGTGATCAGGAAGCATACCTTCGCAAATGGAATGAGGAACGGAAGAAAGATCATTCCTGCAGGTAAGGTATCGAAGTGGTTCTTGGGGCTGTTTTGTGGATTGTGTCAAATCTGATACTTCTCGTGAAACTATCGCAGAAATGACTTTACTTTTCAGGCTTTCAGAGTGATGTATTACACACCGCAAGAGAAGCGGCACAAGCTGAAAGGAGCGAAAAGTCATGAGAAAATTTGAGAAGAACATTGAAGACCGGAAACAGCTGGTAGCCCGCCTGAAGGAACTCACTGGGTTTGAGTCCAGATACACCTTCGTACCGCGCTGCGCCTATGTGGTCGGCAGCTTCACGGTAGAGAAGGATGGCAGCCTCACCGTGGAGGAGGGAGCAGATGAGCAGGTGCTGGATACCCTGATCGCAGAAGGCATGATCGGAAGCGAGATCGGGCAGGAAGCCACAGGTTGCGCGGAGACGGAAAGGGAAGCCGCTGAGGACCCGGCTGACAGCACAGAGGAGGGAACGGAAGAGATGCAGGAAGCATGGGAAACCATGGAGAGCGAACCGGAAGATTCCGGCTTTGTGGCCAGCATCAGTTTTCCGCTTTCAAAGCACACGCCATCCTCCCTCATCAACCTGATCTGCATGATCCATTCCAGAGGCTCGCTGCTTTCCAAGGCAACCGGAGGAACCTTCTCTGCCAGCAAAGCACTGACAGATGATTTGCTCGGTCACCCGCCTTTTATTCAGGCCAAGGATGTGGTGGAGTTCCTTCAGGAGCGGGAAAGCCTGGCGGCAGAACTGCAGGGACTTACCTTCGATGATGAGAAGGTCACCTTTGACGGCTTTGGAACCGCTGAGGATTCCGAGCATCTGCAGACCTTCATGAAGCTGGCGGCGGCCATGAATAAGATGGCGACGACCCAGAAACGGGTACAGGCCAAGAGCGTGGATGACAGCAATGAGAAGTACGCGCTTCGAATCTGGCTGATCCGCCTGGGACTTAACGGGGATGAATTCAAAGAAGACCGCAAGCGCCTGATGGCCAACCTCACCGGCCATACGGCCTTCCGATCCGAAGAAGAAAAGGAGCGCTGGACCACCAAGCAGACAGCCAAGCGCGATGCTCTCCGGGCAGCAAAAGCTGCGGATCCTGCGGCGCAGAACGCTGTGTAAATACACCAATTACCAGGGCAAAATAAACCCTGATAATTGTCAGATAAATAGTCGATTTCTCTGAATAAATGACTTGCTATTATCTCCTTTCAGAGTGATATATGTACACACCGAAAGGGAAAACACACACGGCAGAGCCG
>CADBZI010000108.1 GCA_902799015.1 uncultured Lachnospiraceae bacterium | reverse complement strand
CAGGAAGCCTACAGGCTCCTCACCGAACGGGACATCCATTCGGTTGAGGAGCTTTCGTCATTCATTGAGCAGACACAAGAAGCAATTCGCACGTTGGAAAAGCAGAGACAGAGCTGCCGCAATCATCTCCGCAGGAAAAAACCGCCGGAGGAGACGGTGGAATATCGAGGCAAGATTGCAGAAATCACGCAGGCCCTTACCATACAAAGGAAGTACCTGCTGACAGCCATCCGCGCAAAGGCGGATTCAGAACGTATGAAAGAACTGTTGGAAACGGAGCGCCGGATGGAACTGGACGCAACCAATCGAGAAAGGGGCAGATCGAGATAAAAGAAATTGTAAATATTCCTATTGCCAGACTCCACGCCTTTGAAGGCAATCCCTTCAAAGTGCTGGACAATGCCGAGATGAACGAATTGATTGAAAGTATTCAGGAAAACGGCATTCTCTCTCCGCTGATCATTCGCCCTCTGGAGGGAACAGCAGATGAATACGAAGTAGTCTCCGGCCACCGGAGATTGCACGCGGCGATTAAGGCAGGGATTGAAAGTGTCCCTGCCTTGATCTACCCCATCGGCCGTGACGCCGCTTCTGTTATGGTTGTGGACAGCAATCTCCATCGGGAGCATATCCTGCCCAGTGAGAAAGCCTTTGCCTACAAGCTGAAAATGGAGGCGTTGAAGCATCAGGGCAAGCGGACGGACCTCACTTCGTCGCAAGTTGCGACAAAGTATGATGCTGCCGCTCAGATTGGTGCAGCCTGTAATGAGAGCCGAGATCAGGTGTTCCGCTACATCCGCCTGACCTATTTAATCCCCGCGCTGCTGAACCTGCTGGACGAAGGTAGAGTCGCTTTTTCCGTAGGCGTGGAACTGTCCTATCTGGACAAGCCCGCTCAGGAATATCTGGCGGAACTGATCCAGCGGGACGAGCATACGCCCTCCTACTCCCAGGCTGTGCGGATGCACAAGTGCTGCATGGGCCTGGCCACCATCACGGAGGAACAGCTCGAATCCATCATGGCGGAGGAAAAGCCCAATCAGAAAGAGCAGATCAAATTCCGCCGGGAGGAGCTGGAACGGTACTTCCCCGGTTACTGTACGGATCAGAAGATCAAGCAGGATATTCTGGCGGGTCTGGAGCTGCTGAAACGTCAGAGAGAGCGCAACCGGGACCGGGATGCACGATGAGGGATGTACAGGATATCGATTATGGATAATACCCGCGAACCCAAGACGGAGCCCATTGATCAGATCGTAATAGATCCGATGCATGATGAGATGCAGATCCCGGACCACGCAATCCGCCGCATTGCGCGGTTTCTGCTGCCCAAAATGCAGGCAGAATTCATGCAGAAGGCACAATCCGATGAAACCCGCAACGGGTGAGCGCTTGCTCACCCTTACATATCCCGCACATTTGCAGGCAGATTCAAAATCAGTATAATGTTTAGCAAGGAGTGAATCTCATGAAAGCAGTGATCTATGCGCGGTATTCATCGGACAGCCAACGGGAAGAATCCATTGAGGGACAGATCCGGGAATGTACGGAATATGCCGAGCGGAGCGGCATCACAATTCTCAGGAGTTACATCGACCGTGCGCTCTCCGCCCGGACCGCAGACCGACCGGAGTTTCAGCGTATGATCCGGGACAGCGAAACCGGACTGTTCGACACAGTTCTGGTGTGGAAGCTGGACCGGTTCTCCCGGGACCGCTATGACAGTGCCCACTACAAACACATTCTGAAGAAGAACGGCGTCAAGGTGATCTCCGCCAAAGAAAACATTTCAGACGGACCGGAGGGAATCATTCTGGAGTCCATGCTGGAGGGGTATGCCGAATACTATTCGGCAGAGCTGTCTCAGAAAATACAGCGTGGTCAGATGGAGAATGCTATGAAATGCAAAAACAATGGTGGAAATACACCCCTGGGCTATTACGTGGACAAGACCACCCACGCCCTCGCAATCGACTCTCTGACAGCACCTGTCATTTCGGAAATCTTCACGCGCTATGACAGTGGCGACAGCATCCGGGATATCACGGAATCTCTGAACCATCGGGGTCTCAAGACATCCAAGGGAAAGGGGTTCACCATTGGCGGCGTCAGTCTGATTCTCAAAAACAGGAAGTACATCGGGGAGTACAAATACAAGGATGTAATCATCCCGGATGGAATCCCGGCGATCATCGACAAAGACATGTTTGAAAGGGTGCAGCAGAGAATGGCGATTAACAAAAAGGCTCCGGCACGAACAAAAGCGGATCATGAATATTTACTGACCACAAAGCTGTTCTGCGGGACCTGTGGACGGATGATGGCCGGTGAAAGCGGAACCAGTGCAAGCGGCGGCGTCAAGTATCACTACTACAAGTGCGGCGGGGCAAAGCGCCACCTCGGATGCAAGCGGAAGCCTTTGAAGAAAGACTGGATCGAAAAGGTCGCGGTTGTACTTACCATTAACACAGTTCTGACCGACAGAAACATGGATCGAATTGCAGATGCGGTTGTCATCATGCAGGATGAGGAAGACACCATGATTCCCGCATTAGAGCGTCAGCTCCGCGATTGCGAGAAGGGCATCAACAATCTGCTCAATGCCATACAGGCGGGCGTACTCACATCATCCACAAAAGAACGTCTGGAACAGTTGGAGCAGCAGCGGGACAACCTCAGCTGCGAAATCCTCCAGAGAAGAATGGAACGGCCTAAATATACGAAAGAGGAAATTGTTCGGTGGATCGGCCGGTACAAATACGGCAACATTGACGACAAAGACTACCAGAAGGAGATCATCGATACTTTCCTCAATTCGATCTATGTATACGATGATCGGCTGGTATTTACCTACAACTATAAGGACGGAACGGAGACGCTGACCCTGGAAGAGATCGAAGCGGCGTTCGGTTCGGATTTGACGCAGTATGCTCCACCAGTGAAAGC
>CADBZI010000107.1 GCA_902799015.1 uncultured Lachnospiraceae bacterium | reverse complement strand
CGGCTTCTGCATCATGATGAGGAGGCTGTTATTGATGGAATACTGCGGGAACTTTGCCATCGTATCGAGGAACTTCTGATATTTCTCACTGGAGAAAATTCCGGCGACACCTTCCTCGAGCTTCCTGGTGATCTCCTTCATCTCATTTCTGCGCGCCTCAGCGGCAGCCTTGGGATCATAGTTCCGCCCTGCCGAATATTGACCTCTTCTCTCTTCTGCCCGCTCCGTGCACTCTCCAGCCGCATAATTTCCACTGGGTTCTTTTGTCATCATCCGGTGAATGTAATCCAGATCGATATCCTTACTCGTAAACATGTCCGGGTCATGCTCACGCATGCTGTAGACATTCCCATTCTGTCCGCCGATCACCACATGATCGACAACATTCATATCCATGAGTTTTGCCGCCTCGACCAGGCGCTTTGTGAGCTGTATGTCCTCCCGGCTCGGTTCATTATCGCCGGAGGGATGGTTGTGCATCAGCATGATGTTGTTGCAGTTCGAGAGAATGCCGCTCTTTAAAATGTTCTGGATCGGCGCAAGCGACTGATTGATGCTGCCGATGGAGACGATGTTAAAGTTCACGGGTTTTAAATGATTGTCCATGTTGACAACGCAGACCATTTCCCGGTCCAGATCCTTCATTGCCTCCGCCATGATCCTTGCCGCCTGTTCAGGGCCTGAAAGGGATTCCGTGCTATACAGAGATGTGCTTTCCTTCAGAACCAGACGGACATCCACCTGCGCCAGCCGGTAGTTATCAATGCTCTGCTGTCCCGGCACTTCCCGTTGTCTTTTCCCCCGCATCCGCATCACCTTCCCTTCCGTAATCAACCCGGATCCTGACATTGGTCAGGTCCGGAACACTTCTAAGGAACTGATTGAGCTCCTCCATCGAATGTAAAACAATTTCACCCACGGTCCTTTTTCTCCTCTCTCTTCGGAAATTCCATCCGGTAATTGATATATTTGCCCGTGTCCTCCATGACAAGGTCCGCCTCGAAATTTCTCCCCTTCTTCTCTGAGTAAAGAGTGATGTTCCTGGCCCTTCCGGTCTTTAAGAACTCTCTGGCCATCTTCTTTGTCACTTTCGTGTGATGCGCCTCCAGCCATCTGCTCTCCTTCCAGAGGCAAAACGCGCAGGAACGGTTTGAGCAATAATAATTCTTTCTTCCTTCATAGACCGGTGAGCCGCACCGCGGGCAGATCCCAACAACTTCTCTCTTTTCATCTGCACTTCCAAAACGTGTCCGCTCTTCTTCCGGGATACTCTGATGCGAATGGACAAGCTCCGTGACCATTGCTGAAATCTCACCCATAAATTCCCCGGCATCTCTTTTGCCACGCTCAATTTCCTTCAGATGGTTCTCCCACTCTGCCGTCATCTGTGGCGACCGGATCTCTTCCGGCATGATTTCAATTAGAGCGATGCCATCCTCCGTTGGAAGCAGCTGCTTGTTTTTGCGCTTCATATAGCCGGATGCCACCAGCTTCTCGATCATGGATGCCCGGGTCGCAGGAGTTCCTAGGCCTTTTCGCTCCGCATCCGGATCAACCAGATCCGATCCGGCGGTCTCCATAGCTGCAAGGAGTGTGTCTTCGGTAAACGCCTTTGGAGGCGAAGTAAAATGCTCCGCTGTCTTTACTGCAGCATCCGGAAAGGTCTGCCCTTTCGCTGTCTTTGGAAGATCCTTCTCATCTCTCTCCGCTTCCCTCCAACCGCTTTTCTGCCCGTCTCTGAACTGGTTTTCATATGCCTTCCAGCCGGGGTCCTGTACGGTTTTTCCTTTTGCCGAAAAGAGATGTCCGGCGCACTCTGCCTTAATCTCTGTCTCCAGCAGGACTTCTTTTCTTCCGGTTGCACACAGCAGCTGTCTGGCAATCAGCGCCAGAATATCCTGCTCCGCCTTAGGGAGACTCTTCACATCAATCTCAGAGAGCATCGCCGTCGGGATAATGGCGGTGTGGTCCGAAACTCTGGAGCTGTCCAATACTCTGGAAATATTCCTCTCTTTCGCATCCGATGCGCTGTAATCGAACTTTTCCATGACAAGCTCTGTCATGGTCAGTGCGGTATCCGCCATATCTTCCGTCAGGAAACGGCTGTCCGTTCTTGGATAGGTCACCAGCTTCTTCTCATACAGGCTCTGGGTGTAAATGAGCGTTTCCGCAGCTGTATAACCATAAATCCGGTTTGCCTCTCTCTGCAGTGCCGTCAGATCAAACAGCTTCGGCGGATAAACTGACTTCTCCATACTCTCAACTTCCGTAATCCTTGCCGTCTTTCCTTCGCATTCTTGCCGGATCTGCTCTGCCTCATTGGGATCGTCAATCCGCTCACTGCTGACGGTCAGTTTCCCCAGCTGCAGATCGATGGTGAAGTACTTCTGCTTTTCAAAGGTCCGGATCCGGTTGTCACGGTCAACAACCAGGGCAAGCGTCGGCGTCTGCACGCGTCCCACGGTCAGGCGATGACGGTACAGCGAGGTAAAGAGTCTGGTTGCATTCATACCGACCAGCCAGTCCGCTTTCGACCGGCATGCTGCCGCATCGTACAGCCTGTCGTAGTCTCTGCCATCCCTTAACTGCTCAAATCCCTGGCGGATCGCTCCGTCCTCCATGGAGTTGATCCAGAGGCGCTTCATGGGCTTGCTGCATTCCGCTTCCTGATAGACCAGCCGAAAAATCAGTTCTCCCTCACGTCCGGCATCACAGGCGTTTACCACGCATTCTACATCATCCCGATGCATCAGCTCCTTTAAAACGGCAAACTGTTCTGTCTTATCGCGGCTCACCTCATACATCCAGTTCTCCGGAATGATCGGAAGGTCCTCCAGACGCCACTTTCTGTATTTCTCATCATAGGAATCCGGCGGGACCAGTCCGACCAGATGGCCGACGCACCAGGATACAAGGTATCCGCTCCCCTCCATATATCCCTTCTCTCTCTTGTAGG
>CADBZI010000106.1 GCA_902799015.1 uncultured Lachnospiraceae bacterium | reverse complement strand
CCCAGAGGTCTGGTGGCCGAACGGGCTTGGCTCCCAGCCCCTGTATGAGGTGGAGGCATCCCTGCTGAAAACCGCTACCCCAAAAACCGCTACCCCAGAGGTCTCTGCCGCCCTCGCGGAAACCGCTACCCCAGAGGTCTATGAGACTCAGAAGCGCCGGATCGGCCTGCGCACTCTCACCATGCGCCGCGTCAAGGATGAGTGGGGAGAGTCTTTCGCTATGGAAGTAAATGGTCAGTGCGTGTTCTCAATGGGCGCAGATTATATCCCTGAGGACAACATCCTCTCCAGAATGGATCGTGAGAGGACCCGCGAGCTTCTGGAAGACTGCCGGCTGGTGCATTTTAATGTCATACGCGTGTGGGGCGGTGGATTCTATCCGGCTGACTGGTTTTATGATCTGTGTGACGAGATGGGCCTGGTGCTATGGCAGGATATGATGTTTGCGTGTGCCAATTACAGACTCACGGACGACTTTGTCGCGAGCATTCGCAAAGAGGTCACGCAGAATGTGCGCCGGATCCGGCATCACGCTTCCCTGGGCATTTGGTGCGGCAACAATGAAATGGAGCAGTTTGCGCTTGTACGCGAATTTGAAGGAGACGATATCACGGCTGCGGATTATCTGATCCAAAATGAATTTATTATCCCGGAAATCCTGAAAAAAGAGGACCCGGATACATTTTATTGGCCTTCTTCTCCGTCCTCTGGCGGGCGTTTCGACGGCCCTCAGGATCCGGATCGCGGCGATGTCCACTTCTGGGACGTGTGGCACGCCGGCAAGCCGTTTACCGAATATCGCAAATATCATTTCCGGTATCTGTCTGAATTTGGCTTCCAGTCCTTTCCCTGCATAGAAACTGTACGGAGCTTCACAGAAGAAGAGGACCGCAATATTTTTTCCTATGTAATGGAAATGCATCAGCGCAATGCCGGGGCAAACGGAAAGATCCTGCAGTATCTGTCAGCAACTTACCGATATCCTAAAGATTTTGAGACGCTATTGTATACGTCCCAGCTGCTTCAGGCAGACGCCATACGGTACGGTGTAGAGCATCTGCGGAGGAACCGGGACGGCGACCGCTGCATGGGAGCGGTGTACTGGCAGCTCAATGATATCTGGCCTGTGGCCTCATGGTCATCGATCGACTACTATCACAGATGGAAAGCGCTGCAGTACAGTGCCGTGCGATTTTTGCCCCTGTGCTCCTGAGCTGCGAGGAAGAAAGCATGGTGTCTCGCGGCGAGACATGCATAACAGAACCGCAGCCCGGATCCGCCGGGGAGACCTTCGCATACCCTGTAAGCAAAGCTCGTTTGAACGTCTCCAATGAGACATGGGAGCGCGTGACGGATGAAGTGATCTGGGAGCTGCGCGCACCGGACAGCACTGTGATCAGCAGCGGAAGATTTGCTGTAGACACAGCTCCGTTCTCCACACAGTGGTTTGAAGAACTTGACTTTTCGGAATATGATCCGCGGTGCGTGCACCTGACTTATCACATGGACAGTGCCTGCGGAGGCAGCGTGCTTTTTGTGCCGCCAAAATATCACAGGTTCAAGGATCCCGCTCTGGAGGTCAGGTTTGACACGGAGAAAGGAAAGATCACAATTACTTCTGCAGCATATGCGCGCTATGTCGAAGTTTATTCGGAAGACGGATATATTCGCACTGATGACAACTTCTTTGATATGGAAGCCGGAACGCGGACCATTAAGCTGCTCGAAGGAAGCGCCCGGAACCTGAAGGCGCGCAGCGTTTACGATATCCGGTGAATCGGTACCCCAGAGGTCGTTTTCTGCAGGTGAACCGATACCCCAGAGGTGAACCGATACCCCAGAGGTCTCTTGTCTTCCAGGTGATCCGATACCCCAGAGGTCGCTTGTCTTCCGGGTGATCCGATACCCCAGAGGTCGCTTGTCCCCCTTTCAGTTTAGTGATATAATCACAACAGCTTTTTTGCATGAAATCAACTAAACGAAAGGGGCTTAATAATGAATTACAATCATGTTAATAAAGAGCTTTTTTCATTTCTGGATCGCAGTCCTAACGCATTCTTTGCAGTTAAGAATATGTGCGATGTCCTCAGCGAGGCCGGCATGATCCGCTTATATGAAGGCGCGTCATGGGATCTTGAGGCTGGCAAGGGATATTTTGTCACCAGAAATGATTCTGCCATAATCGCTTTCCGGATTCCGAAGGCAGACTACACCGGATTTCAGATCATGGCCAGTCACTGTGATTCGCCGGTATTCAAGATCAAGACGAATGCGGAGATCACGATAGACAAGCAGTATGTGAAACTCAATGTTGAGAAGTACGGCGGTATGCTGTGCGCGCCGTGGCTGGACAGACCGCTCTCGGCAGCCGGCAGAGTAATTGTCAGAACGGAAGGCGGAATTGAGACGAGGCTTGTGAATATCGATCGCGACCTTATGATCATTCCCAACCTCGCCATCCACATGAACCGGCAGGTCAATGACGGGTACAAGTTTAACGCGCAGGTCGACATGCTTCCTCTTTTCTGTGAGAAAGGGGAGGAATCCGATGCGTTCATGGGACTTATTGCTTCTGAAGCTGGAGTGGCCGCAAAGGACATTCTCGATACGGATCTGTTCCTCTACAATCGTATGCCCGCTGTCAGCCTTGGACTCAACGGCGAATTCATTGCCAGCGGTCGCCTGGACGATCTCCAGTGCGCCTTTGCTTCGCTGAAGGGGTTCCTTGAGTCGTCACCCAAGGATTCCGTGGCTGTACACTGTGTCTTTGACAACGAAGAAGTCGGCTCCGGCACGAAGCAGGGAGCGGCTAGCACCTTCCTCAAGGACACACTTCATCGCATTGGCAGCGCAATGGGCAGAACGGAAGAGGAGTACCTGATGAGCATTGCGTCGAGCTTCCTTGTATCTGCTGACAACGCGCACGCCGTACATCCCAACCACGCGGATAAGACTGACCCGACTAACCGCGCTTA
>CADBZI010000105.1 GCA_902799015.1 uncultured Lachnospiraceae bacterium | reverse complement strand
CTCATCGAGAGCATCAGCAAATACGGTGTCATGAATCCTCTGATCGTCCGTCCTCTTCCGGAAGGTGTGTATGAGCTCATCTCCGGACATCGCAGGAAATACGCCGCGCAGCATCTCGGTTTCCGGAAGATGCCGGTGATTATCCGGGTGCTGAGGGATGATGATGCCGTGATCAGTATGGTGGATTCCAATCTGTTTCGGGAGACGATCCGCCCCAGTGAGAAGGCTTTTGCATACAAAATGAAGTATGAAGCCATCAAGCGCAAGAGCGGCCGAAAGAATGGTGGTCAAATTGACTACCATTTATTGGGGAAGCGGACCATCGACATTATCGGGGAAGATTCCGGGGAAAGTCCGAAGCAGGTGCAGCGCTTTATGAAGCTCACTGAGCTGATCCCGGAGCTGCAGGAAATGCTGGATGAAGGCGCGATTGCCTTCAATCCCGCTTACGAAATCGCATTTCTGACAGAGGAGGAACAGAAAGGCCTGATCAAAGCGATGGATTACACACAGGCCATGCCATCTCTCTCCCAGGCACAGCGGCTGAAGAGGCTGAGCAGAGAAGGAAAACTGACACTCGGAAAGATGAAGGAGATCCTGTCAGAGGTAAAAAAGGGAGAAATCCGTCGTGTGATGTTCAAAAACGAGCAGCTGTATCAGTATTTCCCGCGGAATTACACGCCGGAGCAGATGAAGAACAAGATACTCGAAGTGCTGGAAGCCTGGCAGGCAGACACGTCCGACAATAAGGAGGAAAAGTAAAAATGGCGAAGGTAATAGCTGTAGCGAACCAAAAGGGCGGGTGCTCGAAAACTTCAGTCGTGGCCAATCTGGGGATCGGACTTGCAATGGAAGGAAAGAAAGTGGCCGTCATTGATGCAGATCCGCAGGGAAGCCTGACGGCAAGCCTTGGATATCAGGAGCCGGATGACATCCGCTACACTCTGGCAACGATCATGATGAATATTATCAATGAGGAAGAAATCGATCCGATGGAAGGGATCTTGCATCATGAGGAAGGTGTGGATCTTGTGCCGGCAAACATTGAGCTTTCCGGCCTGGAAGTATCCTTATCCAATGTCATGAGCCGGGAAATGATCCTGAAGGAATATGTGGAGCAGATCCGCGACCAGTACGATTATATCCTGATCGACTGCATGCCGTCTCTGGGAGTCATGACAATCAATGCGCTGGTGGCGGCGGATCGTGTGCTGATCCCGGTTCAGGCCGCGTATTTGCCGGTCAAAGGCCTGCAGCAGCTGATCAAGACAGTGGCGGTTGTGAAAAAACGCCTGAATAAAAAGCTTTCTATCGACGGGATCCTCATCACCATGGTGGATTACCGGACGAATTACGCAAAGGATATCACAGAAATGCTCCGGGAAAGCTATGGAGATACAGTCGGAGTAATGGAGAGTTTCATTCCGTTTTCTGTGAAGGTGGCGGAGGCCAGCGCGGAAGGAAGCAGTATTTATAGATATGCACCGAAATGCAAGGCTGCAGAGAGTTTTGAGAGGCTGACGAAGGAGGTTCTGGGGAGATGAAGACAAGAGCGGGACAGAAAATCAGGCTGACCAGTGTGGAAGAACTGCTGGGTGTGACAAATGAAGAATCGGCAATGGATCTGGAAATAGCAAAGATCCGGCCGTTTAAGGACCATCCTTTCAAGGTTCTGGATGATGAGAAAATGCAGGATCTGATAGAAAGCATCCGGATCAACGGCATCCTTTCTCCCGTTCTGGTTCGGCCGATCGGGAATGACACCTATGAAATGGTCTCCGGGCACCGCCGGATGCATGCCGCGATGATGCTGGGGATGGATACCGTGCCGGCGATCATCCGGGAAATGACAGATGATGAAGCTGTGGTCAAAATGGTGGATGCAAACATCCAACGGGAAGAACTGCTTCCGAGTGAAAAGGCGTTCGCCTATAAGATGAAGATGGATGCGATGAGGCGGCAGGCAGGGAGACCATCAAAAGATAATTCCCGCCAATTTGTCGGGAATTTTGAAACCGCAGATGTCGTAGGAAAAGAAAACGGAGAAAGCGGCCGCCAGGTTCAGCGCTTCATCCGCCTCACAGAACTTATTCCCGAGCTCCTTGATTACGTTGATCAGAAACGCATTCAGTTCACGGTGGCAGTAGAAATCTCCTACATCGATCAGGAAGTCCAGAAGTGGCTGTTTGAGTACATCAAGGACAATGGTGCAGTGAAGCTTAATCAGATCACTCTCCTTCGTGCTCAGCTGCAGACTGGAGCCATCACCCAGGCAAAGATGATTATGCTTCTGAATGACAGCCAGCCGGGCAAAGCGCCTTCTTCCAAACTGACCTTTACAGAGAAGAAACTCCGGGAATACTTTCCTGCAACATATACGACCACAGATATGCGGAATATTATTGAGGATCTCCTGAAGGAATGGAAGGAGCATCAGGAAATGGAAGATCCGGAAGACGAGGAGGTGTAATGGTCGATGGAATTCAATTACTACTATGGCTCGCAGGCGGATCAGTTCAGCTTTATCCGTATCCCGAAGGTCATGTTGACTGAAGAATTGTTCGCTGGTCTTTCGATACCGGCAAAGGTGCTGTATGGGGTACTTCTGGATCGTATGACGCTCTCCAGGAAGAATGCATGGTTCGATGAAGACAATAGGGTCTTTATCATCTATCAGATAGGCGAGATTCAGGAAGACCTCGGCTTTTCGAAGAAAAAGGCGATGGAACTGCTGGCAGAACTGGAGAAATTCGGACTTCTGGAGAAGAAACGCCGTGGACATGGGCTGCCGAACATCCTATATGTGAAGAGCTTCATGACCGGACTTGATGCCGGAAAAGCAGACAGCAATGGTTTTGCTGAGGGAAAAAAGAGTGCCAGAGGTTCTGAAACCGGAACCTCTGGACCGGTAAGCACCGATTCCGGAAGTGCAGCGGAAGGGACTTCAAGAAGTGACGGTTTGGGGACCTCCAGGGTGCC
>CADBZI010000104.1 GCA_902799015.1 uncultured Lachnospiraceae bacterium | reverse complement strand
TGGATAAGTTCGAGCTGGGCATCGCGGTCCAGAAGGTCTATGATTTCTTCTGGGATGAGTTCTGCGACTGGTACATCGAGATGGTGAAGCCGCGTCTGTACTCCGATACCGATCCGACAAAGAGCGCGGCGCTGTGGACCTTGAAGCATACGCTGATACAGGCACTGAAGCTGCTCCATCCTTTTATGCCGTTCATCACGGAAGCGCTGTTCCAGTCGGTCAATGACACGGATGATTCCATCATGGTCTCAGCCTGGCCGGTCTACAGGCAGGATTGGAACTTTGCATCAGAGGAAGAGGAGATTGAGACAATCAAGGACGCGGTGCGCGCCATCCGCGCGGTCCGGACTTCCATGAATGTGCCGCCGTCAAAGAAGGCCAGAGTGTTCGTGGTCTCCGGGGATGAAAAGATCCGGGAGATCTTTGAGAAAGACCGTCTCTTCTTTGCTTCTCTGTCATCCGCTTCCGAGGTGCTGACGCAGGCGGACCGGGAAGGGATTGCCGAGGATGCGGTTTCGACTCTGATTCAAAACGCGTCCATCTTCATTCCGATGGAAGAACTGGTAGATATCGGGAAAGAGATTGAGCGGCTTACCAAGGAAAAGAAGCGTCTTGAGCAGGAACTGAAGCGCTCCCGCGGCATGCTTCAGAATGAGAAGTTCCTGTCGAAGGCGCCTGCGCAGAAGGTCGAGGAAGAAAAGGGAAAGCTTGCGAAGTATGAGAAGCTGATGGAACAGGTCAGTGAACGGCTCTCCCAGCTCGCACGGTAACCGCGACGTAGTTAAGAAAATATTCAGAATAAAACCATTCCATCAGAACGAAACATTTTGCCGGGGATGCTACAATAAAGGCATCAAAGATCAGGCAGTCGGCAGGTTTTTCGTCCCCGCCGGGCGGAAAACGAAAAAACTCAGCCCAGGCTGAGGATAAGATGTCTGCCGTTTCAAGGAGGGAGACATGGTATGAAGAGAGAGCGTGCAATATCCGGCAATCGATGGGCGATGTTGTTGACACTGTTTATCGCCGCAGCTTTCCTGACCGGAATGAAGGGCGTCAGGACACAGGCTGCGCAGGCATATGGTTACCTGCTGCCTTCAAGCAGCTACACCTATCTGGATTCGAGTGCTGTCGCCGGATGGCCGGCACAGGTTGTGTGCTACGCAAAGAATGAGATCTACGCGCGCAACGGCAGGATGTTCGTTTCAACGGAGCTGCAGAACTGGTTCAACATGCAGTACTGGTATACTCCGATCTACACACCGGAGCAATTCTCGGATGCCATGCTGAACCCTTACGAGACGTCGAATGTCCAGATGCTGTCGGATGTGGAGGCTTCGCTGGGAATGTATCCCCTCGACTCGGCAGGGTACAGTTACGATCCGGTCTATCAGTATCTGAATACCGTCGGAACTACGCAGTATTATGTGAATCCGGATACCTACATCTTTTATGACAGCGATACCAGGTATCTGACAGATGCCGATCTGAGCCCGCTCAGCGCGCAGGAGCTTTGCTATGCAAAGAACGAGATCTACGCCAGACGGGGCTATATCTTCGCATCCACCGAGCTGTCCGATTACTTTAACGGAAAGAACTGGTACTGGGGGACCGCAGATGCGTCTTCCTTCAGTGACGCGGTTTTCAACTCTGTTGAGACGGCAAACATCGGGCTTTTGCAGCAGAAGGAATATGCGCTGGTTCCGGGAGGATATCTCCTTGATCAGCCGGGCTATACCTATCAGAACATCGGATCCTATTCCGCCGGGGATGTGGTTCGTGCCACCAGCAGCGATTATATCTTCTATGACAGCGCGGTGCGCTATCTGACCGATGCGGAGGTTTCCGCGCTTTCGCTGCAGCAGATGTGCTATGCGCGGAATGAGATCTATGCGCGCCGCGGATATATCTTTCAGTCTCAGGAACTGAGAGATTACTTCGGCAGCAAGAGCTGGTACTATCCGACTGTTCCGGCGGCTTCCTTCTCGGATCAGGTGTTCAACAGCGTTGAAATCGCAAACATTGATCTGTTGAAGCGCTACGAGTATTCGATTAATCCGAACGGGTATCAGCTGTACTGATTCAGACTGCTCGTGCTGTGGCAGAGCAGGGCAGTTTTTTACAGGTGATGAAACCGCAGGTGTATACCGATTTGATATCGGTTTCACCTGCGGTATATTACTTTTCCAGGAGGAACGATCATGTCCCTGATCTTGATTCCCGGCACGTCGGGAAGCGGAAAGAGCCATATGATGTTTCAAAGGGTGCTCCGGGAAGCGCAGGAGCACCCTGAGCAGCGTTTTGTTGTGCTCGTTCCGGAACAGAATACCCTTCAGACGCAGAAAAAGCTTGTCGCGATGAGCGGGCGGGGAGGAATCTGGAACATTGACGTGCTGAGCTTTACCCGGCTTGCATACCGGGTCTTCGAGCAGACCGGAGTCAGGAAGCACAGGATTCTGTCTGAGACCGGAAAGATCCTTCTGCTTCGCCTGATTGCCGCCCGGGAGGGCGCGCGGATCCCGATCCTTTCTGGCGTGCTTGACCGCCCCGGCGTTTTGAATGAGATGAAATCGATCCTGTCGGAAATGGACCAGTATGGGATCGGGCAGGAGGAATTGCTCCGGATGGAGCGGCAGGTGTCGGAGGACGGCAGGCATCCGGCACTTACGCGCAAGCTGTCCGAGATCGCTCTTTTGCAGGAAGCGTTCGAGCGCTATCAGGAAGGACACTATATTACGGGAGAAAAACAGCTGCTGGTTCTGTGCGAAAAGATTCCGCTCGACGAGACGCTCCGGGGCGCTGTCTTCTGCCTGGACGGCTTCACGGGACTGACCCCGGCGCAGCTTCAGGCCGTCACAGCTTTGCTGGGCGTGGCAAAGGAGCTTTTGGTGAGCGTGACGATTGATCCGGATCAGATGCCCATTTCAGGCGCGGATCAAAAGACTGCGCCTGGTCCTCAGAGCATGGACAGCTGGGGACTGTTTGCGCTCTC
>CADBZI010000103.1 GCA_902799015.1 uncultured Lachnospiraceae bacterium | reverse complement strand
CCCCGAGGCTGTACACATTTGCCGACATATTCTCATAGACATACTTGTCACCGACCTGCGTCTGCTCGTAGCGCATGCCCTCACGCTCCAGCGCCTTGTACAGACCGATATTCGACATCACAGTTGTGACAACGGTATTGTCCTTGAGCTGTCCGTGCTCTTTCATATATTTGCCGCATACATACATGATCAGATCGCCGTTGACCTCCCGGCCTGCCTCATCGACCGCGATGCAGCGGTCTGCATCCCCATCGTAGGCAAAACCGACATCCAGGCTGTTTTCCTTCACAAATTCCTGAAGCGCATGGATATGGGTGCTTCCGCAGTCTGCATTGATGTTCGTACCATCCGGATGGTTGTTGATGACATATGTTTTTGCACCGAGTGCGTCAAACACACTCTTTGCAATCGAGCTGGAGCTGCCATTGGAGCAGTCGATTCCGATTCGATAGTTTTTGAAGGATCGGGTCGCAAGAGAGATCAGGTAGCCGATATAGCGGTTTCTGCCCGCCACATAATCCTGCGTGCGGCCGATCCGGTCACGCGTCGCAAGCGGGATCTCTCCGCTTTTGCCGTCGATGTAAGCCTCAATCTTTTCCTCGATGGAAGCATCGATCTTCTGCCCGGTTCCGGAGATGATCTTGATCCCATTGTCATAGTATGGATTGTGACTCGCCGAAATCATGATCCCGCAGTCAAAGTCATCCAGGCGGACGCAGAAGGCAACGGAAGGCGTCGTTGTCACATGGAGCAGGTAAGCATCCGCCCCCGAAGCGACAAGGCCCGCGCTCAGCGCATCTTCAAACATATAGCTGGATCTTCTGGTATCCTTTCCAATGACAATCTTTGCCTTGCCATCCTCATGCTGCTGTCCATAGTACCAGCCCAGAAAACGCCCGACCTGAAATGCATGCTGGACATTCAGTGTCACATTCGCCTCCCCGCGAAATCCATCTGTTCCAAAGTACTTTCCCATTTCAAACTTCCTCCTCTTTATGCCTCTGCTGCCTTCGCCAGCTTTTCAGCCTGCTCCGCCGCAATCAGCGGGTTGACCAGCTGGTCCAGATCGCCATCCATAATCTGATCAATCCGGTATATTGTCAGGTGCGCACGGTGGTCTGTGACTCTTCCCTGCGGGAAGTTGTATGTGCGGATCTTCTCGCTCCGATCCCCGGAGCCAATCTGATCCCTCCTGGTTTTTGCCTCACTCTCCTGCTGCTCCATCTGGCGGAGCAGGAAAAGCTTTGAGCGCAGGATCCGGATGGCCTTGTCTTTATTCTTCAGCTGGGACTTTTCATCCTGGCACGATATGACAATCCCTGTCGGGATATGTACGAGCCGGACCGCGGAATCCGTCGTGTTGACACACTGTCCGCCATTGCCATGTGCGCGGAACACGTCGAATCTGCACTCGCTAAGATCCAGATCCACATCGATCTCGTCCGCCTCCGGCATGACCGCGACAGTCGCAGCCGATGTGTGAATTCTCCCGGCAGACTCCGTCTCCGGTACCCGCTGCACCCTATGCGTGCCGCTTTCATACTTCAGATGTGACCACGCATCCTCTCCGCTGACCAGAAGGACACACTCCTTATATCCACCGAGTCCGTTTTCGTTGATCGATGTCACCTCTGCCTTCCAACCCCTGCGCTCTGAATAGCGAAGATACATCCTGCACAGGTCGGCGGCAAAGAGTGCTGCCTCATCGCCGCCGACGCCTGCCCGGATCTCCAGAACCACATTCTTGCCATCGTTCTCATCCCGCGGCAGCAGCAGGAGCTGAAGTTCTCCGGACAGCGCTTCCTCTTCCTGCCTGGCAGCTCTCAGCTCCTCCTTCAGATAAGATGCCATCTCCGGATCTGTTTCCTCCCGAAGAAGTTCCTCCAAATCCTGAATCGTCTCCCTGGTCTTCAGTATCTGGGAGTATTCTGTAACGACCGGTTCCAGACGCGAACGCTCCTTCATCAGCCTGCCGAGAGAGGACGGATCGGAGCCTGCATCCGGATGGCTCAGAGACTGGTCAATCTCCTCCAGTCTCTGCCTTACTTCATCTAGTTTTTCAAACATACCATTCTATTACTCCCGCCCGGGATCAGCGCCCGGGAAAACAGAGGAGACCACCCGATCCAGTCCATTCAAATCCCTGATGATCCTGACTTCCCGAAAATCCGCCTGTCTCAGCATCCTTGTCACATCCTGCCCCTCATCGAATCCGATCTCAAACAGAAGGCAGCCGCCTGGCCTGAGATACCGCGGCGCCTGGCCGACAATTCTCCTGTAAAAAGAAAGGCCGTCCGGTCCCCCGTCCAGTGCCATATGCGGCTCGTGGTTCCGGACCTCCTCCATCAGTCCTCCGATGTCTCCCGTCCGTATGTAGGGCGGATTGGACAGGATCACATCAAAGGTTCCTTCAACCCTCTCAAAGAGATCGCTTTCCAGAAATGTCACATCGGTACCTGAATTTTCAGCGTTTCTTCTGGCAATGTCAAGAGCCGGACCTGAAATGTCGGTTCCGACTGCCTCGATGCCGGGGCAAAGCTTCGCTGCCGCAATGATCAGGCAGCCCGAACCCGTACAAAGATCAAGCACCCTGACCGTTCTCCGGCTCTTCTGTTCTCCGGAACCTCCCTCTTCGCAAGACTTTCTCTGAAGGGCGAGGATCTGTTTTGCCGCTTCCTCCTCCAGGATCTCCGTATCCTGCCTCGGCGTCAGTACCTGATCGGATACCTCAAACCGGATTCCGCAGAAGACTGCCTCCCCTGTAATGTGCTGAAGCGGCACCCTGCAGCTCCTCAGTCTCACTGCTTCCCTGTAACGGGACAGGATCGCCTCCGGCACCTCTTCCTCTTCCCTGAGAAGGAGCTGTGTTCTGTCCATCGACGAGGCATACTCGAGAAGGAGCCCGGCATCAATGTCTGCGTCCGGCACCCCCCGCCCGGATAGCTCCTCCGCCGCTTTCCTCCTTGCCTGCCGGTAGGTTGTATGACGGCATGTCCTGTCCTCGTTCATCTCAGCGTG
>CADBZI010000102.1 GCA_902799015.1 uncultured Lachnospiraceae bacterium | reverse complement strand
CCAGTCATCATAGGAGATCCGGTCATCCCGGGGCCCTGTTCTCTGGTTTTGATCCTCTTTTTCCTGTGCAGTGTCTGCAGACTGCACACTCTGATCCACAGTCTCCTCCAGCTCAGGCTCCGTCTCAAATACCTTCTCCCCCGAATATGCCTCCAGTGCTTTCTGCAGCCTTTCCTTCAGCATGGTATTTCGTTTTGTGACCGTTACGTTCCGAACGGCATAAGCCAGGGCTTTTTTCGTCCCGACAAGGAGCAGGATCTTCTTTGCTCTGGTGATTCCTGTGTAGATCAGATTCCTCTGCAGCATGATGTAATGGCTCATCAGAACCGGGATCACGACGATCGGGTACTCGGAGCCCTGGGACTTATGGATCGTCGTGGCATAGGCAAGGACCAGCTCATCCAGTTCAGAGATGTCATATTCCACCAGGCGGTCATCAAAAAGAACCCGCAGGTTTTTCTCTTCCAGGTCGATGTCCGAAATGATTCCGATATCCCCGTTGAAGACTTCCTTGTCATAATTGTTCCGGATCTGCATTACTTTATCGCCGGCGCGAAACAGATAGCCGCCTCTCTTCAGCCCCTGCCCGGACGGATTGACCGCTTCCTGCAGCGCCTGGTTTAAGTTGGTGGCGCCGACAACGCCCCGTTGCATGGGCGTGAGCACCTGGATCTCCGAGGACGGGATGTGGTAGTAGTTCGGCAGATTGGTCTTTACCATCCGCACGATGGCATCAGCGCTAAGCTGCGCGATTACGGAACTGTCCTGTGCGTTAAGGCCGCTCTTCTCCGCTTCCTTCTCCATGTCCATGAAGAAGAAGTCCGCGTTCTTCCCGTTGGAGATATCCGGGAGCTTCCCCGCGTTGATCCGGTGCGCGTTCATGATGATGCGGCTGGTCTGGGCCTGCCGGAAGATCCGTGTCAGGCGTACGACAGGAAAGCACCCGGAGTCGATGATATCCCGAAGCACGTTTCCCGCGCCGACGCTCGGGAGCTGGTCGATGTCCCCGACAAGGATCAGAGTCATCGTATCCGGAACCGCCTTTAAGAGATTGTACATCAGCATGATGTCGATCATGGAGCACTCATCCACAATCAGAACGTCCCCGGAAAGTGGATTCTCCTCGTTCTTCTGGTAGCCGTCCGGAGGCTTTACCTCAAGGAGGCGGTGGATTGTCTTTGCTTCCATCCTCGTTGCTTCCGACAGGCGTTTTGCGGCTCTTCCCGTCGGCGCGGCGAGGAGGATCTTCGCTCCGGCTTCCCGAAACGCTGTGATGATGCCAAGGGTTGTCGTGGTCTTCCCGGTTCCCGGACCGCCCGTCAGGATCAGGATCTTGCTGGTAACGGCGTCAATAATCGCCTGCATCTGGATCCGGTCGTAGTGCATCCTTGTCTTTCGGGAGATCCGCTCGGAAAGCCCCTGAGCGTTCACATGGATGCCTTCCCTGTTTTTCAGGATCGCACTCATTCGCCTTACGACGCCCATCTCGGAGAAAAAGAACGGTGGAAGGTAAATTGCCCTCTCCGGTTTTTCCTCGTTGTCCTCAGAGCCCTCAGAAGGCGCGGCGCCATCTTCCCCGGAAAGCTTTTCCTTTGGAATGTCCTCCGTGATCACATCCTTTTGCCGGATCATCTCATCCAGCGTCATGGACAGGACATTGTCCTCGACGGATAAAAGCTCCGCTCCCGACTCAAGCAGCATGTCCCTTGTCGCGTAGCAGTGTCCGTCATCGGAAAGGTGGTTCAGCGTATACAGGATGCCGCTTCGAAGCCTTGCATACCGCTCATGGCCAAAGCCCATCTTCTCCGCGATCGTGTCAGCTGTCCGAAAACCGATCCCCCAGATGTCATCCGCCAGGCGGTAGGGGTTCTCCTTCACAACCTCGATGCTGTTATTTCCGTACTGCTTGTAGATTTTTGTCGCATGCGAGGTGCTGACATCATGCCCCTGCAGGAAAAGCATGATGTTCTTGATTTCCTTCTGCTCCTGCCAGCTTTGTTTGATCTTCTCGACCCGCATTTTCCCAATCCCGGGAATCGAATTGAGCCTGTCCGGGTCGGTCTCGATGACCTCAAGGGTATCCTTGCCAAATTCCTGGACGATTTTCTTCGCATACTTCGGGCCGATGCCCTTGATCAGACCGCTGCCAAGGTACTTCTCGATGCCGAATACAGTGGCAGGCAGTGTCTCCTCAAATGTCTCCATGGAGAACTGCCTGCCGTATTTCGGATCCACCCTCCAGCTTCCGCCAAGCTCCAAAACGGATCCCACATGGACATCCGGCATGGAGCCGACAACGGTCACAAGGTCAGAATATCCCTTCACGCGGCACTTGATGACCGAGTAGCCGTTCTGAGCATTCTGATATGTGATTCGTTCCACTACACAGCGAAGATGATCCATGTTTGATTACCTGTCTTCATTCTCATCAATCTGATCCGGCGGGCAGGGATACTGTCTCAAAATCTCACCCTCCCTGTGGGGTTTCCACTGCTTCATCGATCCCTCTGTCAGGCGTTCCATCGCATATAATTTCTCATTGACCATATCCCACATGCAATAAGGCAGATGATCCCTGTGACCGCGGTGAATCATCACACACTCCCAGCACTTTCCATGATGCGGACAGGTTTCCGGGCAGCTGCAGTAATCGATCCCGCTTTCCCGGATCTCCTTCAGAGCCTCCATTTTGAGTTCATACTGCTCTTTCGGTGTCATCGGCTCATACTGCTGCCGGATCATCTTTTCATTGTAATCGACCTTGGGATCCGGTGAATACGTCTTTTCGTCCATATCATCTCCCTGCACTGCCGGGTGCCTTTTTCTGCTTCATTTTGGCTCAGCAGTGTTTTCATTTATGCAATTTCATCATTCAGACATACTTCTGACACAATAGTTCGCTATCATTACTCATGAAAAGCAGACATGATCTTTTCACTATCACTTTAGCCGGTCAGAAAACTGGCCGGCTACTCCCTCCAAAGCATTACGCCGTGTCATGCGTCTTACGCAATGCGGCCGCTGATGTTGAACCACTT
>CADBZI010000101.1 GCA_902799015.1 uncultured Lachnospiraceae bacterium | reverse complement strand
GTAAGCGGGAAGCGCCCGCTTGAGTCCCTGTCGCATCGAGGCTGCCGGCAGGTTTCCGGTATATGCGCACAGAATGCGGTTCGCCGCCCGGTCAAAAAAGCAGCAGGCACGGATCACGCCGGGCAGGCTCATCGCTGCCGTTTCAATCTCTCCCAGTTCAATACGGTGCCCCATGTGCTTGATCTGCGCGTCGTCTCTGCCGCAGTAATGAAGCAGCCCGTCGGTGTCAAAGTATCCGATGTCTCCGCTGTGATACATCCGGAGCATCGTTCCGTTATCGTTGATGTCTGTGAATTTTTCTGCTGTTTTTTCCGGATCTCTCCAGTATCCGTCCGAGACGGACTCCCCTCCGATGCAGATTTCTCCGCGCTCCATCGGTTTGTGAATGATCCGGCCGGATTTGTCGTAAAGCCGGATTGTTCTGCCCGGAAACGGCCTGCCGATCGGAAGTTCCTCCGCCTCCGGATTCTCCACACGGTAATAGGTGCAGTTGCAGGTAATCTCCGACGGACCGTACAGATTCACAAAGGTTGTCCGCGGAAGAGCCTGCATCCATCTTCGCAGCTGAACCATTGGCATAACCTCTCCGCTGAAAAGTATCTTTTCAACCGTGTCCGGACATTTATAATCAAGTCCGTGAAAGGTGGTAACCAGACATAACGCCGATACCGCCCAGGTAAGGGTGGTCACCTTATTGTCACATATATAGTCGAGTAATGCCGCCGGACTTGAAAAATACTTCTTAGGTATTATAACAAGTGTTGCACCCATTTTCATAGAGGAAAATATATCCTTGACCGAAACGTCAAAGTCAAAGGGTGCCTGATTGCCGATTCGGTCCGTACTGCGGATTCCGAAGATTTCTGTAAAATGTCCGATGAATCTCCAGGCTGCGTCATGGCTGACCTCCACGCATTTGGGAAATCCGCTGGACCCGGATGTAAAGATCCCGTACAGAGGATCCGTCATCGTGCTTTTGTCCCGCACTGCCTTCAGCGCCTCGACCTGCACGCTGCAGCGGAGCATCTCTTCCGGATGAAAGATTTTTCCCTCCCATCCGGCCTCCGCCAGCAGCGGATCCTGCCGCCCTCCAGGCGGATGTTGTTGTTGACGTTCACTGTGGTGTATGCTTGCTTTCCCCGCTTTCTGCTTTTGAACCTGGGATAGCCGCTGTCTTTTCGTTTGAAGAAGTTTGTATAGGCGGTATCCAGATGGCGCAGGCTCTGCTGCAGGGCGATGCTGTCCACTTCCTACTACAATATATTTGTGGTTAATACTCCTAACATCCAGTTGGGATGTTATCCATCTCGTTGCTTAAGCTGTTAGAATGAGTAGGCAACGGTCTGGCCTTCCACTTCCAGGACCTCGCGTCCGCGCTGAAGTCAGCCAACCAGCCCTCATTCGCAGCGTTCGTTTTCTGCAGGTTGAATATTACGTTCGCGTTACGCCCCAGTAGATTGAATAGGCAATGAGAGAAGCTGGTATCGACCATCCCAATTCATTTCAAAGGAGCAGAAATCATGATGAACGCAGTTGGTATCGATGTTTCAAAACGCAAGAGCACAGTTACGATCCGCAGACCCGGTGATGAAATCATCCTGGATCCTGTCGACATCCCTCATACCCGATCCGCCATCGACGAACTGATCGGCCAGATCAAGTCTCTCAACGGGGAGAGCAGGGTCTGTCTGGAATGCACGGGTCGATACTATGAACCGATAGCATCCAGTCTGTCAGATGCCGGCATCTTCGTCAGCGCTGTCAATCCACTTCTCATCAGCATGTTCGGGGATGAATCCCTCCATGCAGTGAAGACGGATAAGGCAGATTCTTCGAAAATCGCTCGTTTTGCACTTGCGCGATGGACCAAATTGCCTCAATATGGACATATGGACGAAACACGCAATCAACTCAAAACCATGAATCGGCAGTTCGGCTTCTACACTGATCGAAAGACCGCCATGAAGAACAACCTCATTGCGCTTCTCGATCAGACCTATCCCGGCGCCAACAGCTTCTTTGACAGCCCTACCCGCGATGACGGCCACCAGAAATGGGTGGACTTTGTGTACACCTACTGGCATGTGGACCGTGTGCGCGGCATGTCGCTGAACGCTTTCACCAGAGACTACCAGAAATGGTGCAAGCGAGCGGGCTACAACTTCAGCCCGAGCAAGGCGGAGAAAGTATATGAGGCTTCCTCTGACCTGATCGCCGTATTCCCAAAGGATGACACCACGAAGCTGCTGATCCGTCAGGCAGTCACGGCTCTGAACGCTGTCTCCTCAGCCGTCGAAACTCTTCGCATGAAGATGAACCAGACTGCTGCCACGCTTCCGGAATACCCGGTCGTGATGGCCATGAGAGGCGTTGGCCCCAGCCTTGGTCCTCAGCTGATCGCCGAGATTGGTGATGTCACCCGGTTTGAAAAACGAGGATCACTGATCGCTTTCGCCGGAGTTGACCCCGGTAAGGACGATTCCGGAGACCGCAACCGCAAGAGCGTTTCCACCTCGAAGAAAGGATCACCACACCTGCGAAAGACCTTGTTCCAGATCATGGAAGGTCTCATCCAGACATCTCCTGTTGGCGACCCTGTATACGACTTCCTGAACAAGAAGCGTTCTCAGGGCAAACCCTACTATGTCTATATGACGGCCGGCATGAACAAGTTTCTCCGCATCTACTATGGACGGGTAAATGAATACCTTGCCCAGTTAGAAGAAGGCAAAGAATCATAATCCAGATACCATTCCCTCCAGACCGGCGTCCTGCGGTGGTCTGGTTTTGATGCGTTCAATTCAACCTGTATGAAATTTTCAATGTTCGTCAAAAAGTACTTGACTTTTTATTTGCAGACTTCAGCCATTCGTATTCCTTCTTGTACTGGGCCGGCGTCGTCCGCAGCATCTCATGGTGCTTCTCGTACCAGTCCTTCTTGTCCGACAGCATCCGGTTATAGATGAACCTGCAGCAGCCGAAGGTCTTAGCGAACTGGTTCTTCTGCTCCGGATCCGGATAGATCCGGTACCGGTACGCTCTTCTCATTTCCCTTTTCCCCCTGTGTC
>CADBZI010000100.1 GCA_902799015.1 uncultured Lachnospiraceae bacterium | reverse complement strand
AGCAAACCTCCACAAAGGGCGCATTGACGCCGAGAATGGCATTGGTGTAAAGAGACCCGTCCTCTCCGGATATCAGCTGGCACTCATCAATCACAGCCATATCATACCGATGGCGGAAATCGAGCATCCCGATCGTCTCTGAGATATGGGAGGCTTCAGGTTTGATTTCCTTCTCCTCACCGGTTGCAAAGCTGCACGGGACACCATATTCCTCGATGACCGCCCGGCCTTCATAGGCCAACATTCTAAGCGGCGCCAGATAGACGCCGGAAGGAGCATTGGCAAGCGCCTTCATGGCGTCATGCGTCTTTCCTGTGTTGGTACCTCCCACATGGATGGTAAAATGACGCCTGATTTTTCTGGCATCGCTGAAGAGATCCGGAACGTGAGACCGGGCCACCTCATGGATCGAATCGTACCGGTCCAGCATGGCCTCTGCTGCTTCAAGCTGGTACTTTGCCGCACATGCATGCAGAAGCCTTGTGTTTTGCCCGACACGCACGGCTGCGGCTGAAATCACCGCTGCCCTGCCATAGCTGTCCGGAAGTGCTCTGATGCTGCCAACCAGCACCGGCTCCGGCCTTCTTCTGCGTCTCATGCCTCCCCGTTCAGGCTGCAGATCCTCCTGAAGCCTGTCCGCAATCCTGGTCCCGATTGTTCGAAGCGTCTGTCCTGAAATCCTCAGACGCATTTTTTTCCGAAAGCTCCCAAGCAGTGTATCTGCGGACTTTCCCTGTCTCACCTTTGTCCCGTTTAAAAACCCGGAAACCGGATCTGCCTCCAGCTGATGACGGAACAGTGCCAGCGCCTCTGCATCCGATTCAATTGTCTGAAGGGAGCGTCTGCTGCCCTCGCCATCCTCCATCCGGATCTCATCACTGTAGCTGATCAGACCTGCCA
Organism: uncultured Lachnospiraceae bacterium; assembly: GCA_902799015.1. Lineage (GTDB taxonomy): Bacteria > Bacillota > Clostridia > Lachnospirales > Lachnospiraceae > Porcincola. The sequence continues at coordinate 2,188 of CADBZI010000100.1, read as the reverse complement.
GTACGTCTGTCAGCCGGTCTGCCTCCGTCTCAATCTGCCCGAGCACATCAGCGGGGATGCAGGCTTCCACATCCGATTCCCGGATTCCCTTGAACTGCTCTCTCATGTTCCTCTCCTGCTCCCGGTTCCTTCCGCCTCTTTCGTCTTTCCTTCCGATGTCAGGTTCTTTCGATCCACTCCAGCGGGTCCGCCCGTCTGATCATCAGGCGTCCTTCCTCATCTCTGCAGACCCTCAGTACGAAGTTAAACCGGTCATGCGCCACGCAGAGCGGATAATCCTCCGTTGGAAAAATATCCGCCTGAGCCGGATCAAAGAACTGCTCCGCCCCATGATTCCTCAGCCAGGCAATCTTCCCGTCGATATCATACGCTTCCCCCTTCAGAAGGGCTTCGATATAGCGCGCACAGATCAGATCCTCGTTTGTACTTGTAAGTCCTGCCTTTCCCATCGCGACAATCGATACGACGGAAGGATTCCGGAAACGGATATACGCCGCAACAGCCTTTGCATTCACAAGGCTTCCTGTCACGATTTCCTCCGCACCTGCCTTCGCAGCTGCAGCTATCCCCTGTGTTCCGGCAGATGTCGAATGGATCATCGCCTTCCCCTTGAAGGATGTCTTCGTCACATCGTACGGGGAATTTCCGAGATCGCAGCCGTCTACCTTCGCGCCGCCTCTCTCGCCGAGGAGAACAGCATCCGGATAACGTTTCTTCAGAGCGAATGCATCCTCAAGCCGCGCAATCGGCCAGGACCAGAGCGCTCCTTCCGAGAATGCATAGCATTCTGTCGTAAACGCGCGGAACACATCGATGACCACCGTCAGTCCCCGCGCCTTTTTCGCTCCCTCCAACAGTTCAAGTACCCTGATCTCCACGTTCTTTGCCCCCTGTGCTGCCTGTATGCGTGTGCAGCTGTCCATTTTCATCCTGTCGAACTTTCCCCCTCAGGATGTCACCAACAGGTCTGATTATATGCCATCCCTTCCGCCTCGTGAAGGTTAAAAACAGGCACACCCGCTTTTGAAACCTGCCGGGCGTGCCTGCTTTCTGTGTTCTTATATTCACTGTAACACACTTGAAACCTTCAGCAGAAAAATTCTTTCTCTGCCTTCTTTGCGCTCCTGGTAAACCAGATCAGCACCACAAGGAACACGGCTGTCAGCCCGAGATACACGTAGGTATTGACCGGCCTGACATAGTCCGAGAAGAGCCCGAGCCCGCCGGCTGCAAGCGCAGAGAGGGCAAACACGAACAGTTTTCCCCCGATCGCCTTCTTATACCCGTCCAGATCCTTGCAATGCGCGGTCGACTTATCCGGCAGAAGGACACCCTTTTTGACCTCTCCCTTAAACTGCAGCAGATACCAGCAGTACATCAGATAGATGCCGCATCCCGCAATCAGAATATCCATAAAAGAAAACAACGAATTGTTATCCATCTTCCTGCATCCCTTCCGGCAGATTCCAGCATGGCTGACTGCCTCCAGCCCTCTCCCGCTCCGGCGGCTTCCTCATTCAGGAAAGTCCGAGCCAGGAAGCGACCTCCTTCTCCATGCCGTCCCCTGCGATAAATGTATTGTGAAGAATCGGTGCCTTCCGGATATCCTCGATTGCCTCCGGAATCTGGACCCCGCTCAGCTTTTCGAGCTCGTCGATCAGCTCCGAATCGGTCTTCTCCGCCATCTCAGGCTCGATCGCACAGACAACCGCTCTTGCAAACTTATACGGGCTGGCGGTGCTTGCGATGACGACCGGTGTCGTGTCCTTCGTCTCCTCACGATACTTGCGGCAGACCTTCGACGCGACTGCCGTATGGGTATCCATGACATACCCGCATTCCCTGTAGACCTGCGCGATCTCCTCCGCAGTCTCCTCCTCGCTGGCATAGTTGCCATAGAAATCAGACAGCTTCGTATACATTCCGTCCGTGATCTTGTATACACCCTGGGAGGAAAGCGCGCTCATCAGCTTCGCTGTCTGTTCGCTGTCGTCCCCGGATATTCTGTAGATCAGCCTCTCAAGATTCGAAGAAACAAGGATATCCATCGACGGACTCGAGGTCAGCTTGAACGAGCGGTTTTTATCGTACGCCCCTGTTCTGAAGAAATCGACCAGGACCTTGTTCTCATTCGAGGCACAGATAAGCTTCTTCACCGGAAGCCCCATCCGCTTCCCGTAGTATGCCG
>CADBZI010000099.1 GCA_902799015.1 uncultured Lachnospiraceae bacterium | reverse complement strand
CGGCTGTCCCTGTTTTTTCTGAAGTTTTTCTTCCTTGCGGGCATAGGAGGCCTTAACGGCTTCTGCCCTCTCTTCCGCGCCTTGTGCGTTCTTTCTCAGCTCGCTGTTCTTCCTCTCGAGCTCTTCGTTCTGCTTCAGCACGAGATCTGCGCCGCAAAGCTTCCCGATCTGCTCGTTCAGAGACACGATCTCCGCGCTCTGCTCTTGCAGCTTCTTCTTCAGAATCAAGTTTTCTGATGAGAGAATCCGCATCTCCTGCACCTGCCTCCGGATCGTTTCTGACTGACTCTGCATGACCGATTCCTTCGGCAGCTGACTCGACTTCTCTGTAGTATCTTTCGTACTCAGCTTCTTCTCGCTCCCGGTCTGCCCTGAGTCTTGCAAGCCGGAGTTCATTCTGTCTCGTAAATTCATTGATCAGATTCTCCTTATCGATATTCATGCTGAAGGTTTTGCTGATATTTGTGTCGCGAACCTTCTCACCCTTGTCATTAGTGAACGTGATGTGCTTTTTCCTTTCCGTCCACGTGACGGTCCATCCCCTCTGCCGCATTCCGGAAGCAAACGCCTCACGGCTGGTGCAATCCTGAAGTGTCTCCATAATGGCCATCGCGCAGTCAGCCACAAAACTTTTCTTTGACTCGTTGGCAAGGAGTTTGTACTTGTCCTTGCTCCATCCACGGATCTCGCCATCTTCGATCCTGGTCCCGTCAAAATGCTTCCCCTTCTCCGTGACTGAGAGCCCTCTGTCCGCGCAGAGCTGGTTGGTGAAGACTTTCTGCTTCTCCAGGTCCCTCTTCGTCTGATGCAGCTTTCGTCCATCGATGTAGGAAACGGTATTCGTGACGATATGAATGTGAAGATGGTCTTTGTCCTGATGGACACTTATCAGACACTGATGTCCCGGGAAGAATTCCTCACAGAACTTTCTTCCGATCTCCAGGCACTCCTCCGGCGTGACCTTCTCGTCTTTGTGGAAGCTGATGATGTTGTGCGCATACATTCTTCCTGAATCTTTATTCCAGAGCTTCTTCTCCGAGAGAAATGCCTGATAGACCTCGTCGTATGTAATCTTGTCAGCTTCATACGGTCCGATGATGTCGACATGGCCGTCCAGGACTTTCCGGTCCTGGAGGACATATTCGATTACGTTCCTCATCGCGCCATGTGACTTTGTTGACTTGTTAATGACCTTATTGATCGCCATATCTTTTCCACCGCCTTTCTTGCCTGGTTGACATTTTCACTGATTCTTTCAAGAGACTGTTCAGATGGAAGATCACCGTATCCATTCGCGATGTGGGCCATCTGGTTGACATTCGTTCCGAGGCCCCGCAGTTGGCGTGAAAGGTTCGACAGGTCTTTGCTGTTATCCTTCCATTCGGACAGCAGCGTTTCCACGCCATCGGCTGGAAGAATCGGGGTTCCGGTCACAGCTTCGATAATGTATGTCTGCTGAGAGAGACCGGATTCTTCCACCTTCTCTCTCATCGCCAGAAATTCTTCATCTGTCATCCGTACGGTAACTGCCCTGTTTCTGTGTCGTGCAGGATTTTTCTTTTTTGACATTGACATCACTCCTTTCACATGATTTATAAACGGAAGCGGGAAAGGGATTTTAACTGCTCCGGCGAAAAGAAGCTTTCCGCAGGATCTGCGGAAAATTTCTGCGGCGGAGCAACCGGAATTCCAAAGGGATGGATTCCCTTTGGCGGAATGCAGGGGCAGCGCCTCTGCCGGGGAGTACAGAGGGCGAGCAGCCCTTTAGCAGAAACTGCGCTGCCGCTGATGAAAGGTCCGGTGGACCTTCCATCTGACTGCAGGCGTTTCTGCGTGTTCAGGGTGCAGGGGTGAAACCCCATGCCAGGGGATCCAAGGGGGCAGCGCCCCGCTGGCAAGTTTAGAGAGCGGAGCGAACGGCGCAAAAGTGGCTTGCCACTTTGCGAAACTTGCCTGCCAGCTCCGGAGCCTTTGTGGCCCTTTCGCGGCCGTTGGCGGAGGAGCTGACTGTGGTTTTGCTTTGCGGGGATGTGAAGCGACGTCATCCCGGAAAAATGACATGTCCGGGAAACATGGCATTTTATCCGGAATGGAGAAGCGGAGCATTCCCGCAAAGCGCGGCATTGTGAAGGGTGATCAGCGGACCTTTCCTGGCGGATCCGGTTCTGGCTGCCTGTCGCCGGCTCGCTGACGTCTCCGGTCAAAGTTGTCCGGACAGAGCCCATCCGGCTGCCTGCCGCCGGCTCGCTGAGGTCTGCGGTCAGATCTGTCCGAACGGAGCCGGTCCGGGCTTTCTCTGTAGATGTGCTCCAGCAGCTCGAGGATGGTCCGAAGCTCAACCCTGTCCCCTTCATCCAGACTGCTGAGATCACCATCTCTGAGCTTTCGGTCGATCTCCTGCATGCTCTCGCGGATACGGTCAAGCGTCTTCACATTTCCCCTGACCAGAATCGTCTGGTACAGGCAGCTCTCGATGAAGAACTCTGCTTTCGGAAGCCCGGACATCCGGATCCTTTTCTCGATGAGCTCTCTCTCCCGGGGACTCACACGAAAGTTCATGATATTATTCCTCAGCCTCGCGTGTTCGTCTTTCTTCTTCCTGATCTCTTTCCCATCCGACTGGGTATTTCTCCGGTAGATCTTATCCATCTTTTTATCTCCTCAGTGCCGGCAGTTCTTCTTCTGGCGTAATCTCGTGTCCATGCTCCGGACTCTGTACCAGCGGCTCTTCACCCGTTATAATCCCGTGTTCTTGCTCCAGACTCTGTACCGAGATCCCTTTCTCAGCCGCAATCTCGTGCTCCTGCTCCAGACTCTGCGCCATCTTCGTCTGCGTCGACGGATACAGGTGGGCATAGTGAAGAGTGATCGTCTCCGACTCATGCCCCATGCGCTCTGCGATCGCGACCGGCGAATATCCGAGCTCGATCAGATGGGCGACATGGGAATGCCTGAGGTCGTGAATTCGGATTCTCTTCACTCCGCTCTCCTTCGCCCCGCGGTCCAGTTCGTGGTGAAGGTAGCTTTTCGTGACTGGGAAAAGCCGGGTGCGCTCATCGCATCTGTAGAGGGACTCGAAATAGTCTTCCAGCTCGCTGCAGAGAAATTCCGG
>CADBZI010000098.1 GCA_902799015.1 uncultured Lachnospiraceae bacterium | reverse complement strand
TAGCGGAGCTTCCGGTATCCTCTCTGGTCATCTATCAGGGCGATGCCGACAGAGCCCCGCCGGATCCGGCAGTTCATCCGCCTGTTCCAGATATCCATGGAGGCGCAGGCGGTGGCGTCCGGACGCTGTGCATAGATCAGCAGCTGATCCGTAAAAGGATACAGATAGATCCTGGATGCAGACGAGAGGAAGTGAAGCCAGTGACCTGGATGGTCCGTAAGATCACGAACTGTCTGCTCTGCCAGCTCTTCAATTCGTTTTACTGTGCTTGCCATCGTTTCCTCCTTCTTTTGCCGCAGCCCATACTTTCCCGATACAGGCTGCATTCATTACATCGTTTTCCCTCTGGTCTGAGGAATATTCTTCTCGTGATTTTTCTCATATTCGAAAGCATTGACCAGTTTCCTGCTGCCCACGTCATAGACCTGCACCTTGTCAGAGAGGAGATCCTCCGGATTGACCATGGTTGCGTTAATCTCATGGACCATCATGCCCAGTTCCTTTGCCGTGTGGCTGCCGTCATCCGGAAGCACAAGCACTTCATGAATGGACGAGGGCAGGACAAAATAGCTGCCTCCGAAGACCTGGGCAATCTTTTCCTGCACCACAGAGTTTAAGATAAGCCCCGCGCCATTCACCTTTTCCGCGTTTGTAAGGCACATGAGTTCTTTTCCCGGCCCCAGAGCTTCCCGCGGGGTGTCTTTATCAAGATAGTTTTTGCCTTCTCCTTCCCCCATGACTGAAAACATCGCCGCGCCGATATCCATCAGAACCGGTTCCTTGCTGAGATCCGAGAGGATGGTGTCGTCATGCAGTCGCTTCTTTGTGATTCCCCACATCTCCAGCATGGCCGGCGTCACCATGACGGACATAGTCCTCTCCGGCGAATTGTTCAGCACAATCGCATACCCGGAAGAATAGTCTCCAAAGCAGTGATGGACAATTCCCTCCAGCCTCTTTTCATTTTTCTCAGTGTCATAGGCGCGCATCTGCAGCATGGGTTTTACCTGTTCATAATCCGAAATCAGGCCGGGACTGATCAGTTCCGCCGTGAGTGCTCCCTGTCCTGTCCGCACCTTTGCAATCTGCTGCATCACTTCATCAATCCCGGTTCCGGCCTGATACTGCCTGAAATAGTCATCCAGATAAATGATCGGACAGACCGTTTCATTCGGCAGCCGGATGGAGATCCCTGTACGTTCCATGTCATTGTGTTTCACCTGCGTAGTCAGGGAAATCTGCGCGTGCGCATATTCCATCGGGAGAAAGAAACCGATGGATTCCTTTACATTCTCATAAAATTCCTTTTCGTTCATCATGGTCACTGTTCCTCCTTTTCATCCTTCCCGGCGTAACACTCGAGCCTCTGTTCTGCAGCCGGATCCTGCTTTGTTTCCTCTGCAATCAGCATTTCTTCACCAATCACCATTGTGTAATCCATTGTTTCAGAGTCCTCCTTTTCATAAAAACAGCCGCCTGCACTTGGCAAACGGCGTTATCTGGTTCGTTTTGATTTTTGTATCGGCTCCTGAAGATCCTTTCTATCCGGTGCCTCTGTTCTTACCTGCTTCTTTAATATGGTTTTCTCCTCTGCCTGCCCCAGGCCGGAAATCCTTTCTTCTCTTTCCTTATCCGGGATCAGAAAATCCGGTATTTTCCGGAATCCGAAGGAGTCAACATAATAGCTTACCCATTCCCCTTCTTCCCGTACTGCGATCACATCGCTGACGGAAAGGCTGTGTCCCTTAAAGTCCGCCGGCCGGTCGATATTGAAGATTTCAAAAATATCGTCCAGCGTTGCTCCCTCCCGGATCGTACTCTCATATACCAGGTCGTAAATGCTGACGCATATCCGAATCCCGATCGATGAGACGACATCATAGGGCATGACACTGATATCCCGCCGGTCTTCGATATCTTCCCGGATCTGGTAAATCCGGATTTCCTTTCCTTCTTCGCGGAAGGTAAAACGGATCTCCCTTCCTTCCCGCATAGTGCTTAAGTAATACCCGGTCCAGTCTTCCCTGCGGACCGCGTACATGCCTCTGTGGCTTTCCAGCATTCTCAGGTCGGCAAGCACCTCTTTCCGCCCGCCGGGATGAATGCCGAAGACGGTCAGCTTTGTTGTTTTCATCAGTTCTTCGGCAATCGGCATTCCCACCGGGAACAGATCCCGCCCGGTATAGCCAAAGCGTACCAGGTCCTTCTGTCCCAGATGCCTGTCCGGAAACACGGAAAGCTGCTCTATCATGCGTTCCTTCATTGCGGCCCGCCCTGCTTCATCTTTGGAAAGATACTCCTTCACCGTCTCCTGGGTAAGGATCGGATCATAGAACATATCCGCGTAGTGCTTCAGGAAGATCCGCTCTGTCCGGGCAATCTCCAAAGCACTTTCCCCTGAAAGAAGCCTGTCCACAAGCTCACTCATGTTGCCCGTCTGCGGGATATACCCCGCCTTCGCCATTAAACTTCTTGCTTCAAATAACAGTGCCGGGTTTTCCTCATACAATGCCTGAATTCTCCCTTCGATCCGAAGGTAGATCTCTCCGAGCGCTGCCATGCCGGCAATCACATTTTTAAGATCCCTGTTTTCCGTCATTCGTCTTTCCTCCTCTGATAAATCTGATCAGGCCGTTCATGTTCTCAGCGGGAAGATCCGGCCTGCAAAGAATCTGCAGCGTGGAAAGCGGAATGTTCTCATCCTGCAGGCAGGGCACGATCAGGTTGATCTGCTCCCCGGAGAACTTTTCATTTCCAAGGGTCCTGATGCAGAACTCCCGTCTCTCGTCTGCTGCCGTTTCTTCGGCGACTGATGACGCTTTCTCGCCATCATCCTTCTTCTCTCCGCCTTCTTCCCTGTCCTGCTGCTCCCCTGTTCCGGATCCACGCAGCCAGGAAAGAAATCCTCCGGATGTTCCTTCCCGCTTCAGTTTTTCATTTTCCTTTTTAAGCTTCTCCCTTTCCGATTTCTCATTGGAAAGCTTCTCCGTCAGGGCCTTGATTTTTTCTTCCAGACGTTCCTTTTCGACCGCCGCCTTTGTCGCCGCGATCTCCCGCTCGTAATGAAACTTCATCCTGGCACTGTCCATCCGTTCCTCATACATCTCTCCGGCATGTTTATTCTGAAGCTTCAAAACTTC
>CADBZI010000097.1 GCA_902799015.1 uncultured Lachnospiraceae bacterium | reverse complement strand
TATCAAAGACCGCCAGCCTTGCCCCACAGGAAATGAGGATCGACTTAGCGGTCTTGCCGGCAGCCAGCTTATATTTCTTGTACTGTCTGACTGCGAAGTGTTTCGGGTTCTTTTTCTCCAGATTCTCAAACATGATATCCACGGGATTCTGGAACTCTTCATCATCCTCACGGACCTCCATGGCGTTGATGAATTCAATCAGCGTAGCAAAGTTCTGTTCCTCCACCGGTGCTTCATAGTGGATATATCCGATCAACGCACAGTACAGCAGTGTCTCCGCCTTGGTCCAGAACTCATCCCCGGACTTGCCGTCTCCCTTGGTGTTGGCGATCAGCGTTGTCACGAGCTTCAGAATATCCTTCTCGCTATGGATATAGGCGAAGGGGTTATAGTGCATGCTTTTGCTGAAGTTGATGGTATTGAATACCTTCACCTCATACTTTCCGATGGTCTGAAGCGCATACCCGCATTCCACCAGGATGCTGCCCTTCGGATCCGTCACAACATAGGAACTGTGCATCTGAAGCAGGTTGGGCTTCAGCCAGAACCGGGTCTTACCGGAACCGGAACCGCCGACGATCAGGACGTTCTTATTTCTCGCTGTAGCCGGATTCTTGGGCCGATTGCTCATGGTCAGCCGCTCCGTTGCCGTCAGGATCACGTTATTCTCAAACTTGGGATCCATGAAGGGCTCGATATCCGCGTGGGTGCCCCACCGGGCAGAACCGTATTCCTGGTTGTGTTTGAAGTGCTTGGCATTCTTGTGGCGGATATAGACTGCAAGATACAAAGCACCGCCGCAGATGGCACCGACCAGAAGATCCGCCGGATGGAAGCTCGGGAGAGGATTTCCAAAAGCAATCCCCAGAGCACTGAAGAATGACAGCAGCTTCTTGCTGGCATCGGCACCTTCAGCCAGCCGCCAGGCCTCGCCCAGATTGGTACAGACGAGGCCCATGAGCGCATAAGGGAGAACCTTGATGATGATTTTTTTCAGCTTCTTCGTGTTCATCGCGTCTGCTCCCTTTGCCTGTCACGGTTGATGACTCTGCCGGGCAGTGCCAGGATAGCAGCCTTGATCTTGCGGAGCCGTTCAAGGACACTCGGACGTTCCTCTCTCCGGAGAACTCTCTGGGAATACTCATTGAAGGCTGCAGTCATTGCATCCGCATCCTTAGCCTTGAAAAAGACCAGATAGTGAGGCGGATCCACAGAGGAATCCTTCCTGATCGCATAGTCGATACCGTATTTCCTGGCCACCTTTTCAAAGCCCCGGAGATCCGTTTTGGCGATATCGATATTGGTGACGCCCTGTCCCTGGCCGATCAGCTCTTTGACCGTCTGTTTGCCCTGGGTTGGGATCTCTGCTTCATGCTCCTTCTTTACTTTCACATTTTTCCTGTGGTTCAGATAGGCTTTGACCGCTGAGACAATGGTACGTGCGCTCAGCTTCGACGTGCTGATCGCCAGATTCACTGTCCTGCTTTCGACTTCCTCCTGCATCCGTCATCACCTCCTCGTTTCTTTCTGCCCGGCTGCTTGCCACCATCAGGGCCATGGTCAGCATGCCGAACATGGCCCCTCCGAAGAAGCACAGCGCCGGGATGATCCATCTCATCACAGGGCTTCCTCCTTTACCTTTTTGTGCGGCTTAAGCTCCGGCGCATCCAGCTTCTTGTCCTGCTGTTTCTCGATCTTTTCATCCGGGAGGGGGACAGCCATGATCCCGCGACCCATCCGGATAAAGACCTCCGGAGAATGGAACTTCTCTTCAAAGGCCTTCATCTGATCCGGCGTCAGGGAACCAAAGTCTTCATCCGTAAGGCCGACCACCAGGAAGGACCCGGCTACCACGTCGTAGATCTCGCCGTTATCGTCCCTGAGCGCCCTGTTCAGAGGCAGGCCATCGAGCTTCCCTTCCTCATTCATGACCAGTCCGACCGGCTCATCAAACGGATACACGACCTCGATATACCCGCCGACAGCATTCTGAAGATCTTCCAACTCCGTTCCGATCTCAACCGGACGTGGATGCTGGTTGGGCTCGACCAGAAGCACAGTCATGGTTTCCTTCGTGGGTTCTGCGCTGTAGAGTTCCGGGGATTCCGCCACACGGCTCTCAAAGGTTACGGCTTTCTCAAAAATGTGGTCATCGCTGTCATAGTGATAAACACTGTCCGAAAGGAAATCCGCTTCACTCACCTCAGTAGCATTGACGCCCCGTACCATGCTTTCCAGCTGGTCACGTTCAAAGGAACCGTCATCACGGATGAAAAGGACCTCATGCACGGAAGAAGGCAGGACAAAGAAGTCACCGCCGAGCCTGTCCGCAGCCTCCTGAAGGAAATCGGGAAGCTGAGTTACGGAAGCACCATTCATGCCTCCTTCGACCGTCGCCACCCACATGGGCGATTCCGGCATATCGAACATGCCGCCGGACATCTCAGCCATCATCTCGGACATGTTCTTAAGGACCGGGGGATGATTGGCCAGCTGGGCGGCAACCGCGTCGGCATGGAGTTGATCGGGAGTGACGCCGTACTGGTCCAACAGCTGGTTCGTTACCAAGGTGGTTGCGGAGCTGTCCTCGGGATGAGGAAGCTCCACTCGGTACACAACCGCGATATCCTCCACGGTCTTATGCGGGATGTTTTCCAGCATCTCCTTGTTGGGCTCCACCGGTACGACCTGCATCACGAGATGGCTCTTCGCGCTTTCGTAGTCCGTGATGCTGTTGACCTCAAAGATGGGAATGGCGGCAGACACCTGCTTCGCATCAGCAGCGATCTTATCGAGGATGGCACTCTCCTGGGACGGATCCGCCTGGTAACGCTCAAAGGCAGGACCGATGTTAAACGTGGCAGCTGCCGCAGCGCCTTCCGGCTGGACGGAGATCCCAATGTAGGATTCGCCCTGCAGCTTATTTACCTGCTGGATCTTCACCTGCGTATCAGGAAGCTCCTCCTGAACACGGGCTCTGGTAGCTTCCAGGAATTCATCAAAGTTCATCATCGCAGTACACCTCCACAACACAGCACGGGAAGCAGGAATCAGCTTCGATGTCTTTGTCTCTCAACAGAAAAGAGACCTGTACAAGCAGATCGGCAGCATCTTCGATAAGATTTGCCGCCTCCATCAGCATATCGGCAGCCAG
>CADBZI010000096.1 GCA_902799015.1 uncultured Lachnospiraceae bacterium | reverse complement strand
CTGGCCGATGACGGCAGCATCTATATCTTCCATGCGGATACGAAAGGGCTGATCTTCCGCAGGGCCTTTGACGAGGCAGGATTTTATCTGTCCGGCTGCTGCATCTGGAAGAAGAACGCGCTCGTGCTGGGCCGCTCCCCGTATCAGTGGATGCATGAGCCCTGCCTGTACGGCTGGAAGAAAGACGGAAAGCACCAGTGGTATTCCGACCGGAAGCAGACGACCGTCTGGGAGTACGACCGTCCAAAGGCAAACAAAGATCACCCGACGATGAAGCCGGTGGCGCTGATGGCCTATCCCATTAAGAACAGCACCATGACAAACGGCATCGTCCTCGATCCCTTCCTCGGGAGCGGCAGCACCCTGATTGCCTGCGATGAGACAGATCGTGTGGCGTTTGGGATTGAGATCGAAGAGAAATTCGTTGATGTCATTGTGAAGCGCTACATCCAGAGCCATGATGGAGATTACACAGATGTGTTTGTCATCCGCGATGGCCAGAAGCTAAAGTTCGAGGAGGTGGCGACCTTCGTGCCGGAAGGCGGTGAGGGTAGTGAGTAACGTGACCTACCGCTTTGAAGGCGATACCGGGATCGGGACGCTGCCGGACGGGACACGGTTCCTGTTTGATGCTAACCAGTTTGACCGCATTCGGGATATCAAGTGGTACCGGAATTACAGGAAGCCGGGAGATCGGAAACTGTATCTCATCGACCGGAAAGGCAACTACCTGCACCGGGTGATCACCGGCTGTCCGGAAGGCTATGAGGTCGATCATATCAGCCTCGATACGCTGGATAACCGCTCCTGCAATCTGCGAATCGTGACTCACCAGCAAAACCAGATCAACCACTCCCTGCAGAGGAATAACAGTAGCGGTGTGTCCGGTGTGGACTTCTATCCCCGGAACGAGAAATACCGTGCCCGGATCAAGGTCTCACAGCAGGAGATTCACCTTGGCTACTATGATGATTTCGAAGAAGCCGTACAGGCCCGGAACGTCGGTATGGAGTGTATGTTTGGCGAATACGGAAGATACAACGATGTCCCGGAGCCGCCGGGATGGATCAGAAAAGATGTGGAATCGCGCTGCAGACGCTTCGCAGACCTGTCGGTTTGCGGGGCGTTTTCTTCTGCCTAAGATGCACAAGAGGATACGTTCATTTTTGTTCAGTAATTCATCGGAATCTGCTTGCTATATGTTCGCACAAGAGTGATGAATACAGTACCAAAGCAAACGGGCCGGAAGGCCCCGCATAGAAGGAGGAACATCATGAAAGCGAACTACAACGTAACAGGCGAAGACAGGAAGCAGCTGGTGGCGATCATCAGCCGAGAGGCGGGCATACAGCCGGTTTACACAAGGATGCCGGAATGCGCCTTTGTGATCGGGAACATGAAGGTTACGAAGACCGGCGAGCTTCTTTGGGATGAGCGCACGGACGCAGCCCTGATCGATCGGATTACCGCAGCCCTTGCGACGGCAGGCTTTACCGCTGAGGAAGAGGATACGGAAGCGGCGGAGGATGAGCCGGAAGCGGAAGAAGCCGAAACCACTGAGAAGGCGGAAGCGGAAACCGAAGAGGAGACGGAAGCTCCCGAAGAGGGCGGCCTTACAGTGACGATGCCCCGGGATTACTTCACCGACGAGGCGCTGGAGAACTTAAAGAAGATCGTTGCCAGCAAGCGCTCCCTTCTCATGAAAGCCCTCGGGGCGGACGACCTGCCGATCCTCATTTCGGACGAGACGGTGTCCTTCCCCTGGTTCCCGGAGCCGAGCCCGGCGGAAGCGAAGACCTTCACGAACCTCATCGCCGCGATCTGCAAGATGGCAAAGGAAGCGAAACGGGTGACAGCGAAAGAGAAGGAAACCGAGTCCGAGAAATATACCTTCCGCTGCTGGCTTCTGCGGCTCGGCTTTGTCGGCGCAGAGCACAAGCACGACCGGGCGATCCTCCTGCAAAACCTCTCCGGCCATGCCGCCTTCAAGAATCAGGCGGACGCCGACGCTTTCTACCAGAAGCTGAAGGAGAAGAAAGCGGCCCAGAAGGCTGCCGCGCAGGAAGCGGAAGACGGAGAGGAGGCGACGAGTGATGCGGTTTCCGAATAAGCAGGAGGTCGAGCATGTGCGCCGGATGTATCCGGCAGGTACCAGAGTGGAGCTTATCGCCATGGATGACCCGCAGGCCCCACCTGCAGGCACCCTTGGGACGGTGCTTGGCGTCGATGACACCGGGAGCCTCCTCATGAGATGGGACAACGGCTCCGGGCTCAACGTCATCTGGCGGGAGGATGTGGTACGGAAGGTAGGTGATCCGGATGCCTGAACGCGTGAAGGAGCAGATCCTCATCATTCGGGAGACCGGCATCACCAACATGTTTGATCTGCCGGTGGTGCAGCGTCTCGCTTACGAGCGCGACTTCTTCGAGCTGGTGATTTTCCTTGAGGAGCACCCGAAGGAATACGTGCATTTCATCCTGACCGGGGAGGCATAAAGTACACAGTTTTCGGGCGGATTTTTGGTGCACATTATACCTCGAATTATCAGACAATTCGCTTGCTTATATGTGCCTTTAGAGTGATTAATACAGTACCGAAAGGGAAAACCACATCACGACAAAGGAGAGCAAAGCGATGACAGAAGCAACGAGAATCCAGATCGAGAACATGAAGAGCCAGACCTACGGAGTTGAGGTCGAGATGAACAACATCACCCGCATAAGCGCAGCGAAGACAGCCGCCACCTTCTTCGGAACCGGCAGATACGAAGACACCCACCGCAGCAACGGCTACGAAAGCTGGAGCGCCTGGGACGCACAGGGCAGGGAATGGAAATTCCAGAAGGACGTTTCCATCACCGGGCCGGACAGCGAAAAATGCGAACTGGTGACGCCGGTTCTTACCTACGAAGACATGGAGCTTCTGCAGGGCCTGATCCGGGAGCTGCGGCACGCGAAGGCAAAGAGCAGCCCGAGCCGGGGATGCGGAGTCCACATCCACATCGGATCGGACGGCCATACACCGCAGACGATCCGCAACCTGGTCAACCTGATGGCGAGCCACGAAGACCAGCTGACCAAGGCGATTGTAATGGTCAAGCATTTTTGTAACATTTATGGTTCAAAAAATGCTGAATGGTTATCCCTTGTCTATTGGGACTGTCTTGTTTATCCTGCCATCCGAG
>CADBZI010000095.1 GCA_902799015.1 uncultured Lachnospiraceae bacterium | reverse complement strand
GTCATGGCGGTCTTTGATGTGGCTCAGTATGTGGTGAACTCCCGCGCAGGCCTGATCTCAGGCTCCACGGCGGTCGATGCGGCAACGCTTGAGACCATACGGGAAAGCCTGGAGGCAATGGAGCTGGGAGAACTGCTCGGATTGTTCCTGCAGTCCTTTATCGTCCAGATATGTTCCACGATCCTGTCCGTTGCGATCTTTGTGATCGTCTATGGCCGTATGATGGAGATCTACCTCATGACGAGCCTGGCACCGATCCCGTTCTCTACCTTCGGAAACCGGGAACAGAGCCATATCGGGCAGAACTATCTGAGAGCCCTGATGGCCCTGGGCTTCCAGGGATTCCTGATCATGATCTGTATCGCCATCTACGCGGTGCTGGTCCAGACAGTCGCCTTTACGGATGACATCATCGGAAGCATCTGGGGTGTCATGGGATACACGGTCCTTTTGTGCTTCTCGCTCTTCAAGACCGGAAGCCTGGCGAAATCCGTTATGAGTGCCCATTAAGGAAGGAGGTCCACAATGGCAGCATATATCCCCGTCCCGAGAGATCTTACTCGGGTCAAAACCAAAGTATTTTTAAACCTCACAAAGAGGCAGCTCATCTGCTTCGGACTGGCGGCACTCATCGGTGTGCCGTCATTCTTTTTGATCAAAAGCATCGGTTCTACGAGCTTGGCCGCTATGAGCATGATCATCATCATGATCCCCATGTTCCTGTTGGCGATGTACGAGCGTGATGGGCAGCCCCTGGAGGTCATTGCAAAGCACTTTATCGAATCGAAATTCATCCGGCCAAAGATCCGGCCCTATCAGACGGACAACTACTACGACATCCTGAAGAGGGCTGCGCAGGCGGAAAAGGAGGTAGACAGAATTGTTTCAGCTGTTCAAAGGAAAAAGAAATGAGAAACGGTCACTGAAGCTTCCCCCGGGACTGTCCAGAACGGACCAGAAACGGGTCCAGGAAGTCATCGACCGCGCAAAGAAAAACGACGGGATCCCCAGGACCGCCCAGCAGTCGATTCCCTTTGACCGGATGTTTCCTGACGGCATCTGCCGCGTTGGCAGTTTTTACACCAAGACCATCCAGTTCCAGGATATCAACTACCAGCTGGCCCAGCAGGAGGACAAAACGGCCATCTTCGAAGAGTGGTGCGGCTTCCTGAACTTCTTCGATAGCTCCATCCACTTTGAGCTCAGCTTCATGAACATGACGACTGACGCGGAGAGCTTCGAAGCCGGGATCCGGATCCCTTACCGGAAAGATGATTTCAACAGTGTCCGTGACGAATATTCCGAAATGCTGAAAAACCAGCTGGCCCAGGGCAACAACGGTCTTACCAAGACCAAGTTTCTGACCTTCGGGATCGAGGCTGACTCCATGAAGCAGGCCAAGCCGAGGCTGGAGCATGTCCAGAACGACCTTCTGAACAACTTCAAGCAGCTGGGTGTCAGGGCTGAGGTCCTGAACGGATACCAGAGGCTGAAGCTCATGCACGATATGTTCCACATGGGAGATCCGGAGGACAAGTTCCGCTTTGACTGGAAGTGGCTTGTTGAGTCAGGCCTTTCCGTGAAGGACTTCATTGCTCCGACGGCCTTTGCCTTCCCCGGCAGCCGTACTTTCCAGATGGGATCTATGTATGGAGCCATGAGCTATCTTCAGATCACGGCATCGGACCTCTCGGACCAGCTTCTGAAGGATTTCCTGGATATGGATTCCTCGCAGATCATCACGATGCACATCCAGTCCGTGGATCAGACGGAAGCGATCAAGACCATCAAGCACACGATCACCGAGCTTGACCGATCGAAGATCGAAGAGCAGAAGAAGGCAGTCCGTTCCGGCTACGACATGGACATCATCCCTTCGGATCTGGCCACCTATGGTAAGGACGCCAAGTCGCTCCTTAAAGAGCTGCAGAGCCAGAACGAGCGCATGTTCATGCTGACGATGCTGATCATGAATACCGGAAAGACGCAGCAGGAGCTGGACACCAACGTATTCCAGGCATCCAGTATCGCCCAGAAGCACAACTGCAACTTAAGAAGGCTGGACTTCCAGCAGGAGAACGCTCTTATGAGCTGCCTTCCGCTGGCAAGCTGTCTTATCGACATCCGCCGTGCGCTGACAACCAGCTCCACGGCGATTTTTGTTCCCTTTACTACTCAGGAACTGTTCCAGAACGGTAAGGAATCCCTTTACTACGGGCTGAACGCTCTCAGTAACAACCTGATCATGGTAGACCGGAAGGCCCTGAAGAACCCGAACGGCCTGATCCTCGGTACTCCCGGTTCCGGTAAATCCTTCAGCGCCAAGCGTGAGATCGCCAATGCTTTTCTAGTGACGGATGACGATGTGATTATCTGCGATCCTGAGGCAGAGTACACGGCCCTCGTGCAGCGTTTCAACGGCCAGGTCATTCATATCAGCCCGGCCAGCACCCAGTACGTGAACCCGATGGATATCAACCTGAACTACTCCGAGGAGGATAACCCGATCGCACTGAAATCAGATTTCATCCTTTCCCTCTGTGAACTGGTCGTCGGCGGTAAGGAGGGCCTGCAGCCCATCGAAAAGACTGTCATTGACCGCTGTGTTCATCAGATCTATCAGAAGTACTTCGAGAACCCGGTTCCGGAGAACATGCCGCTTCTGGAGGATCTGTACAACGCTCTTCTGAAACAGGAAGAAAAGGAAGCCCATCATGTGGCGACGGCGCTGGAGATTTACGTCAAAGGGTCGCTCAATCTGTTCAATCACAGGACCAACGTGGACATCGACAACCGCCTGGTCTGCTACGACATCAAGGAGCTCGGCAAACAGCTGAAAAAGCTTGGCATGCTGATCGTACAGGACCAGGTCTGGGGCCGTGTTACAGCAAACCGCGAAGCCGGAAAGGCCACCCGCTACTATATGGACGAGTTCCACCTGCTTCTGAAAGAGGAGCAGACAGCAGCCTATTCGGTGGAGATCTGGAAGCGCTTCAGAAAATGGGGCGGCATCCCCACTGGGATCACACAGAACGTAAAGGATCTTCTCTCCTCTCATGAGGTGGAGAATATCTTCGAGAACAGCGACTTCATCTATATGCGTGCGACTTGTTCGCCGCTGAAAAGGCGGCGCACAGCGCTGAACTAAATCAGTTCTGTGAACTGATAATCCAAGGAGTGGAATGACGAGGTAACG
>CADBZI010000094.1 GCA_902799015.1 uncultured Lachnospiraceae bacterium | reverse complement strand
CTTCTCAGCTTTGTCAATACCGAGCTGAGAGACTGTTACCATAGCCTTGATGCCTTCTGCAAGAATCACGGGGCTGACAGAAAAACGGTTGAAGACAAACTGCGCTCGATCGACTACAGATACGATGCAAGGCTGAACCGTTTCTGCTGAATTCACGCTCACTGTACATGGAAAGGATACGTGTATGAGTAAAATTCTTGTCGTCTACTATTCGCTTGACGGGAATACAGAACTCGCTGCCAATCAGATCAAGGATATCACCGGTGCAGACCTGGAACAGCTGATTCCGGAGCATGAACCTGTCCGGAAGGGATTCCGCAAGCTTGCCGCAGGTGGTTTTCAGGCTCTCATCCACTATAAACCCAGAATCAAGAGACTCCGGCATAATCTTGAAGACTACGAAACGATTGTCATTGCCTCCCCGGTATGGGCCGGCACCTGTCCGCCGGCAATGGAAACCTTCCTGAACAAGGAATCTTTTTCCGGTAAGGAGGTTGTCATCTGCGCCTGCTCTGCCTCCGGTAAAGCAGACAGAATGATCGACCGCATCCGGCATTTTGTCGGGCGTGACAACACCGTCAGTGTCACCACCAGTCTTGTCAGTCCACTGAAGGATCCGGACAAGACGAGGCAGAAGCTTGAAGAATTTTGCCTTGCTTGGGCAGAGTAATACAACTCCATACAGGAAGGGGCACCAGGATTGAACACATCCCGATGCCCCTTTTTTTATTCATTACAATTTTTTTGCAGTTACTTGTCATGCCCAATATCCGCACCGCCAACTTCACCATTCTCCAGCTCACCGGTGCCATCGCGCTCAACTGTATTCTCTCTTGATTTCTCTGTCACGGCTTCCCCACTGGTCAGTGTATCAACAATGCTGTCAGGGACTCCACCTGATGCCAGTTTTCTGATCATCTTCGTCAGCCTTGCGTCCTTAATATACGCATCCCAGGCTGACTGATCATACACCTCCATTGCTTTTTTCCGGTTTATTTTCTTGACCTTTGCATGATCCGTTGCTGCTGCACTGGCAGTGACAGTCAGATAATCAGTCCCATTATACCGTCCTGTCACCTTGACTTCACCAGCCATCTCACTGGAAAACACGGCTTCGAAAACGGCTTCGCCGGCTGTGAGGGAAAGACTTCCGTTCAGTTTCCCATGCCCTGCGTCATCAATCGCAAAATTCTTCGCCTCCAGCTGGCCCAGCAGCTGACCCGCGACTGTGAGGGAAGCCGTGCCATTGAACTGATTTTCTTCTGTATCAGCCTCCAGGAGAATTCCTGTCTCTCCGTTTGCGTCTCCGCCAAACTTTGATGCCGCAAGCGCAGATACAAGCGTACCAAGATCAAACTGAATCGCCGCATGGGTATCATGCACCAGCATCTTCAATGTAAACAGATTTACCTCTACGCCAGAATACAGCAGGTTCAGATCAAGGCTTGCCAGCCGTCCCTCCCCGTCCATTCCATACGTCAGAGAAAAGCCCGGAACTTTCGAGAGGACCCCTTCATCTGCCTTTTTTAATAGGCCCTGATACCCCTTGTACAGCGTCTCCTGATCAAACAGTCCATCTGATTTGACTGCCGTCACGATCGTGTTTGCGGCATCCACCGCAAAGTCGCTCTTCAATATCTTCCGTACCAGGCTGTCGTCTGCAAGCGCATCCCGGCTGGCAGAAAGGATCTTTGACATTGCATCCTGATCGACTGTGATAGTGTGTGTACTGATTGCCTCGGAAAGCGCCCCCGCTGTGACAGTCACCTTCTCATGGTCAACCTGCTCCGCGTTCTGTGCGAACACATCCGCATAACGCTTCGAAAAGGCCGTCAACTCCTCCGGCTGAATCCCCTTCACCAGATCCGTTCCCTCCTGGAGAAGCTTCATATAGCTGGCCTTGAAGTTCCCGGCAGCTTTTACGGCCTTCTTCCCGGCGGTATTTTTCCCTGCCGTTTGAGCAGCACCCTGAGCTGCTGACGCCAGCTTTTTCAGATCGACGGCAAACGGCGTCTTCCGAAACTGCGGACAGACCAGATAGACAATCTGGTCATTCACGTCAACAGATATGCTTCCGTCATAAAGATCGGTTCCGTTGAGTGAAAGCGTGCCGGATGCATCAATGCCTCCGTCGTCGTTTCCGGATGATGTTCCTGTGAAGGCCGCTTCCTTTGCCCAGGACATGTCAAAACCCTTCGCTGCACTGGAAATGGCTTCCCGCATCGGCTCCTCAAAGCTTACATCGAGCGAAAGATCATATCCTCTGGATAGAATCTGTCCGATCACCTGGGAGAGCGCTTCCGTCTCCGTCTCGTTCCCCGCTGCGGATCCTTCCGTGCTTTCTGTAGAAGCTCCCGGATGTGACTCTGAATCCGGCTGTGATGCAATGGCTGCCGGAAGGACAAATGACAGGGCAATCACCGCTGCAAGCGCATATGCCCAGAACAACCTGCGTCTGTGTTTCATATACCTGCCTCCTTGATGAGTACGACCAATATATCAGACTTATTCAGGGATTACAACTGTAAGAGTGCCCAACAATTACACACGATTCTGTCACAGATAAAAACATTTTCCTGTGTGCACCCCTGTTTCTTCTATGTTAAAGTAGGAGGGACACAGTTCAATGAGAGATCGTCACTGAGGCATATATGAAAATCCAGATATCCCATATCCGAAAAAGCTACCGACACAAAGAAGTTCTGAAGGATATTACGTTCTCCGCATCCTCAGGAACCTCAATCGGCATTCTCGGGGAGAATGGCTGCGGAAAGTCGACATTGCTCGGAATCCTTGCAGGTGCACTGAAGGCTGATGAAGGGGAATTTCTTCTTGAAGAGCCCTCTCTCTCGGAGACCGGCGATCTTCTCCACCGCCCTGCTCTTCGTTCGCATGTAGTCGGCTACGTTCCCCAAACCACACCGCTCCTTGAGGAGCTTTCTGTGAAAGACAACCTGCGCCTGTGGTACCCCGGAGGCAGTGACACCCTTTCGCAGGAGCTGAAGTCCGGTGTACTGAGAGACCTGCAGGTTCACGACTTTCTGAACCGCCAGGTTCTGAAGCTGTCCGGCGGCATGAAAAAAAGGGTTTCCATCGGCTGTGCAGTTGCCAACCACCCGCAGATTCTGATCCTGGATGAACCAGGCGCGGCGCTGGACCTGGTCTGCAAGCAGGTCATTCTCGACTACCTGCAGGGATTCTGCAGACAGGGTGGCATTGTCATCATGGCCTCCCATGAGATCCAGGAAATTGTCTCCTGCTCCAGGACCTTCATTCTGAAGGATGGCACTCTGAAACCATATACA
>CADBZI010000093.1 GCA_902799015.1 uncultured Lachnospiraceae bacterium | reverse complement strand
GTCCTCCGCCAGCGTACTGATGAAGCTGTATCCGCCGTCCGCACCGAACCAGATCGTATCTCCGGTGAAAAGGTACTCGTCATCGATCAGGTAGACCAGGTGGCCCCAGGTATGCCCGGGGACCAGGATACATTCGACTTTGATGTCTCCGATCTGGAACACTTCGCCGTCTTTCAGAAGCGTCTTTTGGTTATCCGTTTTCACCATCGGCAGCTTATATGCCCCATGGAACACCTTCCGCCTGACCTCGCCGGTCAGGTACCGGTTTTCGATCTCCCCGATATACACCATAGCATCTTTGAACAGGAGCTCACTGTCCCGCTCCAGGGCGCCGACATGATCCGTATCCTGGTGTGTGATCAGGATATGCCGGATCGAAGCCGGATCCAGGTCCAGCCAGCCCATTTTTTCCTGCAAACGTGCATAGTTGTAGCCTGCATCGATCATGATGGTGGTGCCGTTCTTCGTATAGAAGAAGATGTTGGCGATCCACTCCCGGACGCAGCTGACGTGCTCATCGATGTGCCCTGTGTTCAGCGGCTTAAAGATCGCCTTTCCGCGGAACAGCATACTCATAGATTTCTTTTGATGTTCCGAATCTTTTCGTGCCATATCTGATTCCTCCTAAAAAAGCAATACGATGATTCCGGCAACAATGGCCGCCCCGGCGATCCAGATCAGCGTCAGGATTCCGCGTTTCTTCAGGATCTGAGGCCAGGTCTGTACGAATGGGATTTCTTCCGTGCCGGGGATGATCCAGAATCGGCTGTGACCGACCCACAGACGGTCGATCACGATCCCGTCGTACCAGTTCATGACTTCAAGGAAGAGAAGCGCCTGCAGGTATGCCGGAAGGAAGCTGTGCACCCCATTCCAGACACGGATAATCAGGATCAGAGCTGCCGCCATGACTGCGAAAAAGGCAGTCATAAAGCGTTTCCGCTTCTTTGCTACGGTTTCCCGATTTGTCAGCCCCAGTTCATAAACCTTTTCCTGAACCGATTTGGGATAGAAATATAAACCGTTCAGTGCATTGTTCCCCACACCGACCTTCACCATCAGCGTGAACAGGGCACAATACAAAGCAAGCTGCAGGATGATCATCTTGATTCCTTTCTCTCTCCTGGAAGAGGACAATTTACCTCTCTCTACTTCGGATCCCGGATTTTGTCCCCGACGACCCAGTAGTCACAGACGGACTCTCCGTTTGCGATGGTGTGCTCCCGGTACAGCCTCCCGTGCTGCAGACGAAACATGACCTCATCCGTCGAACACAGGGCGGGCATCAGCTCCGCGATGCCTTCCCGCTCGCAGAACTCACAGATCGGGCAGCGCGTAAAGAAATAATAGCTTCCGTCCCTGTGTCGGGATTCATCGAAAGAAACGTTCCAGTTGACCGGATACTCTTTGCTGTGCTTATCAAACCAAGCCTCGTACTTTTTCATATCCCTGTACCATTTCTTCGGCTGCCTGTTCAGATCTGTTATGCCGAACACAGTCCGAAGAAGCCGCGATTCCAGCACGTCGGTCATGATAAGCGCCATTTCATCCGGCGTAATCTTCCTGCCGCTTCCCAGCCAGGCTGCTGCAAAGACATAAGCAAAATACGCATTGGATGCCATGGGATTACCGGGGCCGAGATCGTCCGCTCGAGACAAAAGCCTTTTGTATTCCTTCTTGCCTTCCCGGATCGACTGCTCCGCAAGAGACACGCTAAATCTTTGCCGAATACTCTTTTTTATCATCGGTGCGAACAGCGACCAGTATATTCCGACGTATTTCATAGCTCCTCCCGCCCCGTTCTATTTCTTCTCGCTGATCCAAAGGCCGTTGTCTGCTTGTTTCAGTTCATATTCCGCTGCCATGGGATTCTTATCGCCGACAATGCAGTAGTCACAGCAGTCGGAGGTCACGCAGGTCCCTTCCCGGATTAACGCCGCGTGGATCGCATGCATGGCCAGATGGTCGCAATTGCACAGGACCGGCAGCACGTCCTCCATGTGATGCCGTTTTGCAAACTCCGCGTTCGGGCATTGGGTAAAGCTGTAGCGAATGATGCCGTTCTCCTTGTCGTAAGAGCAGCTGCCCATTCGGAAGGACTCCGGGAACCGTTTGATCTCCTCGACCCGGATATCGTTGGCTTTCTGAAAAATCTTACTGGCCAGTTTATTGTCCGGCTCCCGGTTCAGATCGAATACTTTGCCCATCAGCTCAAACGATCCGAAAAAACTCTGATAGATGTCCTGCTGCACTTCCGCTAACGCAGGCTTGTCCGGAATGACCGCATACCAGGCAAAGATCAGGATCGGGTCATAAATGCTGGTCGTGATCTTCAGGTCCTTCAGCGCCGGTTCGTCCTTTAAGTATTCGCAGTACTGAAGCTGCACCTTCTCCCAGAGCCTCGCAGCCGTTTTTTCATCGTAATAGCGCTTCAGGAGCTTCTGCACGCACTTTTTGGCGTTCTTTGAGTATACCTTGTGCTTTGTCAGGTCGATCGGCAGGTCTTTTTCTTTCATGTCCCGAAACTCCTTTACTTCTTGCAGCAGAAGCATCCGATCCCTTCTACCATGGTGACCTCCGTTTTCGTGTACAGCCCGGAAAGCCGGGTGCGCAGGCTTTGCTCCGTCTCATAAGGCGGTGTGAAAAAGCCCTTCGGCTGGTAGAGATGTCTTATGAACCAATCCGTTCTCTTATGACCACCCTGCACATAGAAGCAGCCGCAGAAGGTCCCGCCCGGTTTCAGCACGCGATAGGTTTCGCGGTAAGCGGCCTCCTTGTCCGGGAAGGCGTGAAAGCCATTCATGGACAGCACGATATCGAAGCTTTCATCCTCAAAAGGCAATGCGCCGACGTCCCCCTGCAGGAAGGTGATATTCGAAAGCCCGAGCGCTTTCGCTTTCTCCCGCGCTGAAGCCATCATATTCTCCGAATAGTCAAGACAGGTAATTCCCGCGTCCGGAAGTTCACGGTAGACCGGCATGGTCAAAACGCCCGTCCCAACGGGGACCTCCAGCAGCTTTCCGGAGAAATCCTCCGGAATCCCGGACAGCGCCTTCTCCAGATACCGCAGATTCTTTTCTCCGTCCATGTTCCAGACGATCCGGCAGATCGCTTTGCCGAGGACCGTGGAATACGTCATCATCCCATCATAGAAGCTTGCATGATTGCCTGATAGCTTATAAGCGTTTTTGATCTGTTCCCGTCTGGTCATGATTAGATTTCTCCTTCTTTTTGTTAGAATCAGTCCTGCTCCCCCTGCTCTTCCGGCAATAGCGGCGTCAGACAGTCCATACTCAGAAGAATGGTGGATCCGTTATGTAACAGCGCCGATGTGGCAGGCG
>CADBZI010000092.1:3423-4333 GCA_902799015.1 uncultured Lachnospiraceae bacterium | reverse complement strand
CCGTTCCAAAGTGCTGCATCCGGAAGGCCGCTGCGATCTGTGAGTTGCTGAAGGAGCTCCTCCTTCACCGCGAGCGTCTTTGTCACCCTGTCCGCAATCGCGTCCTTGTCAAAATTCGCGTTGGTGATCGTTGTGAAGAGGTTCACCGTGACCAGGTGGTTGACATCGCCCTTCACAGCCTTGCCTTCCTCGCGAAGCCTTGTCGTCACGCAGGACAATCCCTTTGTGACATAGATCAGCAGATCCTGCATCCGTGCGACCTCGGGCTTCTTTCCGCAGACACCGGACACTGTGCATCCTGTTCCCCTTGCTGTTTCCTGACACTGGTAACAAAACATCTTATCACACATCTTTTTTCCTCCAAATCATCTCAGCGAAACGCATCCGCTTTTGTATCCTTCCTGCAGTTCCTCAAGTCTTTCCTTTCTTGACCTGTTGGCCATAGATTACTATACTTTTCATTACATAGACGTTGTTACGACAACATGTGAGGATAAATATGGACGTTCAAATGCTTTCTGCAACCCCTCTGTTCCATGGCATCCGCGAAGGCGAAATCCGCCAGATGCTCTCATGCCTCGGGACACATGAAAAAGCCTATAAGAAAAACGAGCTGATTCTCCGAGCCGGGGATCCGGTTCATGAAATCGGCATGGTGGAGTCCGGAAGCGTCAACATCGTCGTTAACTTCTACTGGGGGAGCAGCAACATCTTCGGCCATATCGAACAGGGCCGGATCTTTGCGGAGAATTACGCTGCCATTCCAGGCAAAGAGCTGCTCTGTGATGTCGTCGCTGCTGAGCCGTGCCGGATTCTTTTCCTCGACTTGAACAAGCTTCTGAATGTCTGCCAGAATGGATGCAGCTTTCATGAGCGGATCGTTCACAACCTGGTTCGGATTCTGGCCCAG
>CADBZI010000092.1:0-3368 GCA_902799015.1 uncultured Lachnospiraceae bacterium | reverse complement strand
TTCACATCGCCCCGAAGTCCCTCCGCGGGCGCCTCCTCTCCTACCTGTCCGAGCAGGCACTCATCCACGGAAGCACGCACTTTGCAATCTCCTTCGACAGGCAGCAGCTCGCAGATTATCTCAGCGTCGACAGAAGCGCCCTCTCCAATGAGCTGAGCAAAATGCAGCGGGAGGGACTGATTTCCTATAAGAAGAATGTCTTCACGCTGAACAAGGAAGCACAGATGGCGGATTCCCTGTAAACGCCGCGATGGAGACCCTGCAGGTTTGACGGCTGTGCCTGTCTGCCATGGCCTGTCTGTCAGGAAAGGACGCGCTGCGCCAGCAGATAAGCCATCACATGGACACTCTGCTGGAACTTTCCGGCCTGGATCAGATGCTCGATCTCCTCTCCGGTCAGCAGCTCCGCCTCCAGATCCTCTGTCTCATCCAGACGCTGCCCGGTAATCTTCCGGCAGTCCCTGGCCAGATAGACATGAGCGTAGTTATCCGCTACTGTCGCGTTGGAAGGAATCGTAATCAGATGTGTCCATTTGTCCGACACGTACCCTGTCTCCTCCTCCAGCTCCCTCTTCGCGCAGATCAGAGCATCCTCCATCTCAGTGTCCCCATCGTATGTCGATTCTGCCCCCTCTGAGCCCCCCGTTTCCCGCGGCTCGATCCCTCCTGCCGGGAACTCGGTTGTAACCTCCCCGATTCCGTGCCGGAACTGGCGGACGCACAGATAACGCCCATCCTCCGTCACCGGAACGATGACGGAATAGCTTCTGCGGCTGTACTGATAAAATGGCTCAAACACTCTCCCGTCCGGATAGCGGTATTTCACCTTCCGGAAGTCAATCCATTCATCCTGGACGATGTGTTCCACGGAAAGCGGCGTCCAGATAAAATCCTGATCCTTTTTCATTGTAACCTCCATCCCGCTGGCCATCTGATACGCGCTCCGCCTGACGATGACCGCTGCAAGGCGGGGCCCTCTGTCAGAACAGATCCAGCATATTGTCAAGATAGACGTGCTCCCTGACATGGATCTGGTACTCCGGCTTTGTCAGGTAGTACAGCAGAAACTCCAGTACCAGGGCGCTCCCAAGCCCCCGGCCTTCAATCTTGAAGTTGGAAAAGCCCATCGGCATATAGCGGTTCCGGATATCGTCCACACTGATAAAGCCAGGATTCTCCATGGCCTTCGAAAACCGGTATCCCTCGTCCGCACCGGGTGACTTACAGCAAAATTCCGGCGCCGTACTGCTCAGGTTTCTTCTGCTGACGGCCTCATAGCACCTTTTTCTGTCCGTGCAGCCAAACCAGCAGCATTCGTTGCATAGAAACTCCACCTTGTCTTTCAAATGAGGCTGCAGACTCCGGAGTCTGCCGAAGGCTTTGTTCAGGCGGAAGTCCGGCACTACAAAGCGGAAGTCATCCCGTCTGAGTTCATCCTCAAGCTGAGAAAACTGCGTCAGCACTTTTGTGGTGGACGAAACATAGTAAAAGCCCGGATACCGCTCCTGAAGATATCTCAGGAGCATATCCAAATGAACGATGACACCGCTCTGCGGACTTTGTGCCTGGCTGAAGACCCTGCAAAGCTGGTTGCACCTGGTATCCGTCAGATGTTCCTTCCGAAGCAGCGAATTGCTCAGCGTCAGCCTGGCTGAAATCCCATACTCCTGCGTCAGCGCAAGGACTTCCTCCGGCGCACGCTCCCCGCCGCCGACACGGCCGCCGCCCCAGAGGCAGTCTGCCGGTGCGCCATAGATCGAACCAATTTCGCACCAGTTATAGAAATAATCCCTGTGTCTCCGGAATAATGGCAGAAACACCTGATACAGATCATAAAACTCAAACAACCCCGGAAGGTGGAAAAAGGCTCTGCAGCATTCTCCTGTCCTGTCCGGCTTTCTCAGCTCTTCCATGGCCTTGCGCTTCCCAGCCATCCCTTCTGTGTCCAGTAACTTTTATCTGCCTCCGAGATGCCTTTCTTCTGAAGCAGGCGTGCGGAATGAAAGCAGATCCACGACTTCCCCGATAAACATATCATGAGCTGTCTGGCCCTCATAGAACTTCTCCACGATATCCTTCGGTATACTGGCCGTCTCCAGCTTCTGCCTGAACAGCTTCCTGCAGACAAGTGTCACTTCTGCCTCTGCAAATGTCATGGTCCTGCCTGCCTCTATTGGCGTCAGTCCGGACGCATGCATCTTGTCCATGTCCCTCCCGGATTTTGACCCCAGGACACTGAGCGTCTTTCTGCAGGACTCCGGATAGAAGCTG
The DNA here is from genome assembly GCA_902799015.1 of uncultured Lachnospiraceae bacterium. Classification (GTDB taxonomy): domain Bacteria; phylum Bacillota; class Clostridia; order Lachnospirales; family Lachnospiraceae; genus Porcincola. The sequence goes on along the minus strand of CADBZI010000092.1, from coordinate 1,097 downwards.
ACCGTGAAATAATCTCCCTTTTCCATGAATTCATGCGTATAGCGGGACTCCCGTACATAGACGGTGGCAACCGGCTTTCCCCAGAGCGTACCGAGCCCTCCCCAGCTGATCGTCATGGTATTAAACTTCTCCTTGTCTCCCGCCGTCAGCAGCGCCCACTTTTTGTCAAACTGTGCAAATATATCTGTATCAAACTGCATAATCCTTTCCTTTCTGAACCCTGTTTTCTGTCACCCGGCTCCTGCAGCCATCAGCCGCAGCCATCCATGCTGACCGGCTCCAGCGCCAGCGGTGCATACGACTTCAGATTCCCTGAATCTGGCAGGAACGCATCGTCTCGAGCGCTGCCTCATGCTTCTGAGGCGTCACCCCTGCGCAGCAGGAAGCGTCCACGGAAATCTTCATCTCCGGAAGCACCGCCTTCAGAAGCAGTGCATTGGAAACAACGCAGATATCCGTGCAGAGCCCGACCAGCTCGACCTCCAGTTTCTCCCGTGCTGCCATCTTCCTGACAGCCTCTGCCAGCTCGGCCGATCCAAAAGTCGGTTTGTCAAAGATGTGCCCTTCCGGAATCAGCGGAGCAACTTCTTTGCACAATTGCCATCCTTCCGTCCCTCTGATGCAGTGTCTGACCGGAAGATATCTCCCCTCCTGCGTGTCCAGGTAATTCTCCGGATGAGTATCCCTTGTCGCGTAAACATCCTCCGCCGGATAGGACTTGATCTTGCGAACAACAGCAGGGACAATCGCCACCGCTTCCTTCGTTCCAAGAGCACCATCGATAAAGTCCTTCTGCATATCAATCACGATCAGAATCTTTCTCATTTCTTGCCTCCTATGCCGCAGGGGTTGTACCTTTCACCCGACAGCTATTGTTTATTATATCCGATTCCGGACAGATAAACAGCACGAAGTGTGATCTTCGCACCCGATGATGAGCGATCGCCTCCATAAAAATAGCTGCCGGTACCCATGTAGAGTTCCGGCAGCTGTTCAGTCATAGAAATGCTGCTTCATTCTATCAATCTGATGACTCGCTTAGGAAATGACCATAACCAGGGTTCCCGCCGTAAGCAGAAGCATCCCGATGATCGATT
>CADBZI010000091.1 GCA_902799015.1 uncultured Lachnospiraceae bacterium | reverse complement strand
TGTATGTCAAGGCCGTTTTAAGGGAGCGTCGCATTCCCTTTGACATCAGGCAGGATGACCCGTTCTACAGTGCATCCAATCAGGCATACATCATGAAATCTGTAGCTGAATTGAAAGCCGGTAAAGGCACCGCCCATGAATTAATCGAGGTTGATGATGAGTGAAAAAATCTGGTCAGATGATGCATGGGATGATTACCTGTACTGGCAGACACAGGACAAGAAAACGATCAAACGGATCAACCAGCTCATCAAGGACATTGAACGCAACGGCCCGCTTACCGGCATCGGTGAACCAGAGGCTTTAAAAGGAAACCTGCAAGGCGAATTCAGCCGAAGAATTAATGAAAAAGACCGTCTGGTTTATCACATCGAGGATGGCAGAATTTATATCGCCGCATGCCGTGGCCACTATGACGACAAGTAATTCTTCTCCCCACCTCCGGCAGGAAGTGGGGATTTTTCATGCTCAAAAGACATCGAAATCATGCTGATTTGCTTCCCTTATTTCTGCCTGCATTTCATATTTCTCGCCGTCATTCCCCTTCTCCGTCCAGATATCCAGCACCATCCCGATGGTGAGGAGGTCGAGATCCGAAAGCGAAAGCCCGACCTCCAGACACCGGAGGAGAAAAAGCGCCGTCGTTATTTCCCGGCTGCTTTTCTTTGGTTTTTTTTAGCCTCCACATCCGTGATGAGGTTGGTGCCCCAGAGCTCCAAGATCTCCGGAAGCACCTCATAGATGGAGAACATATCAAATTCTTCCAGCCATTCATCGATCGTCTTCGGGATCGTCGGGTCGGCATGGAAGGCCATGATGTAGGCGACATTCTCGAAGATTTCCAGATCCTCGATCTCCATCGCACTGCCTTCCTCGCTGCCCCGCTCCTTATAGGCTTTCTCAAGCTTGCTGAGGTCTTTGAAAATGTCCCGACCGAACTTGGCCCGGTAGAGCCTCGGCACCGAGGCCGAAGACCGGAACTTTACTTCTTTCCCACAGATTTCTACTGTTTACTGCAACATGCCCTATTCCTCCTGTCAGGTTCCGCTTGTCCCACTGCCCGAACCGCCGGATGTGCTGATCGCAGCAGACGGCTCATACACGTTCTTGTACCAGTTGTTATAAGTGACGGTCGTCGTGTCATCGCCGGTGCGGGATTTCACAAGGCCGTCCTCCCTCGGGTCTGCCGTGAGGGACAGGGTCTCCGTTCCCGGCTCAATGCTCGCTTCCTTCGTGGAGGATTCGATCGTCGGCCTTGCCACCGTGCAGTTATAAAGCACATGGCGGATCGCATTCACATCGCCGTCAAACTCAAAGAGCAGGGCAAAGTAAACCGACTCCGTAATATCCGACCGTTCAACAAGGACGCCGTTACTGTCCTTTTCTTCCTGCAGGACATCTGTGCGGAACCACTCCGGAATGAGGGCCAGTTCCAGGTCGCCGGAATAGCCGTTGTTGGAGCTCGAACGGAAATACACGATGCCGTCGGCATAGAACGGGGAGGATTCCCCTTCTGCATCAAGCGAGAGGGATACCGCACCCGGGATCGCCACCGGCTTTGCATAGGTAAACGTGCCGTCGTCCCCTTTGGTCAGGATGGCGGCATGCACGTTCTTCAGATTGTATTTCACCTTATTCTTCTTCGTAGCCATTGTCTGTTACCTTCCTTTCAAATGACCAGAGGACTTCATAGAGTTTTTCTTCTTCGATCCAGACCTCGGTCTTGTCATAAAAAATGCCGTGACGATCAAGCACTTCTTCTACCTGGGCCTCCGTTTCCGGATTCTTCTCATCGGTATAGAGCTCGATATGCACGACATCCACTTTCAGATACACAAACCCGTCGGCGGAAAAGTTGTCCGACGCCGGGATCAGAAACGTAATAAATGGAGGCTCAGGGGATTCGCCTTCCGCGAAATGATCGTAAGCAAAGGGAATGCCCGTTTCGGTAAGCAGGCGGGTCAACTCCTGCATCTTATTTTCATCCACTTTTAAGCCCCCTTTCGATATCCTTCATAAGTACCTCTTCCGCCGCTTCCTCTGCCGGTGCAATATGCGGGATGGCCCGCACCCTCCCGCCGCCGCGCTTGGCATGGCCATGCTCAAGGAGATGAGCCAGCATATACCGGGACGGGGAATAGACCGTTACCTGAAGCTCGGTAGAAGTCTCCTTCGTTTTCTTCGTGCGCCAGCTTTTTGCATAGCGCCCGGATTTTTTCGGAGCATTCGCACCGATGTCTTTCTTTACCGCATTCCCTGCTTTCGTGACCGCAGCCTTTACGACCTTGGCAGAGAGCTTGTTGTATTCCTGCAGCTGTTCGTTTACTGCATCGGCCAGCTGGTCAATGGATACTTTCTTTCCCATAACGCTCACCTCTCCACAAGCTCCGCCGTAAACTTCCGGCTCTTCCTCCGAAAGCCCTGATCATCAACGGCGACAATGTTGTAAATCCGGCCATAGAGAAGAATGCGGTAGTGTTTGCTGTCCACCGCATCGGTCTCAGAGCACCAGCGGACGGTGAAGTTCATCCGGTCTTCCTCTTCGGTATGGCCCGCAGCCTCCTCCTCATCGGCTTTGGTGTTGCCTTTGGAGGCGGAAGCCCAACAGGTGAAGTAATCTGTCCATACCGATTTATGGTTGCCGTATTTATCGATCACGGTCTCATTTTTCTCTATGGTGATCCGTACCCGCATCCCTGCGATATTCATCACACCACCCCTTCCCGGATTGCAAAAAGGAGCGACCTAAGTGTCAGCGTGAGTTCATGGTAGTCGGCTTTCTCCCGGTGCTCGAAGAGATACCCGACCGTATAAAGGATCGCCACCTTCATGACCTCCCGGATATGGGTAAGCTCATCCGCAGCATAAAGGGCGGAGGACTCTTCATCCGAATCCACCGCCGCCCACTGCTCTTCTGATAGCCTCGCCACATCCGCACAGAGTTTACAGGCGGAGGATAAAAGGATGCCGGTCATGACATCCTCATCCGCCGAATCCACCCGGAGGTACTTTTTGGCTTCCTCAAGCGTAATCAGCGCCATGACCGGTCACCTCACTTTCCTCAGCCCTCGGTGGGCGTAGTTGCCGCCGGGGCCGTGCCCCTCATCTTCAGGGCCTGAATCGCCTCCGGCAGGATGAGCTTGCCGTCCACACGCTGGGTGCTGATGAAGCCGACCTGGTCGGTGCGGGCATACAGCTCATTGAGTCTCTTAAAGGTGCGATTCTGCCTGTCGGCAATCCAGTAATAGCTGAAGTCACCGAAAAGCAGCGCCTTCTGGCCCGCCGTGATAGCAGGCATATAGGAGCTGGTGATGATCGGACGGGACAGCACGGTATCCGGCTTTCCGACCTCGAGGGACGGCTTCCAGATGTAGT
>CADBZI010000090.1 GCA_902799015.1 uncultured Lachnospiraceae bacterium | reverse complement strand
AGGCGCAGCAGGAGAAGGTGCTGGAGATGTACGGGCTGAACGACCCGGTACCGGTCCAGTACGTGAAATATCTCGGGAATATGCTGCGCGGTGATCTCGGGACATCCTTTACCTATGTCAACCAGCCGGTTACCGGCATCATCACGTCCAGACTCGGACCTTCCTTTCTCATCGGTGCGCAGGCGGTCCTGATCGGACTGGCCATCGGGCTGATTCTCGGAATCCTGGCAGCCTGGCACCACAACAGCGGAATTGACGCCATCACGATGATCATCGCGGTGCTGGGCGTCTCTGTCCCGAACTTTGTCATGGCGGCGCTGCTTCAGTACTTTGTCGGCCTGAAGTGGGGAATCCTGCCGATCGGATTCTGGACAAACTGGAAGTGTTCGATTCTTCCGACGATCGCACTCTCCTTCAGCGCCACTGCGATGGTTGCCCGGTTCATGCGGACGGAGATGCTCGATGTTCTCAACCAGGACTACATCGTGACCGCGAAGGCGAAGGGCCTCAGCCAGATGCGGATCCTGATGTTTCATGCGATCCGGAATTCCATCATACCGGTTGTCACCATCCTCGGACCAATCGTCATCAACCTGATGACAGGTTCCCTTGCGGTGGAGAGCGTATACAGCATCCCGGGAATCGGCAGCCTGTTTGTCGACTGTATCAAGGGAAATGATTATCCCGTGATCATGGGCATCACGGTATTCTACGCTTCGTTTTATATGCTGGTGATCCTGCTTGTCGACATCATCTATTCACTGATCGACCCGCGCATCCGGCTTTCAAAGGAACAGGAGGACTAAGATGACCAATGATTGTGTAAAGGACTCCATGTTCCGAAAGGTGAAGGTGGATGAAGCGGAGAGGGAACACCTTGACGCGCCGATGACATCGGTGCTGGCGGATGCCTGGTACAGGCTCAGGCAGAACAGGGCGGCTGTGGCGGCATTGTTTATTCTGGCAGCGATTGTTCTTCTGGCGATCTTTGCGCCGGTGTTTTCTCGCTATTCTTTCAAGGAACCGGATTACAATGCAATCTTTGCGCTTCCGGACAAGGCCCACATCTTCGGCACAGACCAGTTCGGCCGGGATCTCTGGGTGCGGTGCTGGATGGGCTGCAGAATCTCCCTGATGATTGCGGTGGTCGCGGCGCTGGTCGATATCTTCATCGGCGTGACCTATGGCGCCGTCTCCGCGCTGTTCGGCGGACGCGTGGATGCCATCATGCAGCGGATCATCGAAGTCCTGGTTGGAATTCCGAGCCTGATCATTGTGATTTTGTTTCTGATGGCATTTCCGGCGGGCGTCGGGACGATCATCGCGGCACTTTCCATAACCGGATGGGTCAACATGGCACGTCTGGTCCGGGCGGAGATCCTGAAACTCAAGAACCAGGAATTTGTCCTGGCTTCCAGGGTACTGGGAACAAGCAGCAGAGGGATCATTCTGCATGACCTGGTGCCGAACGCGGTGAGTGTCATCGTTATCAACGTCATGTTTACCATTCCGAGCGCAATCTTTACGGAAGCTTTCCTGAGCTTCATCGGGATCGGCCTTGCGGAACCGCAGGCGTCCCTCGGTGTTCTGATTAACAATGGCTACCAGGTGCTTCAGAATTTCCCCCATGTGATGATCTTTCCGGCGATCATCATCATTCTGATCATGGTGTGCTTCAGTATCCTCGGAGATGGTCTCAGGGATGCCCTGGATCCGCAGATGAGCAGGTGAATCAGATGGAAAATGTACTCGAAGTAAAGAATCTCGTCGTGGATATCCGGACGCAGAAAGGCATCATCCATGCAGTCCGGGGTGTTTCCTTCAGTCTCAGACAGGGGGAGACCCTCGCAGTTGTAGGGGAATCCGGCTGCGGAAAGTCCATGACGATGAAGGCAGTGATGCAGATCCTGCCAAAGAATGCGAAGATTTCAGACGGTCAGGTGCTGTTTCACGGGAAGGACTTGAGCAAGTATTCGGACAGACGCATGGAAAAGCTGCGTGGATCCGATATCTCCATGATCTTTCAGGACCCGATGACCTCTCTGAATCCGACAATGAAGATCGGAAAGCAGATTGAGGAGGTTCTGAAGCTGCACCGCAAGGGGATGATGCCGGACGAGCGCAGGAAGCGTGTCGTGGAGCTGCTTGACCTGGTCGGCATCTCCAATCCCGAGACCCGGTACGGGCAGTATCCGCATCAGCTCTCAGGCGGGCAGCGACAGAGGGTCGACATCGCGATGGCACTTGCCTGCGATCCGGATGTGCTGATCGCGGATGAGCCTACGACAGCGCTGGACGTGACCATTCAGGCCCAGATTCTCGATCTGATGCGGGAGCTTCAGAAGAAGGTCCGGACATCGATCATCATCATCACGCACAACCTGGGCGTTGTAGCGAACATCGCGGACAGAGTCGCTGTTATGTACGGCGGAAAGATTGTCGAGACAGGAGATGTAAGGGATATCTTCTATTCACCGGCGCACGAATACACGAAGGCCCTCCTCGATTCGATCCCCGGAGCCGGAGACAAGGAAAGACTTCATCCGATCCCGGGGACACCGCCTGGACTGATGAAGCCGCCGGCCGGCTGCCCATTTGCGGCGAGATGCCGTCAGACGATGGAGGTCTGTGAGAAGTTCATGCCGGAGTTCTATGATCAGGGAGCAGCACACAAGGCGGCATGCTGGATGCTCGACCCCAGAGCGAAGGAGGAGTAAGCGTGGGAACAGAACAGACACCTTTTCTGGAGGTACGGCACCTGAAGAAGTATTTCCATGTCGGACGGGGGAAAGTGCTCCGGGCTGTGGATGATGTCAGCTTTCATATCAATAAGGGAGAGACCTTCGGACTGGTCGGAGAATCGGGTTGCGGAAAGTCCACCCTCGGCCGGACGGTGATTCACCTGTACGAACCGACTTCCGGAGAGATTACCTTTGACGGCATCAAGGTCGGGGAGGAAACTTCACAGGAGCAGCGCCATCTTCTGACGAGACGGATGCAGATGATCTTCCAGGATCCGTATGCGTCTCTGAATCCGAGAAGAAAGGTCATCGACATCGTGGCGGAGGGGATGGATGCTCACCACTTGTATGCTTCTGAGGAGGAGCGCAGGGAGACAGTGATCCGGCTTCTGGAGCGTGTGGGACTTCAGAAGGAACATGCGGACCGCTTCCCACACGAGTTTTCCGGCGGGCAGCGCCAGCGCATCGGGATTGCGCGTGCACTTGCCGTTCAGCCTGATTTCATCGTCTGTGACGAGCCAATCTCCGCGCTTGATGTCTCAATCCAGGCGCAGGTGGTCAATCTGCTCGAGGATCTTCAGAAAGAACATGGTCTGACCTACCTGTTCATCGCACATGATCTGTCCATGGTCCGCCACATCA
>CADBZI010000089.1:622-4043 GCA_902799015.1 uncultured Lachnospiraceae bacterium | reverse complement strand
GTGGATCCAGGGATGCGTCCCCCGGGATTTCCGAGATTTACTGAATTACAGGGGTGCTCTCAAACAAACAGAGCATGAGCGTAGCCGCAGGATTTACTCTGTATCGATAAGACTTAGGGACGCTATTACGCCAGCTAGGCAAACTAAAAGAAATCCCAGTTTTCATTGATAATTCAACGTTTTTCGAATAAAAGGCATTGCATTGTTAGCACAACAGTGTTATACTTATAGCGTACCTAATTAGGTACGCTATGAGGAAAATGAAATGAACACAGTTACTTCCAATGCAAAGCCGGATTTTGTGGTCAATTTTCAGAAGCCCGCCAATACCGAGATCAAGCATATCGGCGGCCACTGGTACCTGTATGAACGCACCAGCAAGTATGATCCGAAGATCAAGCGCTCAAGAAAGGTCTCCGGAAGATGCCTTGGCAAGATCACGGAGAGCGGTCTTGTACCAAGCAGGAATAGGTCCGCCGAAATCCTAACGGCTTCTTCCCTTCCTTCTTATCACCTGAATGATGTCGTGGAGGTTGGAGCAGTAAACTACTTTTATCAGCGGACCGGAGATATGCGGGATAAGCTGAAAAAGTACTTTCCAGACAGCTGGCAGATGATCTATGCGGTTGTGCTGCTGCGAACAATCTATGATGCCAGGTTCAGAAGACTCGAAGTTCACTATGAGAACAGCATCCTGTCCTACCTGTATCCGGATATGGTGTTTACACCGCCCGTAGTGAAGAACTTCCTTACTGAACTCGGGCATCAGAGGAACGCGATCTCATCCTATATGAAGGAATCCTTGAACCAGATGGGGGACCGTTTTGTTCTCTTTGATGGCCACCGGCTTCTGTCCGCTTCCAGGACCATGGAAAATGCAGAAGTCGGATATGACTCAAAATGCCGATACAAGCCGCAGATCAACGTGATCTATGTATACACACTGGGAGATAACACCGGGTTTCCCGCATACTATAAGCAGTACATCGGAAGCACCCCGGACATCAGCGCGTATACAGACATCCTGAAGGAGAGCGGTCTCAACGGAAACGGCAATGTCGTAACCGTTGTGACAGACAAGGGCTTTGCCAGCAGCGACAGCTTCGATATTCTGGAAGGCAGCGGACTCAAATACATCGAGCCGCTCAAGCGCGGAAATCAGTATGTCAGTGGAAAGGTGCCGTCCTCTCCATCGGGTTATGACGCTCTGTTCAGTTACCACGGCCGCGCAGTGCAATCCAAGAAGATATCCAGTGAAAAAGGCGTTGATATTTATCTTTTTTTCAACACGCAGCTCTTCGAAGATGAAATCTCTGACTTGGCATCCAGAACGGAGAAGCATAACAACACCGTAGAGGCCAGTCGCACGAGAGAGACAAAGCGTCGGAGCAACAACAAAGGCAGACTCACGGATGAACAGCTTGCCAAACTGGTTCCTCTTACAGTGAAGGACATACTTGCTGACAAGCAGGAAATGGGCACCATTACGATCAAAACGAACCGGACAGATCTGAACGGTGAGCAGATCTACGCAATCTGGAAACAGCGTCAGAACATCGAACAGTATTTCAAGACCTATGACGATACGCTTGACTATGAATCATCCTACATGAGGGATAACGCATCTGAGGAGGCATGGCTCTTTCTGAATCATCTGTCCTGCACAATCGGGATCAGTGCAATTGAGGAGATCAGCTCCATTGGTCAGTCGAAGGATATCTCTCTCAAGGATCTGATTCAGACGCTGCGGAAGATCAGCGCATGCAGGATCGATGAAAAATGGACCATACCACCGGTAAAGCGGTCGGTACAGACACTTGGTAATAAACTGGGTGTAGACTTAACACAGTTTACTATTCCTTTATAGAAAGCTACAATATTTGCAAGCAATCCGTAGCGTACCTAAATCGTACCGTTACAGATTAAGTGTAAAGCGTGAGCGGGTTCTGCTCCGCTATCGGTACTACGACATGAAGACCGGAAAGCTCGATCTGGGGCGTCTGGTACAACCGGATATGGCAAGCCGGTACAACTCCGTGCTCGGGTGGTGCGGGAAGGCAGTGGACAGCCTGGCGGACCGCCTGTACTTCGAGGGCTTTGACGATGACACACTTGACGTGATGTCGATCTTCAACGCGAACAATCCGGACGTATTCTTCGATTCCGCGATTCTGTCCGCGCTGATCAGCTCCTGCTGTTTTGTGTACATCTCCGAAGGGGAGGACGATATGCCGCACATCCAGGTGATTGACGGAGCAAATGCGACCGGGATCATTGATCCGACAACAGGCCTCCTCACTGAGGGCTATGCCGTGCTGGATCGGGACGCGGATACGGATAACGTCCTGATGGACGCCTATCTCACGACAGGCCAGACGGTTGTCACGGATTACACCAACCACACCATACAGTCTTATACGAATTCGGCACCGGCTCCGCTGCTGGTGCCGATTATTTATCGGCCGGACGCGAAGAGGCCGTTCGGGCACAGCCGGATCAGCCGCGCATGCATGAACCTGCAGAACCAGGCACGGATGACCCTGACGCGGGCAGACATCTCCGCGGAGTTCTACAGCTGGCCGCAGAGATACGTCCTCGGGCTTTCCGAGGGCGCGGAGTTTGAATCTTCCAAGGCATCCATGTCTTCGTTCCTGGCGTTCTACCGGGATGAAGACGGGAATGCGCCGACGGTCGGAACCTTCAGCCAGCAGAGCATGGAGCCGCATCTTTCCCAGTTCCGCCTGATCGCATCGGCCTTTGCCGGAGAAACCGGCCTCACAATGGACGACCTCGGCTTTGTGACGGATAATCCGACATCTGCGGAGTCGATCAAGGCAAGCCACGAGACGCTCCGGCTGACAGCGCGGAAAGCGCAGCACACCTTCGGATCCGGCTTTATGAACGTCGGATATCTGGCGGCCTGCCTCCGCGATGACTATGCCTTCAGCCGTCGGGCCATCTATGAGCTGAAGCCGCACTGGGCGCCGATCTTTGAGCCGGATGCCATGCAGATGTCCGGAATCGGCGATGCCGCGATCAAGATCAACCAGGCCGTGCCTGGATACTTCGACCGGGACAATATCGAGAAGCTGACCGGCATCACAGGCGGCGAGCCGACGGAGGATTACAGCCAGACGAATGATACAGGAGAAGAGGAAAATGGATGATATTGTTCCGGCTCTGTATCGGAAAATCCTGAACGACTTCAACACCAGTGTGAAGAAGGACGCGTGGATCACCGTGTTCGAGAATCGGCTTGGCCGGGGAGTAGCAACGCAGAGTGATGTCCAGGAGTATGCCAGCCGCATCGGGAAATACGTTGAAAATGCGCTGATCCGTGGACTGTCAAGAAAAAATCTTCCGGATGGGATTATCTACTGGAACATCGCAAAGAGAACTGTAGAGCCAATGATGCGGAAGA
>CADBZI010000089.1:0-606 GCA_902799015.1 uncultured Lachnospiraceae bacterium | reverse complement strand
CAGAGCTGTCCAACCGGTACAAGTCAATGCGCCTTGGCATAAAACCTGCTACTGTGAAGTTTAATGTAGACCGCTGTAACGCAAATATGAACGGTTTGGTGACAGAGTCTATGGCGGCGGAGGAAGAAGGAGAGGAAGGAGATGCCAAGCAACAAGAAGGATCCCGCTGAAAAGGCCCTCTCCGGACGGATAGAAAATGTTGCCAGAAATGTCATTGACCAGAACAATGAGGAAAATGCCAAAGCAGCGGACAGTGCGGGGCTAGAGGTAAAGATCGTCCGCACGATGCACGGAGAAACCTGTAAGTGGTGCCCAGAAAAAGCCGGAACGTATGAGTACGATCCGAAAATGGATCGGGACGTTTTCCGGCGGCATGATAACTGCGACTGCAGCGTTGATTACGTCTGCGAAAAAGGCCGGCAGGATGTATGGAGCAAGAAATGGAGAGAGCAGGGGGCAAGCGAAAAAGCCAGCAGGGTTGATCTCGACACAGGGGCTTCCAAGCAGCTTTATCTGGAAGACAGGCAAGCTAGAGAGTCAAGAATTGGGTCTGATAATAAGACCGATATCATTCCGAACGTTACAAGAGCAGATATACCAGAAAGA
>CADBZI010000088.1 GCA_902799015.1 uncultured Lachnospiraceae bacterium | reverse complement strand
TTGCATAGTGCCACAGCACCTGAAAGACCATTTTCTCCTTATATTCCCAGTTGATCTGCCGGCTGTTGCCGCTCAGCACACGGACTTCTTCTTTGGCTTTTTCGTAGGTAAAGCGCGAAAGCTGTGTATAGAGCGCGCTTCTGTCCCCGCGAAAGACAATGATCAGGCTGCCCAGCCTCTCATGCACTGTCACCCGGTCGACACCCGGAAGCGCCAGGACCCAGGCTTCGAGAAGATCCGCCTGCTCCATGCTCATCGAATACTGCAGGGCCTTCAGACGCACCCGCCCAGGACTCTCATGAAGGATCTGGAATCTCATGCCTGTGCGCCGTCTTCGATAAATGCAGCTTCTGCCTTCGCTGCTCTCTCTTCATTGATCGCCTTCGCATCCGCCAGGATATCCGAGCAGCTCTCCTGGACGGTCTCCACGTCGTGCATGACCTGATCCTTGCAGCGAAGCGCCGCTGCCGTGACATGCATGTAGACTTTCCGGGCGTCTTTGCTGCCAAGGAGCTTGAAGCCCGCGGATCCGAACAACGTTCCTCCCACAAAAAGTGCGATCTTTCCTGCTAAATTCATGTATGTTTCCTCCTTTTTATTCTTCCGGCATCTGCCGGTTGATTACTTTTTACTATGCCTTCCGAAAGCGATCCGGACGATCTTCATTCTGACCAGCCCGTCGCAGAAACGGATCATCAGCTTATGGAACAAGCCGACTTTGCTGTAAATGTCCCGGTATCCTCGCATATAGCTTTTCGCTGTGACCGATGCAAACCGGTCGCTCCATCTGTCAAGTTCCGATTCATCCTCCAGAGAGAAAAAGGCACTGACATCCGTAATTCCGGCCTCCTTCAGCCAGGTTTTCCGCATGAGTTTCGCGCCTCGTTTATTGCAGGAGTCGAAGGCCAGCACGCCTCCGGGAAAATGCTCCGCCATGGCACAAAACAGTTTTTTTACATCGTCTGTCCTGAAATAATAAAACACGCCTGCTGCAAAGAAGACTGCTCCGCCTGATGCATCGATTTCATCCATCCAGGAAAAATCATTCAGATCACAGGCAAGATTGGTCTCCCGTTCTCCTGCAGGAAGCAGGTCGTTTCGCACCTTGATCACGTCCGGAAGGTCAATGTTATACCCTTTACACTGTCCGTTATCGACTTTGGAAAAAGTATCATCCAGGCCGCAGCCTAAGTTTACTACAGCCGCTTTCGGATGTTCCTTCAGGTATGCTTCCGCTTCACAGCGAAGGTCATACTGCCGCTGCGCCACTTCGAGCGCGCCGAACAGACCTGCGGCAGATTCCATTTTCTTTCGCTTCTCTGCAAAATCATAGTCCAGGCTGTCGCAGATCCGCTTCGCCTCGGGATCCGAAAACAGCTCCGGAAAATGCTCGGAGCACACCAGCCTTCCAAACAGTGGGATGACCAGCGTCTCCTGGACCGTGTTTTTCTCAATATGATATTTCATCACGAACTCCTTATCCCAGCGCCACGTCCAGCGCCATCATGATACTGAAGCCGACGGCAAAGAAAATGACGCCTATATTGGAATGCTCTCCGGAAGACATTTCCGGTATCAGCTCCTCCACGACCACGTACAGCATGGCTCCGGCCGCGAAGGATAACAAATAGGGCATGGCAGGAACCACCAGACTGGCGACCAGGACGGTAATTCCGCCGAAAACCGGCTCTACGGCGCCGGACAGGACTCCCAGCCAGAACGACTTCGGCTTGCTTTTCCCCTCCGCAAAGAGCGGCATGGAGATGATCGCGCCTTCCGGAAAGTTCTGGATCGCAATGCCCAACGCCAGTGCCAGCGCACCGCCTGCCGTGATGCTGGCCGAAGCGGACAGTAATCCTGCGTAGACAACGCCTACCGCCATGCCCTCCGGAATGTTATGAAGCGTTACGGCAAGGACCATCATCAGCGTCCGGTTCAGCTTCACCTTCGGCCCCTCCGTCTGATCCACATGATCGATACTTCTGTGCAGATGCGGGATGATGTGATCCAGCAGAAGCAGGAAAAGAATTCCCAGCCAGAAGCCGATAAAAGCCGGAAGAAATGCCCATCTGCCCTTATCCGCCGATTGCTCGATCGCCGGAACGATCAGGCTCCAGATGGACGCCGCCACCATCACGCCGGCGGCAAACCCGGTCAAGGCCCGCTGCACACCGGCTCTCAGATCCTTTTTCAGAAAAAATACACAGGCCGACCCGGCTGCCGTACCGATAAAAGGGATCAGAAGCCCCCAGATTACCGTTTTCATCTCCAACCGAACAAGCCCTTCTTTTCAAAGGGTGCCGACTCAATGCCCAGACAGGTGTACCCCGTAGCGTCGATAGTAGCCTTCAAACTATCGTTATTCACAGCCTCCTCTGTCAAAAAGGAAGCTTCCTTTTTGCTTCTTGAAGCGGTGACCTTCTTCGCAGCGGGAACCGCCTTACGAATGGCATCGCATACGTGCGCCTCACACATCCCGCACATCATACCGTCGATCTTCATTGTTGTTTTGATCATGCTTTTATCCTCTTTTCTTTTTGTATCCGCAGTCACAGTACGGGCCGCCGGAGGCCAGCGTATATTCCCGCACAAACTCCGACACGCCGCCGGCCTCGCTCATGGTATAGTCCAGGCGGCACATGGCGGGAACCTGATCAAAAAGCCCCAGTTCCTTCATCAGCGTGCAGATGCCGCAAGTTGTGAAGCGTGCCTCATAACCGCTGCCGTCCGGATAGGGGAGATATTCCATATTCCAGGAATACGGATTCCGATCCGCCGCCCGAAGCGCGGCGGTGTCCTTCATCCCCTGTATATCCTTTTCGCTGAATTTCTTCTTTCCGCTCATCCGGCAGAACCACTTCATGGGGGCGATCATCATGGACGCGCGATAGTACTCCGTTGTCTTTTCTGCCGTCGGTCTTTTAGGCAGATTCAGAAGAAAAGCCGAAAGCAACGCGCAGTTGACGATGTTCATCTTGAACCGGTCCGCCTTTTCGAATTCCGGAAGGTGGCCGATGATCTCTTTATATTGCGGCTTTGCTTTGCCGGCAATCGCCTTTGCCGTTTCCGGATCATATCTGTAAACTGCCGACAGCTGCCTCCGGAACGATCCGGCAAACAGAAGCCACATGCCAAGGGGCATTCCTGCGTATCTCATGATGTATCACTCTTTCATCTATTTCATCGAATCAACGCCACAAGCCAACCCACCAGAACGGCAGGGATCAGTGCGAAGATGATGCCGGGAAACAGCATACCTTTTGCGTGGAACCACTTCTGATGATAGGCTTTGTCCATATGCTCTGTGCCCTCCAGCCGGAACATGGTCAGATTGGCGAACAGCACCCAATCAAGGAAACAGGTGTCATAGATGCCGATCCATGCCATCAGGCCAAAGGTAAGCAAAAAGCCCTGCCAGAAGGTTTTCGCCCCGGCAACAAGTGCGCAG
>CADBZI010000087.1 GCA_902799015.1 uncultured Lachnospiraceae bacterium | reverse complement strand
CTCCGAGATCGTTGAGAGGAAACATGATTTCAAAGTTTCCGAAAGCCTCAGGCAGCTGTCGATGAACTTCGACTACAAGCGCTGCCCGATTGTGGAGACCGCGAAGGACACACCGGTCCACTACGACAGTGCGGACGGGCAGCACCACATCGACACCGTGATCGCCGAATACGACACGAGACCCTTCGATGATACGGAAGAGTTTCTGAACTACCGGAGAACGATGGAGAACGAGGACTGCGTCAAAGTGACAGGGGATCTCGAACGGGTGAAGGTGAAGTCCACGACAAAGACCAAGGGCTACATCGGAAAGAACCTCGACCGGAAGATCCTTATGTCAATCCTTATGGGCTACCGTTCTGGGATCTACCAGATTCCTGCACTGGACGGGCTGAAGCAGTCAGAGATCGTGAAGACCGTCAACAGCTGGAAGATCGCAGAGATCTCCGTGAACGATTGGAAGAACTGTTCGAGATCAAAACGCCAGGACAACATGCTGCCCCATGAACTGATCGAGGAGACCTTGAAGAAGATTCTGGAACTTGGCAGTGAAGCGTCTGAAGAATGAGGAGGCAGAGAGATGGCAGATTTCATCAGGAAGAAAGTTTACCGGCTGGTTGTTTCCTTCAGGGTCTCAGAAGATTCTGAGGAAGAAGATTTTGAGGAGCAGTATTTCGGATCCTTTGAAGAAGCGGAGAAAGCCGCTGCGCTTCTGGAGACCGGAGCCGATCCATGGTACGGGGATGAGGTCACTTCCGTGGAAGTTGATTCGGAGCCGGTGGAGCGGGAGATCCTGCACACCGACCGATCGAGGCTTCACAGGATGCAGGGACCGGAACGCTCCGGAAGAGCGAGGTGACCGTATGGGGATCTCATGGAGGGTTCTGCATCTGGCTGCCCTGGTCGGTTCAGCGGTATTCAGTCGGGATGGTTCCGCTTCACGAAAAGCGAAGGACCTTTCACGGGTCCTTCACTTTTCACTCCGCTCCATCATCCGTCCTTCATGCCGCGCTTTGCAGAAACATTCCGCTCTGCCATTCCGCAGAAAATGCCATGTCCTCCGGTCATGTCATTTTTCCGGAATGACGCCGCTCCGTGTTCCTGCAAAGCAAGACCACTATCACCCCTCCCGCCAAAGACCGCGAAAGGGTCAACAAGGCGGTAGTGGTGATAGGCAAGTTTCGCAAAGTGGCAAGCCACTTTTGCGCCGTTCGCTCCGCTCTCTAAACTTGCCAGCGGGGCGCTGCCCCCTTGGATCCCCCGGCAGGGTGTTTCACCCCTGCATCCGGAACACACAGAAATGCTCAACATCTGGCGAAAGGTCCACCGGACCTTCCGTCATGTGTTTCGCAATTTCTGTTAGAGGGCTCCCCGCCCTCTGTACTCCCAGGCAGGAGCACCGCCCCTGCATCCCGCCAAAGGGACTGCATCCCTTTGGAATCCCGCAGCTGCCCGCCCGCCAGATCCTGCCGCACAACGCTATCTGGACCGGCAGGGCGATGCAGAGCAGAAAGCAGTTTTACGTTCATCCACAAAAGCATCGAAAGGGGTGATGTTGATGAGCAACAAGAGAAAACCCGCCCGCCTCAGAAACAGGGCTGTCACCGTCCGGATGACAGAAGAAGAATATCGGGCAATGAAAGCAAAGGTGGAGGAATCCGGACTTCCTCAGCAGACGTACATTATCGAAGCCGTCACCGGATCACCGATCATCGACTCAAGCGGAGTGAAGCAGCTTCTGGCTGTATGGAAAGAGAACAGCAGGGATCTTTCCGATCTCGTGAGACAGATCAAAGGACTTGGAACGAACGTCAATCAGATGGCTCACATCGCAAACGGGCAGGGATATCTTCCCGCAGTGAGATCCCTTGACGGCATCAGTGAAAAACTGGATCTGGCTAGGAAGGAGGCAGAGAAAATATGGCGATCAACAAGGTTATTAATAAGTCAACAAAATCACATGGAGCAATGAAGAACGTGATCCAGTACGTGCTTCAGGAGAAGAAAGTTATTGAAGGGTATGCGGACATCATCGGTCCGTATGAACCGGAGAGAATCACTTACGATGATGTTTACCAGGCATTCCTTGAGGAGAAGAAAATCTGGAAGAAAGACTCCGGAAGGATGTACGCGCACAACATCATCAGCTTTCACAGGGATGAGAAGGTGACTCCGAAAGAGTGCATGGAGATAGGGAGAAGATTCTGCGACCAGTTTTTCTCCGGACACCAGAGCCTGATTGCTGTCCATCAGGACCGCGACCACCTTCACATCCACATCGTCACGAATACCGTCTCTTACATTGACGGACGGAAGCTGCACCAGTCCAGAGCTGATCTGGAAAAGCAGAAAGTCTTCACCAACCAGCTCTGCAAGGAACGTGGTCTTTCCGTTGCGGAAAAGGGAAAGCACTTCGATGGAACTAAGATTGAGGAAGGTGAGATCCGCGGATGGAACAAGGACAAGTACCATCTGCTGGTCAACGAGGCGAAGAAAAGTTTTGTCGCCGACTGTGCAATCGCCATCGTGGAAACACTTCAGGACTGCACGAGCCGTGAAGCATTTATAGCCGGCATGACGCAGAGAGGATGGAACGTCACATGGACGGCGAAGAAGAAACATATCACTTTTACGAACGGCAACGGTGACAAGGTCCGGGACACGAACATCAGCAAAACCTTCAGCATGAATATTGACAAGGAGAATCTGATTCATGAATTTGAGAGACAGAATGAACTCAGGCTCGCAGGGAGCCACTCCGACAGAGATCGGAAAGAAGATGGATTCGAGCAGTATTACAGAGAAGTCGAGTCAGCAGTCGAAGGAATCGATCATGCAGAGTCAGTCCGAAACGATCCGGAGACAGGCGCAGGAGATCCAGCTGCTTTCATCAGAAAACTTGATGATGAAGAAAAAGCTGCAAGAGCAGAGCGAGACGATCGTCACGCTGAACGGCGCAGACAAAGTGCTGCAAGAGAATCGGATGCTCGAAAAACAGAACAGCGAACTGAGGAAGAGAGCATCGGAAGCAGAAGCAGAGGCAGAAGCCGTTAAGACATCTTACAAAGAGAAGATGGATAAAGCGAAAAAGAAACTCGCCCGCGCGGAGCAGCTTGAGCAGGAAGCACAGAAAAAAGCGGACGAGGAGGACAAGCGGATCACGGACCTTGCCGGCAAGATGGCATATGAAAACCTTGCCGGCATCGACCGGCTGTATCGCAAGGACCGAGACCGGCTGCATTCTGAATATGAGCTCAAGAAGCAGGAATGCGAAGACCGGTATAATAGACGGGGGCAGGAAGACGAGGCTTTCACATGGGGAGTCGTTCTGTTTGCATCTCTTGACCTGATCTTCCGCGCCATTCAGTCTGCACGCTTTTCACATGATCTCCTGCAGGCGCTGTCTTTTATCGGCGGGCCTGAATGAACAGATCACTGTTCCGGTGATCCGCCAGATCCTTCCAGCGGTGCTTGCTGTCGCGGGCTTTGCTAGCCTCCTAGCGCTTGTATTCGGCATTCTGGGATTTGTAAGCTATAAGCTCGTAGGATTTTACAGAGAGCATTTCGCAGACAGCATCAGCGTCTATATCGCTGTGACAGAACTTGTCGTCCTGGTCTGGTTTGCCGATATGATGTCGGCAGTGAAGCTGAACCTGATCGTGATTTTCATCGCGGTCCATTTTGTATATATCTTCATCAGGATGGTCGTGACACGAGAAGGCAACGGAACATATTTCGGACCACGATATTGAAAAGGGAGCCCTCAAGGGACTCCCTTCGCACCTCCGCCGGCAGTGGATGAAAGCTCATTCATTCACTGGCAGATGATACATCACGGTTATGATTATAACCACTTTTAGTGTCCCTGCCTATTGACGGGATGTATGAATCTTCCCTGTGGCTTTTGTCTAATAGGACGACCGGAAAGAGAAATGCAACAAAAATATACACGGAACATTTTTATGATCATTGGCATTTTGACAGAGCCCGTGATTGAAACCTAAAGTTTACATCTACGCCGTATGCAGTTATGCAGCGGCGTTTTTTATTGTGTAAACAATCCGCGAAAGTTATAATATTT
>CADBZI010000086.1 GCA_902799015.1 uncultured Lachnospiraceae bacterium | reverse complement strand
CTAGCGGTCTCCTCCCTCCTGTCTCAGTCAAACAGCCCGGTAAGAAGCGGAACAAGAATCGTTCCGATCAGGGCGACACCGCCGCCTGCCATCAGCTGTATTATTCCCAATTAGTTGGAAGATTTTGTTTTTGACTGGAACGATAACCGCAGGGAATGCCCGTTTTGTTACCGTTTTATCTGCCGTCCCCGGGTTGGAATGCCCGGGATGCGGCATCATTCAGAATAAGATTTGTTTTTGATGGGGAAGCACTCAGACAGCTTCCCCGGCTGCATCAGCGTTAGGATGGGAAAGCTGATGCCGTTCCGTTTCGTCCAGAGGACGGAAGTTATAATGAATTTCGAGAGTGATGTTCCGCTCGCCGTTTTCATCCATCGTCTCGTGAACGACGATTTTACGGATCAGGCGGTTCAGCATTTCCGCATCCAGCTCCTGAATGTCAGCATACTGCTTGATGAGATCGCGCCATTTCCGGTTGTCCGTTTTCTGTTCTTCTTCGCCGGCTGTTTCCGCTTCCGCGATCTGCTGTTCCAGAAGTTCCTGCTCCTCACGGGTCTTTTTCAGCAGGGCATTGAAGGTAGTCTCCGCAATCTTCTCCGTGAGCAGGTCTTCATACAGCTTCGCCGTCATCCTGTCCAGCGTTTCAAGGCGGCTCTTTGCCCTCTCAATCTGTCTTGCAGCTGCATCGGTCTTTGCCTTCTGTTCGCTCTCGCACACACCGGCAAGCGTCCCTGCCGTTTCTTCCTCGTCGATGGCCTTCTGCGCAAGCTCCCGGATCTCTTCCAGACAGATTTCATAAAGCTGGTCATACTCAACCCTGTGCTGTGTACAATGATGTTTTCCGTGCTTGTTGTAGGTGACGCAGGCGTAGATATCCATCGGATGCTTTGCGTTGGTCTTTCGGATCGTGAGGGCTTTTCCGCATTCCCCGCACTTGATCAGCCCGGCGAACAGGGAGAACTCCCCATCCGAAAGCGGTCTCTGGCGGGATCTGATCTTTTCCTGAACCACATCAAACGTGTCCTGGCTGATGATCGGATCATGCATCCCCTCCACAATAATCCAGTCTTCCGGCTTTTTCTCCCCCAGCACACCGAGCTTGAAGCGGTATTTCTTTTTCTGTGAGGACACGGCACCGTAATAAACCGGATTGATGAGCATATCCTTCAGGACGGTGACATCCCAGACATACTTTCCGTTTTCCGGATCCTGAAGCTCCCACTTCGTGAAGTGATCCCGGATGCCGCGTTCCCGGTTCCACCATGTCGGGCAGGGAACCTTCTCTGCCTCCAGATGGCGGGCGATGTACGCCGTCCCCCGGCCTTCTTCCGCCCATGCAAAGATCTGCTTCACATATCCGGCGGTTTCTTCATCGATCAGCAAATGTCCCTGCTGATCCGGGTCTTTCACATAGCCAAACGGCGCGACGCATCCGGTAAATATACCCTTTTCCGCCTGTACCTGATAGGAAGAATGGACTTTCTTGGAAATGTCCTTGCTGTACTGCTCATTGATGACCGACTTGAACGGCGCGTACTCATCCTCATACAGGGTGTCGATGTTATCGTTAATGGCGATATACCGGCAGTCATGCCGCGGAAAGAAATCCTCCCGGAGCCGCTCTGTATCAAGGTGGTTCCTTCCAAGCCTGCTGTAATCTTTGGTCAGTACCAGATTGATCTTCCTGCTTACAACGTCGTTTAACAGCCTCTGCAGATCCGGGCGTCTCTGGTTTAACCCGGAGAAGCCGTCATCTGCATATATTTCTTCGACTTTCCATCCTCTCTTTCTGCAATACTCGGTCATCATTTCACGCTGATGACCGATGCTCGCGCTCTCCCTGTCCTTGATATCGTCATCCTTCGAGAGACGGCAGTAAATACCGACCCGGTAAGACGGGGCAAGAAGCGCCTCCATTTGTTCCATAGACATTCGTACGCTCATGACCTGTACCTGACAACCCAAGCCGACCAGAAGTTATGAGCTTACACCCTGATTATAATCGGTTTCCTGTATCTCCTCTACGTTTAATTCGCTGTTTTCACCCTCATTCCGCCGTTTATTATCGGAAAAACCGTCTCTTCGGATGCGGTCGGCGATCAGCTCCGCAAAGACATCCTTTGCTTCTTTCTGCCCGTCAAATATCGTGACAACTTTCATCCTTTTTCCTGCCAATACAAATCACCTCCCGTCTGTATTTTCGCAAAGAATACCCTTTGCCTCTTCCAGTTTTTTCTCTGCGGCCTTTTTCCTGAGGCTTTCCCCCTTGCAGAAAATCGGGACACACATGTCCAGCACCCGGTCAAAAATTCTCTTGTGCGCGGTGTCAGCTGCGCTGCGCATTTCCGTCAGCGTCAGATTGGTCGTCACGATCAGTGGCTTTCCACTCCGGTACCTGCCGTCGATCACGCTGTAAACCTGTTCCAGCCCGTATTCCGTGCCGCGTTCCATCCCGAAATCGTCGATGATGAGAAGCGGATAATTGCACAGCCGGTTCAGATATTCATTTCTGCCCTCAAACGTACTGGAAAGATCATTCAGGATCGCTGTGAAGTTGGTCATCTTAACCCGGATCTCCTGCCCGATCAGGGCGTTTGCTATCGCACCGGCAAGATAGCTCTTGCCGCATCCGACATCTCCCCAGATCAGCAGCCCGATGTTCTTCTCCTTCATCTGCTCCCAGTTCTGCACATACTTCCTTGCCACCGGCATCTGCGGATTCTGCCCGTTATCCCTGTCAAACGTCCATTCACGCATGGATCTGCTTAAGAACCCCTCCCGCCGCAGTTCTTCGATATGACGGGCTTTCTCCCCTGCCCTCTGCTCCGCCTCCTCTCTTGCACGCTGTTCCAGTTGGCACCGGCACATGACAGGATGCGTAGTTCTCCCCATGACGCTGCCTTCGTACCTCTGCTCCTTCGGCATGTGGCAGACCCCGCAGTGCAGCAGCCCGTCTTCGCCGATGTAATCTTCCGGCTTTACTCCGGTCTTCGCATTCTCTTCGATATCGTCCAGATAACCGTTTATCGTGCTGTCCATGTCTTTCTTTCCGCTCATAAGCTCCCTTCCTCTCCGTCGCTGTACTTTCTGGTTTTCACTGGTTTTGCCCTGCTGTCGCGCATGATCCAGCGCCGGATCACCGCCGCGTGGTTCTGATAGGTTTTCCCTTCTGATGCCATGAAAGACGAAAGCTGCTCAAGATAGTCCTTCCAGATCCCCGGATAATCCTTTTCCAGCTCCGCTGCTTCCTGTTCTGTCAGAAAGACATTTTGATATCTGCCAAAGGGAGTGCGGGGGAGAGCTCCGCTCTTACTCTCTCCCTCTCTCTCTTTATCTATCTCTATCTCTTTCTCTATCTCTTTCTCTCTCTCTCCGTAACGCGGGTGTAACGGCAGCGTAACATCCGTGTCACAATGTGACGCTTTCTCCTTCGCCTCGATCTCCGGAAGGTCCCGGAAACTCCGCATTCTCTGCGCCGCGGCGGACTCTGATCCGGTTCCGACCATCTCCGGGTAATGCGTCATCTGCGCTTCATATTCCCCGGTTCCCCGGACAAGCAGCCCTGCCTTCTCCAGAGCGACAAGCGCAAGCCCGATCTTCATCTCATCTTCGTCAAGGATCAGGGCAAGATCCTTCTCCATCGTGTCGTAAAGCCCGTCTGTGCGGACGTAGCCGTCTGTCTTGATGCTCATGAGCAGAAGCTCCAGATAAATGATCACGATGGAATCTCCTTCCGGCATCTTCCGGAGAAACCGGATCACCGCCTGTCTGAAGAAATTCTCATGGAGCTTCAGCCAGTAATAGCGTTTCCCCTGTTTTGTCATATTTTCTGTTCCTTTCCTTTCGATTTTTCTGTCTTTGTACATCCGCGCTGTGCTTCGCTTTCCTGAATGACGCGGCGGTTCTCATCCAGCCGTTCACGGATTGACCGCTTCTCCGTTGTCTGCGTATTCTCATCCGGCGAAAGCTCCGGAAGCAGCTCCTTCACGAAATACCGGATGTCCTTCAGCGTGTTCAGATCCTTCTGGACAAGTGCAAGCTCCCTGTTCTTTGTCGCAAGCTCCTTTTCCAGCATCGCCGCCTCTTTGGACAGCGCCTTGAAGTCGATCTTCCCATCCGGCACGTTCTTCCGGAGAAAACGGCCGGCTTTCTCAAACCGGGCGATTTCCTCCGCGTGTTCCTGGCGGAACTTTTCCTTCCGTCCTTTCCAGCCGATCTTTGCGTACTGGTCATGGATTTCTTTTGTCTCCCGGCAGTCGCCGTATGCTTTCCGGATTCCGGCAATTACCCTTGTCCTCTGCTCCATAGCCTTTACGGATTTCCGGATCGCGGATGTCTCTTCATACGCTTCGGACAGGTGGTCATTCAGCTCTCCGGCGGTAAGGATTTCTTTCCGGTTC
>CADBZI010000085.1:3449-7749 GCA_902799015.1 uncultured Lachnospiraceae bacterium | reverse complement strand
TCTGCCCGGTTATAGGTTTTTCCTGACGCATAGGCCGCTGACGGTTCTGCCACTGTCCCGGAGAAAGAGATATCCTCCGGTCTCTCCGCGTAAGGATGCCTTTTGATCTCCATCATAGATTGTTCCTTGAAGGAGTAATACGCATTTCTGTCTCCCACAATGATGTGGTCGTGGACAGGGATCTGCAGAAGATTCCCAAGCTGAACAAGCTGGTCCGTTGTCTGGATATCTTCTCTGGATGGTGTCAGATCTCCTGACGGATGGTTATGAGCCAGAAGCAGGCTTGAAGCATTGGATAGGATCGCCGCCTTGAACACCTCTCTTGGGTGAACCAGGGAAGCATTCAGCGTCCCCATGCTGGCAATATTGATATTGATCGGCCGAAGCCTCGCGTCCAATGCCACAACACAGAACACTTCTCTGTCATAATCCCGCAGGAAATCTGAAAGGAGCCTTGCCGCCGCTTCCGGCGAATCCATGGGATCCGTGGAATACAGCGGCGGCTCCTTCACCATGCGGATCGCCACTTGATCCAGTTTATATACAGCGTTACTCTCTGCCATCGCCGCCTCCTTCCTGCAGGCCGACCGGCACTGTAATGACAAATTCCTCATCTCCCATGTTCAGGATCCTGTCCCTCACCGACTCTGTCGTGCTCATGGGTTCATTAATGATTGTTGTTTCTTCCATAGGTTTTCCTTTCCTTCGGCGGATACAGCCTGATCGGATGCAGCTCCTTCTCGCCCTGCTCACGATCAGATTCCTGTACTCGTCATACCGGGTATCGGAATAGATATTCGGAAGCCTCTCATCTGCAGGTGAAAGTTCTACCACATACAGCTGGTATTCCAGGATGTAGTCCGGCGTATAGATGTAAATCTTCGGATCACCTTCACAGATCTGAGGTTCCCGGACCAGCCGTTTTAAACTACCGAACATACTCCCGTCGCGCATGTTGTGGCCGTACAGGTAAGTATTCCGGTCCGTGAACCGCCGGTTGTTCTGATAGTCCATGAAGATACATCCGGAGGCATTCTCCTGTCCTTCAAATGTCTTTGTGAGATACTCCCGGTTATCCTGCGACAGCGCGATCGGATACCGCATGTCAAACAGCGGCATATACAGGATTCCCACAAAGTCGGGATTGATCTCCTCATAGGCTGCAAAATCTATATCCAGTTCCGGCCACCAGACCTCTTCCTGTATGGTCTCCTCTTCGTCTTTCGATATGGTTTCTTCCGGGATCTCTGTGATCAGCTCATCCAGTTTCCTGTATTCCGCCCTTGCCTTCTCATACTGAAAGAGCTCACGGCCCGCCATAAACAGGCAGGCCGCAAGTGTCATGATCAGTATGAAATAAACCAGTACGCTTAAGAGATCACCATCCTTCATACGGGTCGTCCGAGAAGTCCTCCTCATCAAGGTATTCGACTTCCTCTTCCTCCGGGACGCTGACCTCGTTTTCGTTCTCGTCCTCCTCGTCGTCATAATAGTCCTCATCCGGATCCGGCCGCTGACCCTGCGTGTTCTCCTTCTTTTTCTGGGTATACAGGAAGAATCCTCCTGCTCCGATGCCGCCTACGATCAGAAGCGGCAGGAGTGCCATTAGCGGGTTCGTTTTCTCTTCTTCTGCCGGCTCTTCATCCTTTTCCTTCTCTGCGTCCTTTTCCTGCTGGGCTTTGATCGCCTCCTCAGCAGCCTTCCTTGCCGCTTCCTCTGCGTCCTTCTTCGCCTGCAGCTCGTCCGCCGTGTTATCATCCACCAGAGCCATCAGGTCCTCTTCGTCGACCATGTTCAGGAAGTGCACTGTTTCCTCTCCCTTGTCATCACGGTCGATGATGATATAGAAGAAGTTGCCGTCCTTTGATGTCACCGTAATGAACTGTTTCCCGCTCTTCTCACTTCCATAGTCATCTACCAGCGACATGTTGCCGTCCGGAGTGAGAGGCCCCATCGGCTCTTCTGCCGGTTCCTCTTCCTCATAGATCCAGCCTTCATCCTCCTGCGGCTGTTCTGCCGTTTCTTCCGCGGCCGCTTCCTGTTCATTTACATTCGCGAACGTGACCATGGAAGGGGCCAGTGCACCGAACCCCATGGCCGCCGTCACGAGTGCGCAGGCCAGCTTTCCGTTAACCCTCATTCTTCTTTTCCTCCTTCCCGGGGATCATCCCGAACTTCCCCTGCTTTGCATAGCCGATCACGACCTTCAGCTGGTCCGGGGTAAGGTTTGCCTCCTCAACGAGACCTACGATCTCCTGCCTCGTACAGTCCAGGATCTTCTGTTCCAGTTCCTGGATCTTCCTGTCGATCTCAAGGCGTCTTGCCTTGGTCCGTTCCAGATCCTCCAGGAGTTTTTCCTTGTTTGCCTTTGCCATTGATACTCCTCTCTATTCCTCCGGGATACGTCCGTACCCCAGCATGTGATTTGCAAAATAACCGCTGTCGATATTGCTGTATTTACAGGGATTCCCGCAGTGAATCATCATTCCGCCGCCGACATAGATACCTACATGGCTTGCCCCCGGCGTGTTATATGTTTTCTCAAAGTACACGATATCGCCGGGCTTACGATCCGATGCCGCGATCGGCGTAGTCCACTGTCTAAGCCCTTCCGCAGTCGTCCTTCCGACATGTCCCGCACCGGATTCATTGATCACCCAGCAGACATATCCGGAACAGTCGAAGCCTTCGTTGAAGGTCGAGCCGCCCCAGACATAAGGATGATCCAGATACCGCTTTGCGACCTGCAGCATCTTTGCGAACTCCAGATCCGTAAGGGCTTCACCCGGCACCTGGTAGTCGAGATAGGGATTCTGAGGCGTCCCTTCCGCATCCGCGTCGATATTTGCGTAGATGTCATCTCCGAAGAGGTATGCCCTGTTTCCCTTCAGCGCCAGGATGATCTCAAAGCGCTGCATCTTATCCTCCGGAAGCTCCATCTCCCGGATCACCTTCATCAGCTGGTGGTTTACCAGTATGGTGTTCAGGATCTTGTACTCATACTCCTCTGTATCCGTGTAGGTATATTCCTCTTCCTCGATCTGCCCGGTCTCTTCGTTGAGCACTTCCCTGGTACCGGTCTTCTCCACCTCCCTCGTCCGGATTTCGGTCTTCGGATCATAGGTCAGTTCATACTGAGCCTTGAAAATGGTCTCCAGCATTTCCTGGACCTCGCTGCGCCGGTAATCCTCGAAAAGGATCGTAAGAAGTGTCGCCAGTTCATACGGGTTATGCCCGATTTCATCCAATTGATAGTTGTATTCGTCATATCCGGGATTATCGGATTCAACGGAGCTGATCTCCTCCCTCAGTTCGTCTTCCATGTCCCTGTAATCTTCCTCCGCGCCAAGGATGTCCTCATCCTCAGCTGTATAGGAAGTGGCGACTACGCTGTTGCCGCTGCCGCCGATCATCATCGAACAGGAAGACGCTGCCCCTATCACTGCCGTCAGCAGAAGACCGACAACGCCAACGATTATGAAGAGATGAGCATGCTCGGCAATATAGGCTCCTGCATTTGAAAACATGTTTTTCAGGCCTTCAGACAATGACCTCAAGCCTGTCGCCATGCCTTCCGCGCCCTCTGTCGCTGCTGTTTCACTTCTTGCTGCCGCTTCATACTGCTTTTTGATGTTCTGCCGCTGACGCCACCGGGAGAGCGGATTGGATGAAGCCGCATCCTTCTCTGCGGAAGATGTTTTTATGCCTTCTGTATTCGCAGAAGATGCTCTTCTACCGGTTCTGACTTCAGCACCTTGCCTATCCGGTATGTCTGAGAGACCCGGACCATCCCCATCAGAAAAGGAGAGCTTGTCACCGGCTGTTCCGGTCCCACTCTCCTTTACCTCTGTGATTTCCCTGCTGTTCTTCAGTTTTCTGCCAAAATAGTGGTCTGCCGCGACGGCTGCAGTATTTTCTGTCACTGCGGTCACAGTATTGGCCGCTTCCACACCGCTGTTACCATCGTTATTCCTGTCGACTTCATGGTGGAGTTTTGCGGATGCCGCAGCTGCCGGTGCAGAAATCTTCAGCTGTGCTGCCCGTCTCGATGCCGGCGTCGATCTTCCCTTTCGGCTCCTTGAAAACTGCAGGCCGCTTACCCCTCCCTGATTTATCCCGCCCTCGTTAAGCCCTTTTCCCGAAAAGTCATCCACAGCTTCAGAGATGACTTCCTTCCCTTCAGCGCCTTTCTTTGCTTCAGGTTTTGCCCTCTCCGGGACACTGGGACGCCTCTGTCTTCTCTTTTTCTCGGGTTTTACAGAGCCTCTTCGCGGGACATTGAAATCCCTTCGTTTCAGCT
>CADBZI010000085.1:0-3409 GCA_902799015.1 uncultured Lachnospiraceae bacterium | reverse complement strand
CCCATCCTCACTCCTTCCTGTCAGCTGCCGGTGTAACCTCTGAAAGCTTCGTCGTCATAATCCTGTAAAGCTCAAGATCCGTCGGGAAGCGGTCGACAAACGGCAGAATGACATTTCCGTAGAACAGGAGGCCTTCTCCTTCCCCGGAATGCGTCACATAAGAGAGCTGGTGCGGCGAGATGTTCAGCTGCTTTGCCAGAATCGCCCTGCCTCCCGCAGCCTGGTTAAGCATGTAGATAAAGTCAGAGTTCTCAAAAATGTTCTCGACTTCCCGCGATGCCAAAAGGTCCTTTACGTTCTGCGTAATACCGGTAGGAATACCGCCCCACTTTCTGAATCTCTTCCAGATCTCAACACTGTAGGCTGCGGTCTGTTCCTCACGAAGGAGCAAGTGGAACTCGTCCATGTAGTATCTGGTCGCCCTGCCGACATTCCTGTTGGCGGTTACTCTTCCCCAGACCTGGTCCTGAACAATCAGCATGCCGATCTTCTTCCGCTGCTTGCCCAGTTCCTTGATGTCATAGCAGACCAGCCGGTTCCCGATATCCACGTTCGTCCTGTGATTGAACAGATTCAGGGAACCCTTTACATAGATTTCCAGTGCTGTTGCCACATGTCTTGCTTCTTTTTCCTCCTGCAGGAGCAGCTCATTGTAAAGATCCTCCAGAATCGGCATGTTCTCCGGTCTCGGATCATTGAAATAATTCCGGTAGATCTTATGGACGCATCTGTCGATGACCGTCTTTTCAATCGGCTGCAGCCCGTCCTTTCCGCCTACGATCAGCTCGCAGAGGGAAAGAATAAAGTCTGACTTCAAAGCGATCGGATTATCCTCCTCGCTGTAATTGCTGTTAATATCCATCGGATTGATGTACTGCGTACTGGTGGGACTGATCCGAATCACCTGTCCGTTAAAGCGCATGACCAGTGCCGTGTACTCCGCCTCCGGGTCGCAGATGATGATATCGTCATCCGTAATCAGGAAAGCGTTCGTGATTTCCCTCTTGGCTGAGAAAGACTTACCGGAACCGGGAGTTCCAAGGATCAGTCCGTTCGGGTTCTTTAAAAGCTTCCTGTCTACCATGATCAGGTTGTTGGACAATGCGTTCAGGCCATAGTACAGAGATTCTCCGCCGACCTGAAACAGCTCCTGCGTAGTAAACGGAACAAAGATCGCCGTAGACGATGTCGTCAGTCCTCTCCTGATCTCGATCAGGTTCTGGGCCAGCGGAAGGCTGGACATCAGCCCCTGCTCCTGCTGGAAATCCAGACGACGCAGGTTGCAGTTGTGCTTCTGGGCGATGGACTGTGCCTGAAATACGTTATTCTCAAGCTCCTGTTTTGTTTTCCCGGTATTCATCACAAGAA
Organism: uncultured Lachnospiraceae bacterium; assembly: GCA_902799015.1. Taxonomy (GTDB): domain Bacteria; phylum Bacillota; class Clostridia; order Lachnospirales; family Lachnospiraceae; genus Porcincola. The sequence continues at coordinate 2,041 of CADBZI010000085.1, read as the reverse complement.
ACGTGACCAGGAACATCCTCTCGTTCTGATTCTGCAGTTCCTGAAGCAGTGCCTTCGCATCCTTCCCGTAGGTTGCAAGATCAGAGGGGATGATGTCCATGTCGTACCCGGCACGGACCGCTTTCTTCTGCTCCTCGATCTTGGAGCGGTCCAGTTCTGTGATCGTGTGCTTTACCGTCTTGATCGCCTTGTTCTGATCAACTGACTGTATATGCATCGTAACGATCTGGGAGGAATGATCTGCAGATAGCTCATGGCACCGTCAAAGGTCCCCATCTTAAACTGCCTGCCACCCTTGAAAACAAAGGAGTCCGGAGCGATGAAATCCTTCACCGACAATCCGGACCCGGGGAGCCACTTCCAGTCAAACGTGAACTTCTCGTTATCTCCCATGTGGAACATGTTGTGCATGAGCTTCAGTCTCTCAGCGCCGTTCAGCACCTTCGTCTTCACTCCAAGACGCCGGAAGTTGTTGATTACATCTGTCTGGATATGAGAAAGCCTCGGTTTTGCCTGCTTCATGGACACCGCCTCGATACCGAAGGTCAGGTACTTCGTCTTTGTAAGGCCGTTGTTTCCCTGGGCCATCTGTGTCTGCAGCATGCCGGAATACTCATCACGGACGTCATCGTAGTTATCGAACCGGTGACGAATGCGGATGTGCTTGTCAAAATCCGCCGCATCCGTCGACATGTTTACAAAAGACAGCTCAAAGTTTACGGAGCTGTCGAAAAAGTTCAGGAACGAACACCATTCCTCAAAGATTGCTGTCTTATCCTCCTGCTGAGCCAGCTGGTAGTTGATATCCTGAAACTGAATCGTCTTTGTATAATAGTTATCTCTTACCCGGCAGATCCCGTCCGGAAACATTCTCTGAAACGGAATGGACTGCTGCGCGGTTCTGGGTATGCCGTCGTTCTTCCTTGCTCTTTCGATGACCTTTCTTATTTCTTTTCTTTCTTTTCTCGAAAGGTTCTTCGGAAGCTGCAGGTCTGCCTGCTTGTTTTTCTGCCCGAGAAACAATCTTGTTTACCTCCGTTTCTGCCTGATACTGCCGCATCAGCGCCTCATAATAGTTGTCTGTTTTATAGGGCCTCACCCGCGGCCGGATAAATGTCGCATCGATGATCTGTTTCAGGATCACTTCCAGAGGCTGCCCGTCTCTCTCATACATGGCTAGAAAGAATAACGGCAGCATGATCACGATCATGCCCATCGCAGCAAGCGAAGTATTCCCGGTTTTCTTCAAGAGAAAATAGGTCGGAACACCGAGCAGTGCCCCGATGGAAAAACAGATCAGCTGACGTTTTGTCAGGTTGAACATTACCTTTGACTTGACCCTGGTGAGATCCCTGGGAACGGATATATAAGCCGCCATAATCCCGTGACCTCCTTCTAATATCCGAGCTCCATGGCCCAGAAACATTCGCCGGCATCCGTATAATAAACGGAGATTCCGACATTCCTGAACGCAGACGTCAGGTTTGCAAAATGAGCCGGATTCCGCATCCATGCCAGAATCAGCTCGTTATAGTTAAAATAGTTGCAGGCGAGATTTTCACCATACACATGCTCGCTGTCTACTTCATACCATTTACTGCCATCCGGCCTCGTATGAGAAAACAGCCGTGAAGCTTCCATCGCCCTGGTCTTTGCATCTGATGCAAGACGTTTACTCCATCCAAACACCTCAAGCCCAACCGCTTCACGCATCTGGTTAATCAGTTCAAAGGCAGAAGATACCTCCTGCTCTCTCTCCTCTTTGTCATCAGGACTTTCTTCCTGACAATACACCGGAGATATCGGCAGCTTCTGGGATCCGGAAGTAAGCATCGCTGCAAAAGCCATGATCATCACCATAATCATTGTTGGAATCTTTATTCTCTTCATCCGTCACCCCCTGTTAATGCGCACTGAATACATTAGGCCGATATCGGCCTAAAAGATTTAATGCCAGGTAAAATAAAAGACCGACAGATTCCAAGAATGCCGTGATTATCAATACGACAGACAAGAAAGTATCGGTCTAACTCTGAGTTAC
>CADBZI010000084.1 GCA_902799015.1 uncultured Lachnospiraceae bacterium | reverse complement strand
TTGCAAGCCGGGATGCAACCTCCCGGCAGGTATTCGATTAGTAACCACTATGGCCTCAGGCCAGAACGAGAGGGGTTGCATCTCGTTTTACAGTTGAGGGTGATGATGGAGCCAGATGTCCTTGTTCATCATTGGGTTATGATAGATGTTCCTTTTGACTTTACTTTGGATAGTCCTCACTACTGGGATCATTTCTGGGAAAACAATGATGGAAGGGAAATACGACAGGACAGCCACCAGAAGGAACAGTCCGGCAAGGACATTGAAGACTGCGGAAGAGAATCCAATGATAAAGGCTCCGAACCACTGAATCACGGTCACGATCAGCATGATCGGAAAGACCACCATCTTCAAAAGAAACCGGATAATCCTCATATCGCCACTGCCTCCTTCTCGTCTTTCGCAGCATTCGCCTTGCGGACCACTTCATCGGTATCATATCCGAGCATCCCTTCCGGCATATCTGCTTCCGTTCTGGTAACGAGCCGCATATCATAATACTGGGACCTGGTGTACTTCGCGCTTGTAGCGTCAAGCTCCGCCTTTTGCTTCGCCTTCTTCGCTTCCCTGATCGGCTTGTACTTTTCTTCCCATTTCTGCTGTGAGCCGTTGGCTTTCCTGCGTAGGTAGTTCTGATGCAGACGATCCTTTCTTTCCTCGATCTTGCGGCGTTCCTCTTCCTGAGCGGCGGCCACTTCCGGATCGACAGACTCCGCAGGCGGGACAAAGTTCCCGATGAAAGAAAAGTAGATATCGACCTGCTGTGTGGTCTGGATGCTTCCCTTACGGTCACGTTCATAGACAACGATCTTGTCGATCAGCTCATTCAACATGGCGGCAGTCAGGTTCTCGAAGTCCTGATACTTGTTGATCAGTGCCATGAACTTCTTCGCTTCACTGGTACCGTCGGTGTAACTTGCGATAGATGTGGATAACTTGCTGATTTCCTGTTCAAGAGCCGTGCTTTCGCGCTCATATTGGTTACTGAGCATCTGATACCGCTTGTCCGGCAGTTTCCCAAGAATATTGTCCTCATAGATCTTGCAGAGAAGCGTTTCCAGTTCCTGTGCCCTGTGCTGACACTCAGCAAGCCGCTTTTTCTGAGTCTTCACGTCCTGTGTCTGTTGACTGGTAAGCGATTCTTCCACGGTCCGGATGAACTGGCTATTATCTACTTGAATATAATCATGGACTGCCTTCAGCGTGCGGCCAACGGCCTGAAGCAGGTCGTTGCCGTCAATCCTGTGACCAGACTTACACTTCTTTGAAGGATAGTTGCCGCAGGTGAACTTATCGACCCGCTTTCCGTTGTCGGTCCTGTGGCAGTAGAGCTTGCCGCCGCAGTCAGCGCAGTAAACAAGTCCGGTCAGCGGATGAGCGGGGCCCCATCCGTTCGGCCATCTGGTCACGTTGCTTCGGATCTTCTGAACCAGATCGAATGTCTCCTGATCGATGATAGCGTCTTGTGTATCCTCAAAGATCACCCAGAGATCATCGTCCACATAGTGGCTGTGTGAGTCCTTGAAGTGCTTTCTGGTCTTAAAGTTCACGGTATGGCCAAGATACTCGCGGCGTTCCAGAATGCCGACCACGGTCGCGCTTGACCAGTTATAGGGATCTTTGATCTCTCTGCCGCGATGGTTCCCGACTCCGAACTTACTCATGTGGATAGCCGGAATCGGGACTTGCTCATTCTTCAGGATCTGTGTGATCTGATAAGGACCGAGGCCTTCCAGAGTCATTTGAAAGATCCTGCGGATGATCTTCGCAGCTTCCTCGTCCACGACCCACTGGTTCGGATCGTCTTTACTCTTGAAGTAACCATATGGCGGATTGCTTGCTACGTGCTTGCCGGATCTGCCCTTTGCCTGAAAGACGGACTTGATCTTCTTACTGGTGTCTTTGGCGTACCATTCATTCATGATGTTTCGGAACGGCACAAAGTCATCGTCTCCCTTGGAAGTATCTACGCCGTCATTGATGGCAACGAGCATCACGCCTTTCTGGCGGAGCATTTCCATAAGCTGACCGACCTGCAGGTAGTCACGGCCCATGCGGCTCATGTCCTTGATGCAGATCTGGGAGATGTTGCCTTGCTTGACCTGCTCCATCATGGCAAGAAAGCCAGGGCGGTCGAAGCGAGTGCCGGAGATCCCGTCGTCGGTGAAATGGCGGTAGTTGGTTATGCCATGGTTTCTGGCATATTCTTCGAGCATTTCTTTCTGGTGAGAGATACTGTTGGACTCACCGAGCTGTTCATCATCATGGCTCAAACGCTCATACAGAGCCACGTATTTTTGCTGATGTTTCATCGCTTCCTCCTTCCTTCGGCTTAAGCAAATTCTCAAAAATGAAGAGAACCGCCTAAGCAGTTACATATCGGCGATTCTCAGGTGTTTCGATATGTAATTGATTAGGTTGTTCTCAAATAGTAGCGTCACCGGCAGCCAATTTAAACTTGGCATATTGACGGACTGCAAAGTGATCTGGGTTCTTTTTCTTCAGCGCCTCAAACATCAGGTCCACCGGATTCTGGTACTCTTCGTCATCCTCGCGGACCTTCATGGCGTTGATGAACTCGATCAGGGTAGCAAAGTTCTGCTCCTCGACCGGCGCCTCATAGTGGATATAGCCGATCAGGGCACAGTACAACAGGGTTTCCGCCTTATCCCAGAACGGATCGCTTCCCTTTCCTTCGCCCTTCGTGTTTGCCATGAGCGTCGTGACCAGCTTCAGGATATCCTTTTCACTGTGCACATAGGCGAAAGGATTATAGTGCATTGACTTCCGGAAATTGATCGTATTGAAGATCTTGATTCGGTACTTTGCTCTTACAAAAGCGTGCCCGACCTCAATCAGGGTCGTACCTTTCGGGTCAGTCAGAACGTAGGAACTGTGGAGCTGGAGCAGGTTGGGCTTGATCCAGAAACGGGTCTTGCCGCTGCCAGATCCGCCGACGATCAGGACATTCTTATTTCGGGCATTGGCCGGATTCTTCGGCCGGTTGCTCATCATCAGCCGTTCGGTCCGGGTGAGGATCACGTTGTTCTCGAACTTCGGATCCATGAATGGCTCGATGTCCGCATGGGTTCCCCAGCGGGCTGACCCATACTCCACGTTATGCTTATAATTCTTCTTGTTCTGACTCTTGATGAATACGGCAAGCCTCAGACCTGCTCCGCCAATCAGACCGACAAGAAGATCCACCGGATAGAAGCTCGGCAGGGGATTCCCGAAAGCTATACCAATTGTCGAAAAGAAGGAAAGCACCTTTGCGGAATAATCTGTGCCCTCCGCCAGTCTCCAGGCCTCACCGATATTCGTACAGATGAGGCCGAAGATGAGGTAAGGAAGGGAGAGGATCATGGTCTTCTTCAGGCGTTTTGTATCTACCTTCATCGATTCAGATCCCTCTCTTTCTCCTTTGTCCTGGTCTTGACCGGAAGCGCCTTCACATAGGCTTTCAGCTTTGCCAGCTGCTTCAGCACACTTGGAGCCTTCTGCCTTTTCAGGACTTCTGCGGAATAGGCATTGAATGCGGCTGTCATGGCGTCGGCATCCCGGGCCTTGAAGAAGCAGAGGTACTTTGGAACATCA
>CADBZI010000083.1 GCA_902799015.1 uncultured Lachnospiraceae bacterium | reverse complement strand
TTCAAGACTCGTGAAAATCACGATTCTGGAGTCGTGAAAACAACGAATCAAGAATCGTTAAAATCACGGGGAAGTTATAAAGATAATAATGATACTGATCTGAGTTATACAGAGAATCCTATCTATCCGGGAAGGGATGCGGATGGGATGGCGGAACGCCGGTCCTATGAGAGCTATTTCAGAGATGCTCTGGAGTTTGATTACCTGCTTCAGCAGTATCCCTACGACCGGGAGACCCTGCAGGAAATACTGGATCTGCTGGTCGATACCGTCTGCACGAAAAGGGAATATATCCGCATTGCCAGTGACGACAGGCCCAGGGACGTGGTGAAGAGCCGTTTCATAAAGCTGGATTCCAGTCATATCCAGTATGTTCTGGACTGCCTCAAGGAGAACACCACCGATGTCCGCAACATTAAGCAGTACCTGCTGGCAGCACTCTACAATGCTCCCGGGACCATCAGTTCCTATTATTCAGCCAAAGTAAACCATGACTTGTACGGAAACCCATGAGAAGGAGGTGATCACTATTGTCGAATAAGGCCGTGATTACGGCAGTAACTAACCAGAAAGGCGGCACGGGCAAGACCACCACCTGTGAAAACCTGGGTGTCGGGCTGGCTATGGAGGGTAAGAAAGTCCTTCTCGTGGATACGGATCCGCAGGCGAGCCTGACGGTCGCGCTGGGTTATCCCAGGCCGGATGACCTGCCTGTAACGCTCTCCGATCTTATGGCAAAGGTCATTCAGGATAAGCCGATCGAGCCGGGAGAAGGAATCCTTCATCACCCGGAAGGCGTGGACCTGGTACCCGCAAACATCGCTCTCGCCGGAACGGAGGTCTCACTGGTCACTGCCATGAGCCGGGAAACCATCCTGAAGCAGTACCTGGATACGGTAAAGAAGGACTATGACTTCATTCTCCTTGACTGTATGCCGTCTCTGGGAATGCTAACAGTAAATGCCCTTGCGGCTGCGGACCAGGCCATTATCCCGGTGCAGGCAAACTACCTGTCCGCGAAAGGTCTGGAGCAACTCCTGAATACCATCAACAAGGTCCGCCGACAGATCAATCCGAAACTCAGGATCGAAGGGATCCTCTTAACCATGGTGGATGCCAGGACCAATGATGCGAAGGACATTTCCCAGCTGATCCGGGACACCTACGGCGGAAAAATCAAAGTTTATGGCACGGATATTCCAAGGTCTGTCCGTGCTGCCGAGATTTCCGCTGAAGGAAAGAGTATCTTCGCCCACGATCCGAAGGGAAAGGTGGCTGAAGCCTATCAGACGCTCACGAAGGAGGTGATGCATAATGCCGAGAAAAGGCGCAAACATCAGCTTGAGCAGCTACGATGATATATTTGAGACTGATGAGAGCCGCGCCGACAGTCAGCTGGAAAAGGTACAGAAGATCCCTATCAGTGAACTGGTACCGTTCAAAAACCATCCATTCAAGGTGGTCGATGACGAAGCAATGCTGAGAACTACCGAAAGTATCGCACAGTTCGGTGTCCTGACTCCGCTGATTGCAAGACCGCTTGAAGATGGCGGCTATGAGATCATCTCCGGTCACCGCAGAGCCCATGCGGCTGAGGCTGCCGGACTTACCGAAGTGCCAGTGATTGTCCGGGATATGGATGATGACGCCGCGACCGTGCTGATGGTCGATTCCAACCTGCAGAGGGAAAGCATCCTGCCAAGTGAACGGGCTTTCGCTTATAAGATGAAGTTGGAAGCCATGAAACATCAGGGAGAAAGGACAGACTTGCAGGGAGATTTAACTTCTCGCCAACTTGGCGAGAAGTTGCAGGGGCAGACCTCAGTTGGTGAAATGTCGGATCAGATTGGGGAAAGCCAGCGCCAGATACAGCGCTTTATCCGCCTGACCAACCTGATCCCGGAGCTTCTGGATATGGTCGATCAAAAGCAGATCTCTTTCAACCCGGCCGTCGAACTCTCGTACCTGACTCCCGAGGAGCAACAGCACGTCATCGAAGCCATGGATTTCACCCAGGCAGCTCCGTCTCTCTCCCAGGCACAACGGCTGAAGAAGCTCAGCCAGGAAGGCGGATGCACTTTGGAAGCCATGCAGGATATCCTGGGAGAAGTCAAAAAGGGAGATCTGGAACGGGTGGCTTTCAAGAGTGAACAGCTCCGGAAGTACTTCCCGAAGTCCTATTCCCCCAAACAGATGCAGGATACCATTATCAAGCTCCTGGAACAGTGGCAGAAGAAACGCCAGCGCGACCAGGAACGTTGAATTTAACAGACACTGTCTGTCAAATCTACAGATCACAATTGAATACGAGCCCTACAGCCGGCGTCTTTGAGATTCCTCAGAGGCGTTTTCTTTTACCCAAAAATCAATCAGACAAAGGAGAAATGAAACCTATGGAGAACACCAACAAGATGAAGAACCTCACCAACGACCTGAAGGCTTTCGAACAGATGATGAAGGAACAGCGCAAGGAGAACCATTATCCCGAGATCGAGTTTGAGATCGACACCGAGGAGGATTCCCCGGCAGACATCCTGCTCCAGGCCTCCGGTATGCTGATGGACTGCTCCGTCATGGTCGCAAAGGCTGCCTTCCTGGTCGGCCTCATGGAGGCAGAAGCTGAGGATGACGAAGAAGATGAGGACGAGTGCAAGAACTGCCCCTACAGCGGTGACTGCGGTCCCACCTACGGCACGATGGTCCTGGTGGCCCGTCCCGACGGTGACAACACCATCATGACCATGGATGAGCTTGCCGAGGAGATCGGCGATATCTTCGCCGGCCAGACAGGGACCTATGACATGCATCCGATCCCGGGCACCGAGGACCTCTATTACACCATCGCGGAGAAGAAGCCCTTAAAGCGCGGCAACAAGATCTATTACAAGGCTCCGGCCGTGATCTTCGGCATCGATGAGGAAGCCGGCGAAGTGGTGAGCCCCAACGCCAGGCAGCTCTATGCGGCGGCCCGTTATTTTGAGGAGCATTCCACGACCATCAAGACCCGCGAAGGCGAAGTTTCCGCCTTCTGCTTTGACTAAGGAGGTGCCTGACTATGGCGATGAGCTACGAAGATTTCCTGGATATCGCTAAGGATGCGGCGAAGACCCGCCATCCGGAAGCTGATGTGACCATCCAGAAGGTGGAAAAGCTGCAGGGAGAGTCCTATGTAGGGCTCTCCGTAAGGCCCGAAGGACAGAATGCGGCCGTGACCATGAATCTGCATGACCTCCACGACCAGGTGGTTGAGAACCCGAAGCGCCTGGCGGCTGTGATGAGTGAGTTCCTTTCCGGCCTGGATAAGGCGATCGAGCAGATCCCGCAGGTAGATACGAAGCAGTTCACCGAGTACGGGAACGTGAAGGGAAACCTCATGATGCAGGTCATCCCGGTGGAACCGAATAAGGAAAAGCTGGAGCAGATCCCGCATAAGACCATCGAGGATATCGCGGTGGTCTACCGCATCGATGTCAGCGACTCCCGGCATCACAACGCCTCGACTCTCGTGACGAACCAGATGATGGAGCACTTTGGTATCACTCCTGAGCAGCTTCATCAGGATGCAGTGGCCTCCCAGATGGCCCACAGGCCTCCGACCCTCAAAAACATGTCCGAGATGATGGCGGAAATGTCCGG
>CADBZI010000082.1 GCA_902799015.1 uncultured Lachnospiraceae bacterium | reverse complement strand
CGGAACGCAGAAGAACCGGAGATCACGGATCTTAGCCAGTATGTACCGACAGGTGATGTGACTCTGTACGCAGTCTGGAAAGAAGCCTGGACGGTGACGTATGATCCGAACGGCGGAAACTGGGACGAGGATAGCACGGAATCGGATCCCAGGACTGCGGCAATTAAAAAAGGGAATCCTGCAGATGATTTTGGCAATCCAGTTCGCAAAGGCTTTGCAGTGGCCGGCTGGAGCACAGACCGGAATCGCAAAGGCTTTGCAGTGGCCGGCTGGAGCACAGACCGGAACGCAGAAGAACCGGAGATCACGGCTCTTTGGCAGTATGTACCGACCAGCGATGTGACATTGTACGCAGTCTGGAAAGAAGCCTGGACGGTGACGTTGGATCCGAACGGCGGGAGCTGGCCAGGAAATCTTACGGACACGGAACCCTCGGCTATCGCAATTGCCAAAGGAGACAGGCTTTACTTTGGTTATCTTCTATATCGAAAAGGATATGCAGTAGTCGGATGGAGTACGGACAAGGATGCACAAGAGCCGGAGTTCAGCAATCAAGGCAATTATGTACCGACCGGCGATGTGACGTTGTACGCAGTCTGGAAAGAAGCCTGGACGGTGACGTGTGATCCGAACGGCGGGTACTGGTATGGTAATGTAACAGAAACGGATCCTCTGTCTTTCGCAGTTGCCAAAGGGAAGAGTTATGATGATAATCGGAACGCAGAAGAACCGGAGATCACGGATCTTAGCCAGTATGTACCGACAGGTGATGTGACTCTGTACGCAGTCTGGAAAGAAGCCTGGACGGTGACGCTTGATCCGAACGGTGGTTATTGGGGTGAAGAATCGAAAACGGGAACGATACCCTTTACTGTTGCAAAGGGGGATACTGCGTCACGATATTTTCACCCTGACCGTTCCGGGCTCGCATTTGCAGGATGGAGTACGGATCGGAATGCGAAAGAGCCGGATATCAAGGATTTAAAAACATTTGTTCCTGCAAGTGATGTGACCCTGTACGCGGTATGGAAAGATGCATGGACTATCACGTTCTATCCGAACTATGAGACAGATAATGATCCTTATGTCGTTGAGGTTATGAAAGGTTGTTCTGTAGGAGACGACTTAGCTAACAGGCGAGCAAAGGAGAATTGCATCTGTATTGGATGGAGCACGGATCCGAACGCAACAGAACCCGAGATCAAAGCGGAAGAACTGATAGATTACATTCCGGCCAGCGACATGTCTTTATATGCTGTCTTGAAAGAAGGGTGGAAAATTTATTTTGACCCGACTGGAGGCAGCTGGTCCATGGATGACAACAAAGAGGCCGATTATATATACCGGGGAGTTCTGAAAGGAGACACGATCGGAGAACCGCCGACGCCTTATCGCAAAGGCTATTCACTGGCGGGATGGAGTATAGACTTCAACAACTTCATAGCGAAAACACCTGAGATCAGTGCGGATGAAGCTGCTTCTTATATTCCGACAAAAGATCTGTACTTGTTAGCGACCTGGACGCTGGACACGGAGAAAGAGCCGAAGGTGGAATACCAGACACATGTCCAGTCGATCGGCTGGCAGAATCTGGTTTCCGACGGGGAGACAGCCGGCACGACCGGACAGGCGCTTCAGCTGGATGCGATCCGGATCAAGGTGGAAGGCGGCTCTTCCGGCGGCGTTAAATACCAGACGCTTGTGCAGCAGGACGGGTGGAATAACTGGGTATCCGACGGAGCCGATTCGGGTACGGTCGGACAGTCGAAACATCTTGAGGCGATCCGCATCCGTCTGAAGGATGATCTGGAGAAGCAGTATGACGTCTACTACCGGGTTCACGCGGAGCATTTCGGCTGGATGGACTGGGCAAAAGACGGAGAGGCCGCCGGCACTTCCGGCTATTCGTATTGTCTGGAAGGTATTCAGATCCGGCTCGTGAAGAAAGGTGGTGAAGCGCCCGGAAGCACAGCGACACCGTATCGTTCGATGCCGACCGTCTCCTATCAGACGCATGTGCAGAGTCAGGGCTGGCAGGAAGAAGTCAGTAACGGAGCCGTTTCCGGGACGGTCGGGAAGAGTCTCCGACTCGAAGGAATTAAGATCCGTACCTCCGGGAGTGACGTCAGCGGAGGCATAACGTATAAGACTCATGTGCAGACGTATGGCTGGCAGAACTGGGTGACGGACGATGCCCTGTCCGGCACGACCGGAGAGTCGAAGCGTCTGGAAGCGATCCAGATCAAGCTTACCGGCGAGCTGGCAAATGAGTTTGATGTTTACTACCGGGTTCATGCGCAGCATTTCGGCTGGATGGGCTGGGCGAAGAACGGCGCGTCTGCCGGCACAGCGGGATATTCCTATCGTCTGGAGGGAATCCAGATTCAAATCGTGCCGAAGGGTGGCAAGGCACCCGGAAGCACAGCGACACCGTATCGCGCGATGCCGAAGATCTATTATCAGACACATGTGCAGAAACAGGGCTGGCAGGCAGAAGTCAGCAGCGGAGCCATTTCCGGAACAGTCGGGCAAAGCCTCCGTCTCGAAGGGATCAAGATCCGCACCTCCGGGAGTGACGTCAGCGGCGGCATCACATACAAGACCCATGTGCAGACGTATGGATGGCAGAGATGGGTCGCGGACGGTGCTCTGTCCGGCACAATCGGGCAGTCGAAGCGTCTGGAGGCGATCCAGATGAAACTGACGGGTGCATTGGCAAATGAGTTTGACGTTTACTACCGGGTTCACGCGCAGCATTTCGGCTGGATGGGCTGGGCGAAAAACGGAGCGTCAGCTGGCACGGCAGGATATGCCTACCGTCTGGAAGGAATCCAGATCCAGCTCGTGCCGAAGGGACAGAGCGCACCCTCGGGAGGCGGAAGGGCTTTCAGGCAGAAGTGATGCGCATCATGTGCGGCAGGAGGAAGAGGTGAAGCGAGACTGAAACGACTGCTGCCGTGGCGATTGCGTAAGGCCATCTTAACAGCCGGAGGATCGGGACAGGAAGTCCGGTTCTCCGGCTGTTTGCCGCCATATGATGTCAAGTTTCTTTCGTTCTTCTTTTGACATTCCGGTTCACTTTGTGCTATGATGCGATTTGCAAAACATTTCCGGGCTTGTACTGGTTTCGACGGGGGTTTTGAAGTCGAGGAAGCCATCCGCGGGCTGGACCGCGTATCAACCAGAACTTAAATTTAAACGCTGACAACAATACTGTTGCAGTAGCGGCCTGAGTGTCGCTCGTCGGCCCGGTTGTACCCGTACTCCCGGTCACCGGCGTCATGATTACGGGAAACGACACGGATTAAGCTTTGCGTCCGCGGGCGTAACATGAAGCTACTGAGCTTATGAGGCTGCTGCCTGCCGCTTAAGCGAGGGAATGGAAACAAGCAGCTGTGATGGGAGATGCCTTGATGGAGGAGCTTTCGGACGCGGGTTCGATTCCCGCCAGGTCCACCAAAAGTTCGTTATTCAAACCCTGCCCAAAAAAATTTGAGTAGGATTTGAGTAACTTGTGGATAGAATCAGCGTCTGCTTCGGCAGACGCTGATTTCGTGTTCTGATTAATCAAATCATGCTCAATTGGGCCGACGATATTCTTATATATGTCAGTAAATTCTGTAGTTACTGTCCCGTCCTCATGTATCCAGATTCTCTTGAATATAGCTTGACACATGAGTTTTTTAATATTATCGTTCGCTTTTCGATAAGTTCTGCCGCAATCCTCGATGAGATCGAAGGCAAGAGACAGATTCTTGAGGATATCATCGAACGTAGTGCTGCGGACGCTGATTTCATGTTCAATAGCTGAGAGCTGTTTTGATAATGATGTGCTTTATGATCTGTGGCAGATAATTAAGGCTGACGAAACGATTCCGCAGGTGTATAAGGACGAGTTCGAAATCCTGAACACTAAAGAGACTCTTGGAAAATTCTTGTCGGAAGTATATGTGTTTTCGCTTACTCGATATAAGAATCCTCGAATCTTAAAGGCAGTGGTCGAGGATGAAAAACGAACAAGGATACATCCTATGGTTCAACAGGTCATACGAGATATTGCAATTCGGGGCAAAAGCGATATGTTTGTTCCCGTTCTAGATCTTTTATACCTCTGTATTAGCGATGATACTGAAGAATATGAGCGTATAGGACTTCGCTATCCTGATAGAAAAGCGTTCATTGAAGCAACGGGGGATCTGCGTGGTACGTTAGATTCGGAACATGCATTAAAGTACAGCAGATTACTTGATACCTGTTATTTTCATGATTTGAATGAATATCCCACGACAGTTAGCAAATCCATTACAAGAGAGGTATCTGATATGAAGTCTACCACACAGAACGCAAAGATTGCAGCTATTACGGAAAAAACTTTGATCCTTGGCATCGATGTAGGGAGTGAAACACACTTCGCACGGGCATTCAACTGGCGGGGATATGAATTCTCCAGAAAGCCGCTGGAATTCAGCAATACAGAGGAAGGGTTCGAGACGTTCCGAGCCTGGATCATGGAACTGAAGGAAAAGCACGGGATGGACAAGGTAATACCAGGCATGGAGCCGACAGGCCATTACTGGTTCAACCTGGGGAAGTTCCTGCAGGACAACGGGATGATCCCGGTGCATGTGAATCCCCATCATGTCAAGAAATCGAAGGAACTGGATGACAACAACCCGTCCAAGAACGACCGCAAGGATCCAAAAGTGATCGCTGGTCTGGTAAAAGACGGAAGGTATTTTCGACCGTACATCCCGGACGGTGTCTACGCAGAGATCAGAGCGTTGTCAGGACTGCAGGTG
>CADBZI010000081.1 GCA_902799015.1 uncultured Lachnospiraceae bacterium | reverse complement strand
GGTGTTGACAAGGTTCCGGAGACAACGGAGGAACTGAAGGCTGCTTGCGACAAGATCAAGAGTGCAGGATACACACCGTTCACAACTGGATTCATGGAATGGTGGGTTTATAAGCATGTTGCACAGCACTTTGTCGATGCTGCGGCAAAGGCTGCCGGAATCAGCGCGGCTGACCTGGTCGCTTCGATCCAGAAGGGAGAGAAGTCCATCAAGGATTATCCGATCGCCTGTGACAACTTCTTTGACTTCATCGATTATGTCGTCAAGAACGGGGATGACAAGCCGCTTGAGACAGATCTTGCCGGTGAAGAGCAGGCATTTGCTTCCGGAAAGGTTGCCTTCATGCTTGGACAGGGCGCATGGGTCGAAGCGGACCTGAAAAAGATCAACCCGGATCTGAAGATCGGATTTGCAGGATATCCGGTAGACGACAAGGCGGAAGATGCACAGGTGATTTCCGGGTCTGACCAGGCACTGAGAATCAACAAGGATTCCAAGAATCTCCAGGCTGTTCTGAACTTCATCAACTGGTGGTATACTTCTGATGAAGGCCAGGCATGGTTCACAGATGTGGCAGGGGTTGTCCCGCCTGTCAAGTCAGACAAGGCATCCGATTTTGTGATCATCGAGCAGGGCAAGAAGCTTGCTGATGAGAAGGGTTCCGGTGAACTGGCGATTGTCGATTCCACGGATTCCTTCCACCAGGTCTTCGGTGAGGCGATGCAGTCCTACATTGCAGGAACGACATCGAAGGAAGACACCATCAAGACGATCGACGAGCAGTGCGCGGCGATCGACGGACCAAACGCACAGTAAATATACAGAAAAGTATTTCAATTGCCGCAGACAGGACCTATGCCTGTCTGCGGCATAACAGACTCATATGTGAGAATGTGAGACTGCCGGACAGCCGATGACAAGGCTGCAGCATGCATCAGCAGGAGCGGACATGGGAAGAGAAATGCCGCGTGTGGATGACCGGGCAGAGCCATTCAGGAGACAGAGACAGAGGAGAAGACATCATGAAGTTTACCGAAGGGTACTGGCTCCGCAAGGAGAGTGTACAGGCAAGCTATGCATCGCAGGCATATGCCATCGAACGGATTCCGCATGGAATCCGGATTGCGGCGCCGGAGCGGCCGATCAGAAGCCGGGCGGACGCACTGGATATCACCGTGCTGTATGTCGATATCGTCAGCAGTTCTCACAACGACATTGAGGTGAGGGCTTTTCATTTCATGGCGTATGACGAGAAGGAACCCCGCTTTGAACTGCATACAGAACCGGACGACGTTGAGGTAGAGGAGCTGGAGGACGAGACGGTTCTCACGGCAGGGAACATGAAGGTACGCGTGAGCCGGAAGGATTGGAATATCCGGTTTGAGGCAGATGGAAGACTGCTGACCTCCTGTGGTTTCCGCAATCTCGCCTACTTCAGGGTGAATAAACAGCCGGCTAAGCTGAACATGGTTCCGGATTATTTCGCTCAGGACTATGCGCCCTATATGGAAGCAGAATTGTCGGTCAAGCCTGGAGAGACCGTCTACGGTCTCGGGGAGCGCTTCACACCATTTGTCAAGAACGGGCAGGTGGTGGATATGTGGAATGAGGACGGCGGGACCTCCAGCTCTGTCAGCTATAAGAATATCCCATTCTACATGACCTCGGAGCATTATGGGGTGTTTGTAGACCATACAGGACAGGTCTCCTACGAGATCAATTCTGAAAAAGTGGAGTATGTCGGCTTCTCTGTTCCGGGAGAACAGCTTCGTTTTCACGTCATCTACGGCAGGACGCCTGAGGACATCATTGACGTCTATACACAACTGACGGGACGTCCGGCCCTTCCGCCTGAGTGGAGCTTCGGGCTGTGGCTCTCGACCTCCTTCAAGCCGAGCTATGACGAGAAGACCACTGACGCCCTGGTGGAAGGCATGCAGCAGCGGGATATCCCATTCTCGGTGTTCCACTTTGACTGCTACTGGCTCAGAGGGCTCCACTGGTGCGATTTTGTCTGGGATCCGGTTGCGTTTCCGGATCCGAAGCGGATCATCGACAAATATCACAAAAAGGGACTGAAGGTTTGCTGCTGGACAAATCCATATGTCGCTCAGAACACAGATATGTTCTGTGAAGGCGTGGAAAAGGGGTATTTCCTGATGCGCGCTGACGGGAAGGGGGTCAAGCAGGTGGACAACTGGCAGCCGGGGATGGCGCTTGTCGACTTTACAAACCCGGATGCTGCGGCGTGGTTCGCCGGAAAGATCAGGGAACTTCTTCAGACGGGTGTCGATGCAATCAAGACGGACTTCGGTGAGCGGATTCCGGTGGACGTCATCTATCATGACGGAAGCAACCCGGTCGATATGCACAACTACTATACTTTCCTCTACAACCGCACGGTGTTCCGCGCGATCGAGGAGGAGAGAGGGAAGAATCAGGCTGTGCTGTTTGCCCGTTCGGCAACGGCCGGAAGCCAGCAATTCCCGGTCCACTGGGGCGGCGACTGCTTTGCCTCGTATGCCTCGATGGCGGAAACGCTTCATGCCGGATTATCGTTCGCGATGTCCGGGTTCGCGTTCTGGAGCCATGATATCTCCGGATTTGAATCGACGGCGACGCCTGATTTGTATAAGCGCTGGGTGCAGTTTGGTATTTTCTCCACTCATTCACGTCTTCACGGCTCTGACACCTACCGCGTTCCGTGGATTTTTGACGAGGAGTCGGTCGATGTTGTGCGCACATTCAGTAAGCTGAAGTGCAGACTGATGCCGTATATCTACCGGATGGCGGCAATCGCGCATGAGAAGGGAACGCCGGTCTGCAGGCCGATGCCGTTTGCATATCCGGATGACCGTGCCTGCCAGTATCTGGACCTTCAGTATATGTTTGGCGAGAGCATCCTTGTCGCGCCGATCTTCAATGACCAGAGCATTGGAGAATGCTATCTCCCTGACGGGAAATGGATCTCTCTGCTCGACTCTGAGGTGCTCGAGGGCGGGAAGTGGCACCGGAAAAAGTACAGCTATCTGGATTTCCCGGTCTTCGTGCGGGAGAACAGTCTCCTTGCAATCGGCAGCCATGACGAGCGCCCGGATTATGACTATACTGAAGATGTGACGTTCCGCTATTATCTGCCGCAGGATGGAACATTTGCCTTCTGCGAGGTGCCGGATGAGAACGGAAAGATCGTTCTGAGCGCAAAGGCCATTCTGGAGAATGGCGAGGTGCGGCTCGCACTCGACAGGGAAGCTGAAGGGGCCGCTTTTGAGGTTGTCCTTCCGGATGGCAGCAGAAGGCATGCAAAGGCAGAGGGAAAGACAGCCTGCATCCGTCTGTAATGGAAATGCATCAAAAGCGGATCAGAAAGCTTCCTGCAGTCATGACAGAAGGCAGCTGAAGATCATCATGACAGGAAACAGCGAGGAGGGCGCCGGAAAACCGGAGCCCTCCTCGCTGTTTCCGCCGTTGCCGTGCGGGAGGTGTTTTGCTATAATAAATCTATTTCAGTAGAGAAGGCGGGGCTGGTCTGTGAAAGCGAAAGAGGAACGTTTTTTTACAATCAGGGACGTGCAGCGGATTTTAGTCTGTATTGCTGCAGGAACTGTGATGGCAGTGAACCTGCGGACATTTGTACATACGGGCGGTCTTCTTCCAGGCGGCATCGCAGGGCTGACGGTGCTGGTGCAGGGGATTTTTCAGCGGTTCTTCGGG
>CADBZI010000080.1 GCA_902799015.1 uncultured Lachnospiraceae bacterium | reverse complement strand
TGCTGTCCTCTGTGGGCTTGCCCTCCTCGTCATAGATCTTCGGCTTCCTCCTGTTGTTGGAGTTGATGAAGAAGGAATCCGCATAGGCAGCATCGTCTTTCTTATCCGTATCGCCGTCGTGAAGCGGCATCCTGCACTTGGCAGCCCATGCCTTCCCGAACTTCTCGATGCCCGCCTTCTTGGCAGCCTCGATGGCCTGCTCAATAACTGCGAGGGTCTCCTTGTCGTCCTTCGGAATGATGACGCTCATGCTGTACTTGGCCTCGGCAGCCTCATCGGACTTGTACGGTTCGAATACGTAGGCGTAGGATGCGCGGATCTCGCCGGTTCTGACACTTCTGTCTGAAAGTAACTTTGCTGTGATCTTCATATCGTTCTTCTCCTTAATCTAAGAAATCATTCTGTTTACCGGTGACAAGCTCCGGTCTCTTATCCGACTCCGGAACCAGAGTGGGCTTGCCTTCCGGCTTGGTGACATACCTGCCGAGGACAGTCTCGAAATCCTTACCCATCAGCTTTTCAAAGCCTGTCAGGGTGAGAAGCGACTTCGTGTAGATGTCCTGATATCCTGCTGCGATCGCTGCCTTCTCCACAGCTTTCGTATCGGTGAACTTCCGGTTGCTGCGGCCAGCCACCAGTTTGTAACCGGCGAAATGCTTCCCGTCATTGATGGCAGCCTCAGTAGCGTAGGCCATGACATCGTCTGCCCAGCGCTTCAGCTCATCAGCCTCGTTCATGACCTTGGCGATCTCCTCATCAGAGAGGAGCGCCGGTTCCCGGAAGTCCATGGCGGTCAGTTCATGGAAGTGTTCGGCTCTCGCCCTGCATTGATGACGTGCCTTGCAGAAGCGGCACCATGATCCAGGTACGAACTCGCCTTCTCCCCTGTCAGCCATCTGGGCTTTCGGGACCAGCTCTTCCGTTGCCCACTTGCGAAGGTCATCCGATGAGATGGACCAGACCGAAATGTTCGATAATCTCGGCTGGAAGATCGTCATCGTGATGTCCTGCACGTCGTAGAGCATGTTGTAAAGTTCCAGACTGCCCAAGGCATACAGCATCATCTGGACATTGTGATCCGAGGATACCGGCACCCCTTTTCCGTATTTCAGATCCACGATGTTGCGCTGGCCGTCGTAGACAAGACGGAAGTCTCCGGTTCCGAAACCGTCCGGCACGTAGCAGGAGAAGTCCAGCCTCTGCTCCACGGAGAACACCGGGTCCGGACAGGTCTTCCTTGCCTCGTTCACAAGATCCACGATGTAGTCCCTGTAGTCATCCGTGCACTCTTCCATCTCATCGGTCCAGTAATCGGAGCTTGGACGTCTGCCCGCCTGCATCTTGAGAGCCTTCCGGACCTTCCACTCAGCCAGAGCATGAGCGGCGGTGCCTTCGGCAGCATAGACAGACTCTTCGTCTGCCATATCTGCGGTCAGCCTTGCGGACGGGGTGCAGTGCATCCAGCGTTCTGCGGACGATGCGCCTAAGATACTGTGATTGACTGGCAGCATACTCACACCTCCCCGATGGCGAGGGATGCGATGAGAGCTGCGTTTAGTCTCACCATATCCTTCTCATTCAGATGATCGAAGACGGCAATGATGTCATTCTTCGAAATGGTTCTGAGCTGTTCCGTTTCCACCATGGACTGCTTCCTGAGACCTTAATACTCACCAAGGATGAAGTGTGTCGGGATA
Source organism: uncultured Lachnospiraceae bacterium (assembly GCA_902799015.1). Lineage (GTDB taxonomy): Bacteria > Bacillota > Clostridia > Lachnospirales > Lachnospiraceae > Porcincola. The sequence continues at coordinate 2,097 of CADBZI010000080.1, read as the reverse complement.
TCCGGTCTCTTGCAGGAGCTCGTGAGAAACGCGACCACAGTGTTCTGGCTGTGGGTATTGCCTGCATTGTTCTGAACTACGACAGCTGGGTGGTTGCCGTAGAGGATGAAGTCATGCGGGCTGTGCTGCTGATTGTCTGCGACAAAGACGATGTCGCCTCTTCTGATCTCGTCCTTCATATCAGCCCTCCTTCGTGAACTTCTCGGCTGCCGCATAGACTTCCGGATACTTCTCTTCCGGGATCTGGGACAGCTTCTTCACGCCGTAGCTCATGATCAGTTCCTTCACCTTATCCGTGAATCCGTCGCGGGACTTCTGATTGAGAAGGTCCCGGAGCTCGATCATGGTGATCTTCTTATCTTCTGATGCGGATTCCGAAGAAGCCTCTGTGGACAGGTTCGGCACTTCCGGTGTCGATGACGTCAGAGACTTTGATGCCTTCTTCTTTGCCGGAGTCTTCGGTGCTGCTTCCTGCGTTTCTGTATCTGCAGGTGCTGCAGCTGCATCCGTCAAGAGCGAAGAGATCTCCGAAAGTGTCTGCGATAAGTTTCCGGTAAGCTGGGCCAATCTCTGTGTGGATGAGATAGTTATCATGGTTAATTTCCTCCATTTCTGCGTTAAAGAATTTCAGTGGAATGTTGAGCTCTTTCGCTCTCTTGATCTCCTTGATCATTCCCTCGGAGAGCTCGTTACAGAAGATCCAGACCTCGCTGCAGTACTTCAGGAGCTCAAGCCCCATCAGCATGCCGCTGGTGCGATCCATGAATGAGTCATCGTTCAGATACGTCGTGAAGAACAGATGCGGTGCGATCGGCAGCTCACTGTAGATGTCTGCCATCCGGCAGTAGCGCTTTGCCATCTCCGTGTTCTTCTCCTTGTCGCCCCGGTAAGGGCTGCAAATGTAAACCAGTTTCATGAAATGATTCCTTTCTAAGGTCAGGTATGGTAAGATGACCTTGGTGATGGACGTTTCGTATCCGGGTCTTCCGCCAAGTTGATCGGATATGAGGCGTCTTTTTTGTTACGCATTCGGTTTGCCGGGCGAACATCCGGAAACTTTCTGCTGTCGTCTTAAACATTCGGTAAGTTTATGATCAAAAAAAATAGCGTCGAATTCCGAGAACGACAGGTTTAGGGTCTTCGCGATGGTAACCATCTCGTCGGCTTTGAACTTGTTGACCGGACTGCATTCCTTCTGACTCATCGCCTTTTCCGTGATGTTCAGGGCTTTCGCGAGGTCTTTCTGGTACAGATTCTTCTCGACCCGCTTGGCTTTCAGGAGTCTCACGTTCATGTGTCCTTCCTCCTTCCTTCGTTGATACACGTATGATAGTATAACGAATGGTAAGTTGTCAAGGCACAAAATTCGTCGGAAGGAGGTAAAAAGTCCGCTCATCCGCATAAAAAAAGGATTTTTCTGCAGAAAATATTTTTTCATGGCTTTCCTCTATTGACATATTTGGTTATGCCGGTTATACTTTTGGTAAATCAGTGATGAGGCATTACTCTTTCTAAAAAGTAAAACACAGGACACAGCAATTCATAAAGAATTTGCAATCGCTGTAAAGACAAAAGACGCAGTCACAGAGCTAAGGACAGTAAGCTGAAAAGAACCTCAAAGGGACAGGATGACGGGCGACACCGCAAACAGACAACCATTCAGCGCGGGTACGATCGCAGAGCTAAAGACCCCTTGTAAAACAACATTCACGCTGCAAATGCCAAAAGACGCAAAACAAAAGTCAGACAGAGCAAATGCAAATCTAAATTAGAAAGAGGAAGAAAACATGGCACAGAACATTATTGGAGAGAGAATCGCCGGATTACTGAGGGAACAAGGCAAAACTCAGAGAGAGCTTGCTGAACAGGTCGGCACCACGGAGGTGTCTATGTCCAGGTATATCAAAGGCGACCGGGTTCCGAAGGGTCCTATTCTCGCCAATATTGCCAAGGCACTGCACACCACCACGGATTATCTGCTGGGGAATGAGAAGGACTCCAATGACCCGGAGCTTGAGTACAATTACACACAGCGTGCGATTGCCCGGAATGCAAACCGGTGGAGTAAAAAGCAGAAGCTGGACCTTGTGAACGCCC
>CADBZI010000079.1 GCA_902799015.1 uncultured Lachnospiraceae bacterium | reverse complement strand
CCAATAACAGAAATAGACTTTCCCTTCGATATCGCTTTCAGGAACATACCGGAACTGCTCAGCCTCTTCCTCCGTGGCAGCTGCTCCGGTCGACAATGCCTCCCCAGTCCAATATCGCGAATCGGCCGAATTATTCCGGTTATCGCCAAGCATGAAATAGCATCCTTCCGGAACATGATATGTCTGATCTGTATTCAATTTGATCCACTTTTCCGGCAGGTAGTCTTCTTCCAATGGCGTATCAGACCCGTCAATGTATATCTTCCCATCACGGATTGCCACTGTCTCTCCTGGAAGGCCGATGACTCGTTTTACATAGGTCTTATGAATCTTCAACGCCTTTCGCGTTTCCTTTGAAAGAGCCTTGGCCACCGGATATTTGAAAACAACGATGTCACCTCTCTGTGGAGAATGATTCCAGTAAACAGTTCTGAGTCCCAGAACTCTGCTGTGGGTTGCAATGGTGTTATTCATTGATCCTGACGGCACATTCGCGTTAATGATGAAAACATTATCTATCACCATCGCCAATACTACAGCAATGACAATCACTCGGACCCACGAAAGCAACTCGGATCCTTTTCTGTCTTTGTTTTCCATACGGACAGCTCCTTCTGCAGCCTGACACCCCCAGTCAGGCTAAAACTCTGATCTGCTACAGTACCTGACTCGCCACTACTATACCATATATCATTGACTGCCTCCGTAACTTTGACGTTTCTGATTCTCAGTACCATTCGAAATATGTCATGTCCCGAAAAACCAGTTGCCGCCGATCTGCACTGCATTTGCTCCGGTGGTCTTGCCTTTCGTACTGCGAAAGCTCGTGTAGCTGTGATTCCGGATTCCACGCTTCAGGCAATCGTACACTGCCTGTTTCACGTAATCCGGAACATTGCCATGAAGCCTCGACTTCCAGTAACTGTCCATCGAGTAGCAGTACTGCCCCTGCGCCGTGAGCTGCGTCAGGGCATTGCCGCCTTCAAATCCCCATCTTGATGACTCTGTGCGGTTCATCGCAGAAGATATAACAGCAAGTGCGCCCTGGTAGCTTCCGTTGTCCTCCTGCGCAACGATTGCCCAGATCAGTTCGAGCTGCTCCTGCGAGTACTCTGTACTGTCCGTCCTTGCGCCGGTCTGCGCAATTCCGTCACTGCCATCCTGCAAGATGGTGTAACGGCGAATGGACGTGACTGGCATGTAGTTGATGTTCCGGATCTCCGGACCGGTTCCAGGATTTGCCGCGGTATTGTACGAGTGTCCTGCACATTCCACGACCTTTCCGTCTCCCAGATAGATCCCGACATGCGGCCCGCTTCCCCAGTACACGACATCGCCCGGCTGTGCGTCATCGACACTTGGGACGATTTCACCGCTTGCGCCCTGCTCCTGTGCTGTTCTTGGGAGGCTGATCCCAAAGGATGCAAAAATGCTCTGGACGAACCCGGAACAATCAGCGCCATAGCTGAGGCTTGTACCACCGTAGATATACGGCAGCTTTCCGGCAAATGAAGCTGCGTATTCTGCAATCTCTTCCCCGACTTCATCGGCCGCCATTTTTGTTGACTTCAGCGAATAATAAAGCGATCGGTTGTCCGTAGGGTCGATCAGCTGGTCTGCGAGCAGCCCGCTTTCACTTTCTGTGCCGCCATCACCCATGTCCGAAAGGATTTCCGTGACGCTGTTCCCGAAACCGTAAAACAGGTCAGATGCTTTCATGAATCCCCGGACATCGCCGGACTCTACGTAATACCAGCCGTCATCGTTCTGCGCCTTTGCAAGAACGTAGACCAGGTTTCCGGATTTCACCTCGCCAACCGCACGGGCGTTATCCTTTGGGTATTCCAGGATGTCGCCTTCGGTCAATACTAATGCGGAATCCTTGTCCGCCACAACATCCTGCGTTGTCGTCTGTGTGAACGTGAACGCCGAATTATCTGCAATCTCAACGTCTGGCGTGGCCGTCTCGAAACCGTTCTCTCCGATCAGCTCCACCATCTGCGTTGTGTCGCTGCCCATCTGAAGGTCAGATGAGGGGATGAAGCCACGGACATCTCCAGACTCCACATAAGACCAGCCCCCGACAGATTTCAACACATAGACCAGGCCGTAGAATGGCACCTCGCCGACGATTGTCGACTTCTGGTCCGGCTTCTCATAGATCCGGTTGCTTCGGGAGCCCTGTGCCAGTGCATACTGTTTATTCACCTGAGAGAAACGGAAGTCACGCTTGAAGTACCAGCTCGGATCCCAGTAGCTGCCGTTGTAGTAATAACTGTCATCAGAATAAAGTGCTTCGGTTTCCGATTCCGATTCAGCTTCCGTTTCTTCCTGCCCAGTGTCTGTTTCGGGTTCCTGCTCATCGGATGATTCCGTTTCAGATTCCTGTTCTGTTGCTGCTTCTGAATCCGTCTCCCTGCCATTGTCCCGTTCAGTCTCCTGTTCAGACTCAACTCCAGGAATCCGAATCGATTCAAACTCAGAACTGGTCTCAGATTCATTACCACCTGAATCAGCTGCCGGTTCTGTTTCATCCCCGTTCTGCGGTATTGTCTCTGATCCTCCGCTGCTCGACGATTCCCTTTCAGAAACGGATTCTGACTGATTCAGTTCATCTTCTGTCTGCGAGTGCTGTGTTCCTGATTCTGTGTCCTTTTCACTTCCCTGTTCTGTGACGGTCTCCGAATGGTTTTCGGTTCCAGATTCGCTGGCCGTCTGAGTTCCGCCTCCGAACTGTCCCTCTGTTCCTGACGTCTCATTGTGTACTCCTTCTTTCAGGCTTTCTGTTTCCAATACTGCAGCCGAACTGTCTGTTGCTGTTTCAGAACTCGTTGATTCCCTCAGCAGAGACTCAGTGACACCTTCGTAGAATCGTGCTTCCGTACTCACATACATCTGCTCCGCTTCCGTCTGATCTGCCGCAACTGAAAAGCAGCCGCCTGTGACCGATGTCATCAGAACGGCTGCCCCGGAAAACAGTGCCATCATTCGTTTCAGCTTCATTTCTTACACATCTTTCTGCCTGCCGTCCTTTCCCAAACATGCCGCACTTATTATCCAAAATACCAGTTGCCGCCGATCTGCACCGCATCATCGCCGGTCACTTTTCCCTTCGTGCTCCGGAAGCTCGTATGGCTGTGGTTCCGTTTGCCCTTCTTCAGACAGTCGTTTACCGCCTGCTTCACATAGTCCGGGACATTGCCTCCGAGCCGCGCTTCCCAGTAGTGGTCATTGCTGTAGCAGAACTGTCCGGGAGCTGTCAGCTGTGCAAGAGCGTTGCTTCCCTCATAGCTCCACTGCGGAGACTCCACACGGTTCATCGCTGTCGAGATAACTGCCAGGGCTCCTTTGTAGCTGCCATTATCTTCCTGTGCAACGATTGCCCAGATCAGCTGAAGATCGGATGTCGAATAGTTCGTTCCATCCGTCCGGTGGCCGTAGGTTCCCATGCCGCCAAGTCCTCCTGTGATGTTCCCACGACCTGCCACATCCGCCGTCAGAACTCTGCGGACCTCAAAGTACTGATGATACTCCGTCGACTCATGAACGCCGCCTGCCTGATGGATGATCCTGTTGTTTCCCTCGTAAATGGAAACGTGCGTGGAACCCGAACCATTCGGATCACCCTTCACATGTGCGCCGGTCCGGTAATAGATGATCACATCGCCGGGCTTCGCACTTGCCAGAGAATCGTAGGCAATATGGGTTCCTGCCTGCGTTTCCATCGCCCCGGTGTCACCGCCGATCTCATAGCCAAAGTGGTTGAACACGCCATGGACAAAACCGGAACAGTCGCATCC
>CADBZI010000078.1 GCA_902799015.1 uncultured Lachnospiraceae bacterium | reverse complement strand
GTGTCCTTGAAAATGTCCGCATTTCCATCCAGATCTTCATAAATTGTGAGGATATAAAGCTCGGGCTGCCCATCCATAGCTGGCGTCTGTTCCATGCAGAGAATCGAGTAATTCATTCCTGAAACTACGTGCTGGGCAAGCGGCACGATCGGACTGTATGAGATTCCGGTCTTGCCGTCCAGTGCTTTGCCAAACGCTTTGAACATTGCCTCACACATATGATGGTCATTTCCCGGTGTCAGCACCTTCAGGTGCAGATTCATCATCGCGCCATAGCTGACGGCATAGAAGAATTCCTTCACCATCTGGGTAGACATCTGCCCCATCTTTTCTCCCTGGAAGGACGCGTCAAAGGAGAGATACGGCCGGCCGCACAGATCCAGCGCACATAGCACGAGCGCCTCATCCATCGGAAGAATCCTGCTTCCGTAGCGCGCGATTCCTTTCTTTCCTCCGACTGCCTTCGCGATCGCCTGCCCGAGGACGATGCCGGTATCCTCGATCGTATGATGATCGTCAACCTGAAGATCTCCGTCACATTTTACGGACAGATCGAACAGACCATGCCGCGCGAATCCATCCAGCATGTGGTCAAAGAATCCCACTCCCGTGTCAATCTGCGTAATTCCGGAGCCGTCCAGATTCAGCTGAATCTCAATGCTCGTTTCCGAGGTGTACCTCTCAACTTCCGCAATCCTTGCCATGGCTTTTCCCCCTCCCATAACGAAGCTCTGTAAGCTGACGGATCCAATCGTTTTATTCGAATCGGACCGCTACGGAATTCGCGTGCGCAGTGAGTTCCTCCGCCTTCGCGAACGTCTCAATATCACTGTGAACCGCGCGCAGCGCTTCCTCCGAATAATAGATAATGCTTGATTTCTTGACAAAATCATCCACCGACAGCGGGCTGAAGAATCGTGCTGTCCCATTGGTCGGAAGAATGTGATTCGGTCCCGCGAAATAGTCTCCGAGCGGTTCGCTGGAATACTGTCCGAGGAACATGGCGCCCGCATTGTGCACTCTTGTCATCACGTCAAATGGATTCGCCGTGACGATCTCCAGATGCTCCGGCGCGATCTCGTCCACCGCGCGGATTCCTTCCTCCAGCGTATCCGCAATCAGGATATATCCGTAATTGTCCAGCGACTTTGCGATGATGTCCGCGCGGGAGAGCTTCTCCAAAAATGCATCGATCTCTTTCGATACTTTCTCCGCCAGGTCCTGCGAAGTCGTAACGAGAATCGCCGAAGCGAGTTCATCATGCTCTGCCTGGCTGAGCAGATCCGCCGCTACATAGCGGGGATTGGCAGTCTCGTCTGCAAGCACCGTGATCTCACTCGGCCCTGCAATGGAATCGATCCCCGTGAATCCGTACACCGCTTTCTTTGCCAGCGCGACGAAGATGTTTCCGGGACCTACAATCTTGTCTACCTTGGGAATGGTTTCGGTTCCGTGTGCCAGGGCTGCGATCGCCTGGGCACCGCCCACCTTGAAGATCACATCAACGCCCGCCTCTTTCGCAGCCACCAGGGTATTGGGGCTTACCTTCCCCCCGCGGCAGGGCGTCGTCATGACAATCTGCTGCACCCCCGCGACCTTCGCCGGCACTACGTTCATCAGAACAGAGGAGGGATAGACCGCCTTCCCGCCGGGAACATAGACGCCGACCCTCTTCAGCGGCGAGATCTTCTGCCCTAGCAGAATTCCATTTTCCTGCGAATCAAACCAGGAGTTCCGCTTCTGCTTCTCATGATAAGAGCGGATATTGACCAGCGCTTTCCGGATCACCGCAATCAGCTTCGGATCCGCCTGGCGGTATGCTTCCTCAATTTCCTCTTCCGTCACCTGCATGGTCTGCGGAGTCAGTGTGATATGATCAAATTTTTCTGTGTACGCAAGCAGGGCTTCATCCTTCTTCCGGCGGACGTTCTCCACGATCTCCGCCACCGTATCCTCATAAGCGGTGTACTGATTCGGACTGCGCTTCAGAAGGGAGCTGAGCAGGTCCTGTCTGGTTTCCTCGGTTAGTTTTATGATTCTCATGTGCTTTCCCTCATGCTGTTTTCACTGTTTCAGTGCTTCGTTCATCCCATTTAAGAGCCTGGTAATGCGCTCATTTTCCATACGCATGCTGACCGGATTGACAACCACGCGCGCAGAGAGCGGGCAGACCTCCTCAAGTACCTTCAATCCGTTTTCTCTCAACGTCGATCCGGTTTCCACGATATCCACAATCACTTCCGACAGTCCCACAATCGGCGCCAGCTCGATGGACCCGTTCAGTTTGATGATCTCAACCGTCTGATTCCTGATATCGGTAAAATAATCCCTGGCGATCTTCGGGTATTTTGTGGCGACACGGATCTGCTCCTGCCCGTTCAGAAGGTGAGCGGCCTCTTCCGGTCCTGCCACACACATCCGGCATTTGCCAAAGCCAAGGTCGAGAACCTCGTAGATCTTCCGCCCTTCTTCCATGATGATGTCTTCCCCGACCACGCCGAAGTCGGCCGCGCCGTACTCCACATAAGTCGGGACATCCGGACCCTTCGCGAGGAAAAACTTCAGGCCAAACTCCTCATTTACAAAGATCAGTTTGCGGGTATCCGGATCGCGCATCTCCTCGCAGGAGATCCCCATCTTCTCCATCAGGCTCATGGTCTGCTTCGCCAGCCGGCCTTTTGTCAATGCTGCTGTAAGATATCTCATGCTTTTCTTCCTGTCTGCTTCAGAATCAGTTCCACACACTTCCCCTCTGAGCGCAGAGCGGCAGCTTTTTGATGTGCCTCCCGGCGCTGCGCAGCGTCATATGTGATCGTAATCCTCTCAGGCCCTTTCTCAATGGCAATCTTCTGCCTCTGCAGGGCATTCATCAGATTGTCCAGCACCACGACGAATCCTGCGGACGGTGCATCCTTTCCAAAATGCGCCAGCAGGGTATCGTATCTTCCTCCCTTGACGACTGCCTCTCCCGTCCCGTAAGTGTATCCCCGGAAAATGACCCCGGTGTAATACATGTAGGTGGACAGCATTCCAAAGTCAAAGCTGACGTGGCTCTCGAGACCGTAGATCTGCAAAAGATCCAGGATCTCCATCATCCGGCTGACCGCTTCCTGCGCCTTGAGACCCTGCGTAAGTTCATAGGCGTGCGCAAGCATCCGCCGGTCCCCGTTCATGGACGTAAGCTGGGTCAGGATCGACCGGATCCGGGAATCCATGCTCAGCTGCGACAGCAGCTTTTCGACACCGAAGGTATTGTGATTGTGGATCAGGAGACGCAGTTTTTCTTCCGTTTCGTCATCCAGCCCGGCTTCCAGGACAAGGCTTTCATAGAATCCGACATGCCCGATGCTGATCTGAAAATCCTTCAGTCCCGACGCAAGAAGCATGGAGGTGGCCATGGCGATGATCTCCGCGTCCGCATCCACCGCGCTCTCGCCGATCAGCTCCGCGCCAATCTCCGTATTTTCCTTCGACTCAATAGGCTTTATCTCACTTTTCGCTGTGAGAACACTCGGCTCGCTATGATCCTCATAAAGGTAAACGGCAAAGAATCCGACCAATGCGAGGACTGCTGCGGCAACTGCCCAGTACCACCGCTTATGCGATGCAGATACAGGTTCTGCGGGCATATCCATCTGCTTGCAGATGTCTTCCCACAGCCCTTCTGGCGGAGTCATCTCAAACCTCTCCAGCTCCGACAGCCGAGAAACATCAAGCGAAGGCATCACACTATCCCCCTTCAAACAGACACACACCCGAGAATTTCGCGAAGCGAAATTCTCCGACCGACGCTCAGACACATGA
>CADBZI010000077.1 GCA_902799015.1 uncultured Lachnospiraceae bacterium | reverse complement strand
GCTGGGGCTGCGCCTCAGAAACGATCTCACGCTCAACTTTCCTCATGTCAGGATTGGAATAGAAAGCCGCTTCAAACTTTTGGGCGTTGATTTTTCTGTCCTCATCCAAGATGTGTGCGTAAAGATCTGTGACCATATCTGCTTGGGCATGACCAGTATCACCTTGGGTTGCTTTGATGTTGCCATGGTTCAGCTTCAGCTTATAGGTCGTACTGCTGTGCCGGAGAGAATGAAAGACAACATCAGGCAGTCCAGCTGACTTCTTCAGACGCTCGAACTGATTTCCCAGCACTCGATCTTCGCAGGGGCGTCCCGTTTCCTGGGCCAACACGAGATTATAGTCGATGAAGTCTTCCCCCATAAACTCCTTGAGCTTTTCCTGCTTCTCCCTCCAATCCCGGAGGATTAAAGCAAGTGTTCTCGGAATCCAAACCCGTCGGATACTGCTCTCAGTCTTGGGCCGTTTCAGGACAAGCCGTGTCATAGACTTTCCACCCATCACTCTTGGGAAAACAAAAAGAATATCGCTGTTCCCCAAAGCGTCGATAGATTTCTGATTGACCCTTGCAAGCTCCTTCTCAATAAACAGGTGTGCGTCATCGCTTGCAATGTCCTGATCGGAAATATGAGTCTGGTAGGAACCAGGCCGCCTACGGTGGATGAATGGGAGAAGTATGCATACCACCATCGTGCCAGGCTTTCATTCAAACCTGGGATTACGGGGATGTGGCAGGTCAGCGGCCGCAGTAAGATTACGGATTTTGAAGAAGTAGTGCGCCTGGACACGGAATATATCGAACACTGGGATCTGGGACTTGATCTGCGTATTCTGCTGAAAACCGTTACCGCTGTGCTTCACCGGGACGGAGCGATGTGACAATATTCAGAATATTTTCGGTTGGAGAATGATGATGAAGAAAGCGTTGATTACCGGAGTGACCGGACAGGACGGATCATATCTTTCCGAGTTCCTGTTGGAGAAAGGCTATGAGGTTCATGGAATTGTCCGCCGCTCTTCGGTGGACTTCCGGGAGAGAATTGCGCATCTTGAGGAGAACAGGAATTTCCGTCTGCACTATGGGGATCTCACAGATTCGATGAGTCTGGTCAAAATCATTGCGGCGGTGCAGCCGGATGAAATTTACAACCTGGCAGCGCAGAGCCATGTACAGGTCAGCTTTGATGTACCGGAATATACCGCTGATGTGGATGCAACCGGTGTGCTGCGGGTACTGGAGGCGGTGCGGGTCTGCGGCCTCGGAGACAGTTGCCGGATTTATCAGGCTTCGACCAGTGAACTGTACGGAAAAGTAGAAGAGGTGCCGCAGAACGAGAATACGCCGTTTCATCCCTACTCACCCTATGCGGTGGCAAAGCTGTACGGATACTGGATCATCAGGGAATACCGGGAAGCATATCATATGTTCTGCTGCTCGGGAATTCTGTTTAACCATGAATCGGAGCGAAGAGGGGAGACCTTCGTCACGCGAAAAATCACGCTGGCTGCGGCGCGTATTGCCCAGGGCCTGCAGGATAAGCTTTATCTGGGGAATCTGTCTTCATTGCGTGACTGGGGGTATGCCAAAGACTATGTGGAATGCATGTGGCTGATTCTGCAGAATGAAAAACCGGAGGACTTTGTGATCGCAACGGGTTTACAGCACAGTGTCCGGGAGTTTGCTTCTCTGGCGTTCCATTACGCCGGTATCGAACTGGAATGGCAGGGCGAGGGCATGAATGAAAAGGGCTTCGATCAGGCGACAGGCAGGGTGCTGGTGGAAGTCTCACCGGACTTTTACCGGCCGACAGATGTGGTGAATCTCCTGGGGGACCCGTCCAAAGCCAGAAAGGAACTGGGGTGGAACCCGACCAGGACAGGTTTTGAGGAACTGGTGCGTCTGATGGTAGAACATGACATGGAAAAGGTTGCGGCAGAACGGAAGAGCGATTCCACAATCGCAATCAGCGTAGAATGAAGAAAAGAGTCGGTATCGTATTATGATGGAAAAAAACGCAAAAATCTATGTCGCCGGTCATCGGGGAATGGTCGGCAGCGCAATCAAAAGAGAACTGGAGCGGCAGGGATATACCAATCTTGTGACAAGAACCCACAAAGAACTGGATCTGATGCGGCAGGATCAGGTGGAAGAATTCTTCGCTCAGGAGAAACCGGACTATGTCGTGCTCGCTGCGGCTAAAGTGGGGGGTATTGTGGCAAACCAGAATGCGCTGGCCGACTTCATGTATGACAATATGATGCTGGAAATGAATGTGATTCATGCAGCATGGAAAAACAACTGCAAAAAGCTGCTGTTCCTCGGGTCCAGTTGTATCTATCCGAGGCTTGCTCCACAGCCGATGAAGGAGTCCTGCCTTCTGACTGGAGAGCTGGAAAAGACCAACGAGGCCTATGCGCTGGCGAAGATCAGCGGTTTGAAGTACTGTGAATTTCTGAACCGCCAGTATGGAACAGACTTCATCTCGGTGATGCCTACCAATCTCTACGGACCGAATGACAATTACCATCCTCTGCACAGCCATGTCTTGCCGGCTCTGATCCGGCGTTTCCACGAGGCGAAGGAATCCGGTGCGGAATCTGTCACCTGCTGGGGGGATGGGACACCGCTGCGAGAATTCCTGTATGTGGATGATCTTGCCAATCTCTGCGTCTTTCTGCTGAATCATTACAGCGGGAATGAGACCGTTAATGCCGGAACGGGAAAAGAACTCACCATCAAGGAACTGACAGAACTGGTAGCCGGAGTGGTTGGATATTCCGGAAAGATCGAGTGGGATACCACGAAACCGAACGGGACACCGAGAAAGCTCCTGGATGTCAGCAAAGCGACTGCTTTGGGATGGACCTACAAAACAGAGCTGGAGGACGGCATCCGCCTTGCTTACGAGGATTTCCTGCACAACCCGGTACGGGCGGAGAGATAAGTATGAATATCATTCTTCTCAGCGGAGGCTCCGGTAAAAGGCTTTGGCCGCTGTCCAATGACATCCGGTCCAAGCAGTTTATCAAAATCTTCAAAACACCGGATGGACAATATGAGTCCATGGTGCAGAGGGTCTATCGGCAGATCCTCTCAGTGGATCCGGAAGCGACGGTCACCATTGCTACCGGAAAATCACAGATTTCTGCGCTCCACAACCAGCTTGGAGAGCAGATTGATATCAGCGTGGAACCCTGCCGGAGAGATACTTTCCCGGCGATTGCACTGGCGGCAGCGTATCTGCATGATGTGAAGGGTGTTCCGGAAGAAGAGGCTGCGGTTATCTGTCCGGTCGATCCGTATGTGAATGAGGACTATTTTGAGGCGCTTCAGGAACTCTGGACGCTGGCGCGGCAGGGGACAACGAATCTTACTCTCATGGGGATCGATCCCACATATCCCTCCGAAAAGTACGGCTATATCCTGCCGGTCGACCACAAACGCAGGTCCAAAGTGTCCGGATTCAAGGAGAAACCGGATGCGGCAACGGCTCAGCAATACATGAAGGCCGGGGGGCTTTGGAACGGGGGAGTATTTGCGTGCCGGCTTTGCTATGTCCTTGATCGTGCCAGAGATTTGCTGGCCTACACAGATTACACAGACCTGTATGATCGTTATGACACGCTGCCTAAAATATCTTTTGACTATGCAGTTGTAGAGCATGAACCGGATATTGAGGTGATCCGCTTTGGGGGACAGTGGAAAGATATCGGCACCTGGAATACCCTGAGCGAAGCGATGGAAGAAGCGTTGGTGGGGGATGTCCGGCTGGATGACACCTGCGCCAATGTCCATGCAATCAATGAGCTCGGAATTCCGATTCTGGCGAT
>CADBZI010000076.1 GCA_902799015.1 uncultured Lachnospiraceae bacterium | reverse complement strand
GATTTCGTCGCGCTGGAAAATGATATCTTTATCATGCTCACCGGGAACTTCATCCGTGTAGGCATGGTAGGTATAAAAGAGCTCTCCATTCTCTACCCGGTCGATCTCCACATTTTCCGGGAGCAGCGGATACAATCCCAGGATGCCGTTCTTCCCGTCCCGCACGATCTGCGCGTAGGCATTTCCCCACAGGAGCAGATGCATCATCATGGCTTCCCGGAAGGAGAAGCTTGTCATCTCCGGATTGGCCTGCCGGTACAGGATCTTATACAGCGGATGCTCGGTCGCCCGTTCCTTGCCGTCACCCTTTTCGGTGAACTTGTACAGGTGAAGCGGCAGGCTTGCCACGGTCTCCGCCAGCAGCCGCACACAGGCATATACTGTGGCGATCTGCAGGGCTGACTTCTCATCCACTCGCTCCCCGCTGAGTGTCTGCCCGAAAACAAAAATACCGCCCGAATCCCGGACGTTATCTTCTATCTGCGGCAGCTCCGTTTTGGGGGCATCCCTCGGCTTACTGAAACCGAACCATTCTCTCCAGTCCATCCTCATTTCCTCCATTCTCAGAAAACCCACAGTCCATGCTCCGGGTCGTCATATACACTGCCCTGCTGCTCATGGCGGATCGCTCGGTCCAGACCCATGATCCAGGCAACAATGCCATCGATCTTCTCCGTGCTCTTTTTCTTGCTGGGCTTGATGTTCTCCGCAGCATCGATCTCTGCGACCACATTCCCTGCCATCCAGCGGAGCACGGGATTGCCGCCGTGGATGATCTTGCCTTCCAACAGGAGTTTGTACAGCTCCTTCATGCCGGGGCTCATGTCCTTGAAGCCCATGCCAATAGGGACCATGGTAAAGCCATCGCCTTCCAGGTCGGTGATCAGCTGCGTCGCGTTCCAACGATCCACCCCAATCTCCTTGATGTTGAACTCCTTGTTCAGATCGTTGATCGTCTTACGCACGAAGTTGTAATCGACCACATTTCCTTCTGTTACATGGAAGAGGCCCTGCTTTTCCCAGATGTCATAGGGAACGTGATCACGTCGCACCCGCAGATCCAGCGTTTCCCTCGGCAGCCAGAAATGCGGCACCACGATGTATTTATCTCCATCATACTGTGGAGGGAACACCATGACAAAAGCCGTGATGTCACTGGTGCTGGATAAGTCCAGTCCACAGTAACACTCACGGCCTTTTAACCGATCTGTATCTATCGGGATGTTTCCCTGATCGTAAATATGCTCCGGTATCCAGGCCACCGAGCTGCCGACCCACTGATCCAGTCTCAGCTGACGAAATACATTCTCTTCTGCCGGATTCGTGAGGGCTTCCCTGTGTGCGTCCCGGACGCGGTCGATCTGAATGGTATATCCCAAGGAGGGATTTGCCTTATACCAGGCCTTCTCATCATTCCAGTCCTCGCCATCATCCAGTCCATAGATGACCGGATAGAAGGAAGGATCGATGCGCTTGCCCTCCAGAATATCCTTTGCCTTGCTGTGATACTCATAACAGATGCTGTTGCGGTCCGTCCCAGCTGTTGTGATCAGGAAGTACAGCGGCTGGGTCCTGGCATCGCCGGAGCCCTTGGTGAGTACATCCACCAGGTTCCGGTTGGGCTGGGCATGAAGCTCATCCAGCACCAGGCCGGACACATTCAGGCCGTGCTTGGTCCCGACCTCCGCCGACAGGACCTGATAAAACCCGACGTTGGAGTAATTCACCAGGCGCTTGGTTGCTGCCATGATCTTCGAGCGTTTCAGCAACGCCGGAGTCATCTCCACCATTCGCTTGGCCACGTCGAATACAATGGATGCCTGCTGCCGGTCGGCTGCCGCGCCATACACTTCGGCCGAGGGTTCGTTGTCCGCGTACAGAAGATACAGGGCAATGGCCGCCGCCAGCTCGCTCTTGCCGTTCTTCTTGGGAATCTCCACATAGGCGGTACGGAACTGCCTCGTACCATCCTCCCGGACAACACCAAACACATCCCGGATGATCTGTTCCTGCCAGGGCAGCAGCCAGAACGGCTTTCCGCTCCATCTGCCTTTGGTATGACAGAGGTTTTCGATGAACCGAACAGCACGGTCCGCCAGCGCTTCATCGTAATGGGAATCCGGCAGCATGAAACGTGTCGGCTTATAGTTCTTCAGAACGGGGTAATCCGCTGGCCTGTTCTTTTTCGCCGCCATCAGTTCCCTCCCAGCAGATCTTCCATATCGTCACCGGACACACCGCTTTCACCGGCACCGGCAATGATGCGGGATCGGGAGGACGGCGTCAGACCGAACTGCTCGGCAATCTTGTTCATGATCTTCAGATAGGTCTGTGCGATAGAAACCTGCGGTACCTGTTGCCAATAGCCGGAGGGCGTCTTCACAATGGTGCCATGCTGGGTGATAAACTCCTCTGCTTCCTTCCACCGGGCATAGGCCTGACAGTAAGAGGCGAAGGCTGCCTGGTCAACCTCGGTCAGCACACCGATCTGCTCCAGTTGCTTGGAGAGCCGCCGCCATTCCTTTTTTGCTTCCGGCTCCAGCCACTTGGGGCACGGAGGTGCTTTCTTTTCCGGTTTCGGCTCCGCGCTGTTCATGGGCCTCTTGCCCGGATTGCCCTCCAGCTCCTTGATCGCGGTCGGCGTCGGTTTTCTTCCTCTGGTCGCCATGGGTCATTCCTCCTCTCCTTCAAAATCTGCAAAAGAAAAGAGCCTGCGGATTGCTCCGTAGACCCTGTAAGATGTTCTGCCTGTATCTTGCTTTATTGTTTCATCGCCCATGCCATCGCATGGCCGTCATCTTCAAATTCAGTGTTGCTGACTGCTCTCAGCCCGATGGTTCCCTCGCAGCTCATGTCGTCGTCCAGGTGCTCGTAAACCGCTCCGAAGTAGGAGGGCTTTCCCTTTCCGTTGTAGTAATATCCGGCAAGGAGAACCTTATCTCCGAAGTTCAGAACCTTGCTCCAGCGGCATTCGAGGTCTTCCGGGGTGGTGGGGTTCGGCAGTCTGTATGTTCTCATTGCTTCGTTGATCGTCATGGTCTTTTCCTCCGTTTTCGTTGTCGTTTGCCCTTCGGCATGTACATATATCACTCTGCTCGGAGGAAATAGCAAGTTATATCTGCGATATAAAATGAACAAATATCTGCGGGAAATACTGTGCTTTCAACTACGAGCAAAAGACCCTCTAGCGGGCCTCCTGCCGGGCGTCTGCCTTACTCGTTCAGCAGGTACCTGTAGGTTCCTTTGGGATTTTCTGTGGTCTGCTCGTCGTCCAGGAGCCGGAGGGTCGCATCGAAGCGGCGCTTCAGTTCCCGCTTGATCAGGCGCTGCGCATCCTCCCGATCCTTCTGATTGATCCGCTTGGCCTCAAAGGCATAAGCCTCAATCAGCTCCTCAGTGGTCCAAAGCCTGTAGTCGCAAATCCCTTCTAATCTTGCTCTGCTCGCCATGTTCCTGTCCTCCTTATGCCCTCTCAACTTCGACCAGCCAGCTGGCTTCCGGATGCTTTTTGCCCGTGGCCTTCTCCAGGATGCTGGTGTCTTCGTCGATGTAGCAAAGGTGCTTTCCGACCTTGATCAGCCTGACCTCTTCGTATCCGGGAAGGTTGGTGCGGATCACCTTCGCGCTGCGGCTCTCGCCGTCGTAGCTCTTGCCGTCCCAGCCGTTGAAGGTGAAGCGGACGCTTTCCTTCGTCTTTGTGAAGTGGGCTTCAAAAGCCTCGCGGGTGATGCTGGTGTTGTAGTTTCCGAGCTTCATCAGGTTTCTCATCGTGTATGCGTTCGTCATGGTCTTTGCCCTCCCAAGTCTTTGTCGTTTGCCTTTCGGCATGTACATATATCACTCTGAAGCTGAATAATAGCAAGTCAATTCTGCGATATATCCGGAAATAATGTACACAAAGATTGGAAGGCCACATTGTGCATATATGACCAAAGGAGCCTCCCGGCTCCATGGTGTCGGCCGCCTGTTACAGCCGTTCGATCTGGCAGGTCATCCCATCCACATCCACAATGCGGAAGGTGTATCCCCGCCACCGGATCTCCCGGATGCGGACGCCAGTGTAAGCGTTGCTCCGCTGCTTGTCTGAAAGCGTCTCGCCATGCGTCTGCATCCAGTCTGCGAGGTTCGTCATCAGCCTGGACTCTCGCTCCATCTTATCCGCAATGTTCATCCCGGCACCTCCCTCAGCTCAGCTGGAAGCGGATGCCCATGAT
>CADBZI010000075.1 GCA_902799015.1 uncultured Lachnospiraceae bacterium | reverse complement strand
GCATACAGGAATTCCAGCGCCGTACGAACATCTGCATCCAGTCTCTCCAGATATCCGTCCGACGGAAATCCGGTTAAAGCACAGCTATTAGCAAGGCTGCTCTCCTGCATCCCTGCATGTGCCATGCAGGACTTCAGCCTGCCTCTTCTCTCCAGAAAACGATTATGAACCTGAAGATTCATTTCCTCCGTAAACAACATGATGTCTGTCCTCTTTCCCTTATCCGAGAATCGCCCTTGCCTTGCGGACTTCTTCCTCGTCTGTCCTCCAGATTCTGTATTCAGAGCTGCTGTCCTCGCCCATGCTCACCGCAGGATTCCGGTAGATCATGCGGCTCGATACCGCCATCTTTCCGGACATATGGTAGACCGGCGCATGCAGCTCCTCTTCCAGATGCTCCAGATTCCCGGAATTGACACCGCCGCCCGGCATGATGTCCAGTCTCCCGTCCGCGCCGGCTATGATAGCCTTCAGATTTCCGATGCCCTTCTCCACGTCCGGCGCCTGGCCGGATGTCAGGATCGTCGAGATCCCGCCGAGTGACTCAATATCCCGGAGCGCCTGCCCGGCATCCCTCGCCATATCAAACGCGCGGTGGAAGGTCATATCCATCGGCCCTGCCGCTTCCCGGAGCCGCTTCATCCGCTTCAGATCGACATCTCCCTCCGGCGTCAGACAGCCGGTCACAACCGCATCCGCCCCCTCCTCCCGGAACAGGGCAACCGCATCGCACATGATTCCGAACTCATACGCGCTGTAGCAGAAGTCCCCGGCACGCGGCCGGATCAGGACGCGCACCGGAAGATCCGTGCAATGCCTGACGGCTCTGTAAAGAGAGAGCTCCGGCGTAGTGCCGCCCATCGGCAGGCATCCGCAGAGCTCCAGCCTGTCCGCCCCGCCGCGAGATGCCGCCAGGGCAGACTCCACACTATCCACACAGACTTCCAGTTTCGTCCTTTTCATACCGGCTCCTTCAAATAATATCGACGCCGACCGATTCGATCAGCTCCCGAATCTCGGGATTTGGTTCCTCATCGGTGATGACCGCATCAATATCATCCAGCTTCGCATACTTGTAGCATTCGTTCGAATCAAACTTCTGGTGTTCCATCAGGACATACTTATGCCTCGAAGCCTTCAGGGCAGCGCGCTTTGTCAGCCCGTCCTCCGCGCCGAGTGTTGTCAGCGAATAGTCGGAATCTGTCGCATCAATCCCGCAGCAGCCGAAAAATCCCTGATCAAAGCTGTAGCTTTGGATTGCCGCTGCAGCCTCGATCCCAATGAAGCCGTTGACGCTCGTATGCATCCTTCCTCCCGTCGCGATCGGCGTAATGGAAGGTGACTTCACCAGCTCCTCCAGGATATCGATCATGTTTGTCACAACACGAACCTTGATTCCCGATTCCACCAGATTCTGCGCAATCAGGACATTTGTTGTCGAGACATCCAGGAAAAGCGTCTCCCCTGGACGAATCAGGGCGGCAGCCTTTGCCGCGATGATCTTCTTCTCCTCTGTGTGAACCGTCCTCCTCTGGACAACCTCACGATTCAAGGTATAGTCTCTGGAGAGCAGCGCCCCGCCGTAGATGCGCTTCAGACTTCCGGCGTTCTCCAGCGTCTTCAGGTCCTTTCGGATACAGTCATCCGTCACGCCGAAGCGCTCGCTCAGATCGCGAACCCGAACCTTCCCGCTCTCGCGCAGGCTCTCAAGAATCTTCTGCTGCCGCTCCTCCGTAAACATCTTCTCCCTCTTTCTGTCATGCCTCCAGTTCCAGCTCCAGAACCGTATCGGTCTGATCCGGAAGCACCGGGTCCGGTCCCAGATCCGCAAACAGGATATCCGGATAGTCACTGTGCACCCAGGAGGTGGAAATCTTTACCTCCGACCCGTCCCGGAGAAGCCGGACACCCTTTACTTTATTCTTGGGGATTCCCGGAACCGGGAAAGGTCCGATGGTATTCTCAAAGATATGGACATAGATCCTGCTGCCCTTCCGGGTCAGTCGATACATCCCCTCCGGCCTTGCCGCACAGGCCCCGCAGCCGTAAATACTGTCTCCATTTTCCCGCATGAAGCTTCCGATCTCGTGAAGGATCCGGACAGACTCCTTTGGAAAATTGCCTTTTGCGTCCGGCCCGACATTCAGGATCATGTTCCCGCCCTTTGACACACACTCCACCATCTTTCTGACCAGCATGGAGGACGGTTTGAAGAAATGATCCTGCGCGCAGTAGCCCCAGTGTCCGTTCATGGTCACGCAGGCCTCCCACACGAGGCTGTTCCCGGAAGGATCCTTCAGTCCTGCAGGCGGGATCATCTGCTCCGGCGTGATAAAATCGCCATGGTAAGGCGTCGGATGGCCTTCCGCAAGTGAGCCGAAACCCTCTCCGCTGACCTCCAGTCTGTTGTTCAGGATGATATCCGGCTGAAGGCTCCGGATCATCGACACCAGCTCAGTGGCCTTCCAGGCTTCTCCTCTCAGGTCATCATACGAGAAATCGAGCCAGAGAAGGTCGATCTTCCCGTAATTCTCCATCAGCTCCCGCACCTGTGCATGCATGTACTTCAGGTAGCGGTCAAAATCACGTCCTTCATTCCCGCACTCCGGATGGTTCCTCATCGGGTGCTGGCGATCCTTGTAATGTGGAAAATCCGGATGCCGCCAGTCGATCAGAGAAAAATAGAGTCCGACCTTCAGCCCCTGTTCCCGCACAGCATCGACATACTCCCGAATCAGATCACGATGGCAGGCAGTGTTGGTAGACTTGAAATCCGTGTACTTTGAGTCATAGAGGCAGAAGCCATCATGGTGCTTTGCCGTCATGACCATATATTTCATCCCGGCATCTTTCGCTGCTTTTGCCCATTGTCTCATATCCAGATCACATGGGTCAAAGGCGTCAAAGTATTTCCGGTACTGGTCATCGGACATCTCCTCATCGCTCATGACCCACTCACCCCGTGCCGGAATGCTGTAAAGTCCGTAGTGGATGAACATCCCGAATCTGGCTTCGGTGAACCATTTCATCCTTTTCTCATATGCTGCGCGGTCAAACTGATACATCTCAGATCTCCTTCCGGTATCTTTCTGACAGGCTGTTTTCAAGTCTCACGGTCACTTCTCTGCTCCTGACCATCCCATAGAAGTCTCTCAGTCTGTCTCATGGCAGGCGACATAGTGCCCTGGCCTTAGCTCTCTCAGCTCCGGACGGCTCTTTTTGCAGGCATCACTCTTCACCGGACAGCGGCTGCAGAACCGGCATTCATTCTCCGAAAGTGAAATCGGGCTGGGTACGGAACCATTCAGCATGATCCTTGAGCGTTTCTTTTCCACATCCGGGTCCGGCAGCGGGATTGCAGAGAGCAGTGCCTGCGTGTACGGATGCGACCTCTCTCGGTACACACTCTCCATCGTTCCCCTCTCGACAATCTGTCCCAGATACATCACGATGATCTCATCACTGATGAAATGAACAATGTTGAGATCGTGAGAGATGAACAGATACGTGAGATTCAGGCTGTCCTGCAGATCCTTCAGAAGATTGATAATCTGTGCCTGAACGGACACATCAAGCGCTGACACTGCTTCATCGAGAACAACGAATTCCGGTTCCGTTGCAAGCGCCCTTGCGATGCAGATTCTCTGGCGCTGTCCTCCAGAGAACTGATGAGGGTAGAACGCAGCGTGCTCCGGGTACAGGCCACACTTCGACAGCAGATCGAGCATTTTCTCCTCACGCTCGTGGTCATCTGCACCGATTCCGAAATTCTTCATGGGCTCCATGATGATATCCCCTGCTCGCATTCGCGGATCAAGGGAAGAATACGGATCCTGCCAGACGAGCTGCATCTTCTTTCGGTAGGGTCTTCGCTCTTTCTCTGAAAGGTGCGTTATATCCTTTCCATCGTAAATGATCTGCCCACCCGTCGGATGATAAAGGTCCATCAGCATCTTTCCGACCGTTGATTTCCCGCAGCCGCTCTCGCCGACGACGCCGAGCGTTTTGCCTTTCGGAACTGTAAATGAAACGTCATCCGCCGCATGAATGAACTGTTTACCCTTCCCGTGGCCAGTCGGAAAGAGCATCGAAAGATGGCGGGCTTCAAGGAAAATTTCCTCCCCCGCAGCCGCACCGGAACTTACTTCCTTCCGCTCTCCTGCCGTTTCGCTCACCGGACTTTCTCCCGATGGTATATGGTCTTTCGTCCTTAAAACATCCACTTCCATTTAAGCGTTTCCCTTCTAAGAA
>CADBZI010000074.1 GCA_902799015.1 uncultured Lachnospiraceae bacterium | reverse complement strand
TCGGGAGCTTCACTCCCTTGGCGATCTGCTCCTCGGCTTCCTTCACGAAGTCAGGAACAAACATATCATCTTTTCTACCGTTCTCAGGCATTGTCTCATTTCCTCCTTTATAGGTTGAATTACTTTCGTTGACGCGAAGGATTTCCTCCGCTGTCATTGAGATCTTATCGCTGGTGAAATCCACGATCCCGGACTCGCGGAAGCTAAACATGTCTCTATTCGAGCCGCCTACGATCACATGATCCAGACAGGGAATGTCCATGAGCTTTCCGGCCTCCACGCAGCGTCTGGTCGTGGTGATATCCTCTTTGGACGGCGTCACATCACCGCTCGGATGATTGTGCAGCAGCAGGAATCCGGCTGCATTGGAGAGGATCCCGGACTTTAAGATGTTCGGGATCGCCGCTACAGATCCGTTGATGCTGCCCATGCTGACAATGTTGAAGTTGATAGGCTTCAGCTTGTTATTGAGATTCACCACGCAGAGAACCTCCCGGTCATATTGGGAAAGTTCCTTCCTCATCACATCCAGCGCTGCTGTCGGGGAGGAGAGAGGGACATCCGAATAAAGCGGATGTCCCTCAGCCAGGCGGATGCAGACCTCTTTCAGCTTATATCGCTTCGTCCCGTTCTCTGTCATCTCGCTCATAGCTGTCCTCCTTGAACTCGATGGAAATCTTCAGGATCTCATCATCCGGCATGGACCGGATATAATCCCGCAGCTCCTGCGGCGTCATCTCGACCACCATTACACGTCCTCCTCGCTGTCATCAGCAGAATCGTCCGAATCATTCAGGATCTCGTTCTCATAGGGATCTTCGTTATCATAAGAGTTGCTGATTTCCTGATCCGGACCGGCACCGTAATCCTCTTCATTATCATCGGTATAATCCGCGTCGGGATCCGGAGCAGACTCAGCTTTCTTTTTCTTCTTCGTCTGCATGAAGAACCACCCTCCGCCTGCAGCCGCCATCAGGACAATGATGATCAGGATCGGGGCAAGGTTGGTTTTCTTTGATTCCTTGGCTGGTTCGTCTTCCGGTTTCTGAGTCTCGGATTCACCGGACTGCGATGCAGCTGCAGCTTCAGCGGCAGCCTTTTCAGCAGCTTCTCTTGCGGCCTGTTCAGCGGCCATCTGGGACTCATAAGCGGCCTTCTCATCGTCCTCCATCAGGGCAAAGAGATCTCTCTCATCGACCATGTTCAGGAAGTGTACGGTTTCCTCGCCCTTCTCATCACGATCAATGATCAGGTAGAAGTAGTTGCCGTTCTTCGTGACCAGGGTGACGAACTGCTGTCCTTCACCATTTCTTACGCCCAGATCATCTACCAGAGTCAGGTTGCCGGAGGGTGTAAGGCCATGGCTGGGCTGCGTCTCAGCAGGCTCCATCATGCTCTGGAAAAGCTCCAGGAAGCTTAAGATCGTTGCCTGGTCGATATCGAAGGAATAACCATCGTCTGTTTGAGTGGAAGGAATGTCATTGACCCTCAGGTATTCGCCGCAGACGTAGCCGTATCTTGCCGGGATCTCGATCTGGTACCAGCCGTCCTTTTCTCCGAGAACCTTCACGTCAGTTCCGCTCATCAGCTGGGTGATGATGTCATAACCGGTACTCGGGCCGGTACGGACATTCAAATTGCTGCCCTGGGTGCTTACAGTTCCGGTCCTGCCCGGATCTTCCTGCTCCTGCTTATCAATGGAGATGGTCACAGAGCCCTCTCTCACCGTAACATGCAGCGTCGGCAGGAACATGGCGATCAGCTTCGGATGCTCTTTGAGCACCTCCAGGATCTCCGGATCCATCCCCGCAAGAAGCGTGGTCAGGACATCGGTATCAAAGGGAAGCGCAGCGTCTTCACCGGATTCGGACTCATCTACCTGTTCGGCAGTATTTTCGGTTTCAGGCACATCCACGCTCTTTGCCGTCTGGATCTCCGCCGGAGTACTCTCTTCATCCGGCGCATAGGCAAATGCCGCCGTCGGGAAGAGCATCACGCATACCAGCAGGACTGCGATCATCGCAGTCAGTTTCTTTTTGATCATTCTTCAGGATCCTCCTTCTCATAGGTTTCGTTATCATCGTTTTCAGTTGCGTATCCGCCAGGATACTGGGGGAGAACGTTCCCTTTCGAGCGGATCAGCTCTGCCAGCTGTTCCGGCGTCAGGTTTGCAGTCTGGAAGATCCCGTAAACAAAGACCTTCTCAGCCTCGTTGTACTTTCGTTCCAGGTCCTTCACCTTAGCCTCCCAGTCATCCCGCTTCTTCCGGGCTTTCTCAAGCTCCTCCCGGAGCTTCACAAGTCTTGTATCGTCCATTTCTATCCTCCTTTTGGATGAAATGGCCGCCTGCTTAGGACTTAAGGCAGACGGCCAAAGCAATAAAAGTGAGCCTGCCAGTAGGCGGTATCGATACTCGCGTACTGGATCGGGTTGCCGCAGTGGATCATCATGCCGTCTCCGACATAGATGGCCACATGGGAAGCACCGGTGGTGTCATAGGTCCCCTGGAAGAAGATCAGGTCTCCCGGTTTGGCCTCGCTTCTCGGGATAATCGCGCAGATGTTCTTCAGGCCGTTCGCTGTCAGCCTGCCGACGTCCCAGCCATTCCCGCAGTGATTGACGACCCAGGATACAAAGCCTGAGCAGTCAAAACTCGTGGACGGGGAAGACCCGCCCCAGACGTAGGGGTACCCGAGGTACTTCTCAGCTTCCGTGATCATCTTCCGGAACTTTTCATCTGTCAGCGCTTCACCCGGGATGTCATAGTGCAGCACATCCTGGATGGCGATGGCGTAAGGGTTATCTCCGAAGATATCCGGCTTGTTTCCAAGCGTCTGCATCAGGAGCCCGTAGCGCATCATCTGATCATCAGTGAGTCCTGCCGAGAGCAGGATATTCGCAAGGCCTTTGTTGTCCAGATTGACGTTCAGGATATAGTAGTCGTAAGGCACCTGGACCTCATACTCGTATTCCTCCTCATACTCCACCTCGTAGCTTTCACCGGTTTCCGGATCGGTTTCTGTGCGCGTTTTTGTGCGGGTTCCTGTACGTGTTTCTGTGCGATACCGGGTCTCCACGACCTCATCGATGGTCAGCTCATACTGCGCGGAAAAGATCTGCTGCAGCGTGCTCTGTACCTGGGAACGGGTGTAATTCTCGAATACGACCGTCAGATATGATGCAAGCTCATAGGGGTTGTGGCCAATCTGATCCTGGACGATGTTGTACTCATCATAGCCGGAATACTCGGTCCGGATGTTGTCAAGCCTTGCCTGCAGAGCGGCTTCCAGTGCCGTGTAGTCTGCTTCGACAGCGAGGATATCGGAATCCTCAGCTGTATAGGAAGTCTCGATCACCACGTCGGATCCACCATTGAACATCACGGAACAGGAGCCCATGATGCCGCTGATCAGCATGATAATGAGGAGGATCCCTCCGCCGATCAGCAGTACGCCCTTGTGCTCAGCCACGAATTCACCGACCTTCTCGATCGCGTTCTTCGTTTCCTTTGCCGCTTTTCCGGCGTTCTTTGCAGTTGCCGTGCCGCCCGAAGCCGCGCCGGATGCCGCAGCACCGGTGCTTTTCCCGGCCTTTGCAGCTGCGTATTCCTTCTTGATCTCATTTTTCTGACGCCAGCGGGAAAAGGCATTAGAGCCGTTCTCCGCCGTATGCTCGGCAAACTGGCTGCCCCTGTTCAGAGCCTCAGTACCGGCATTGTCATCGGACTCCTTGTCCACCTTCTGATGAACGGTATCGGATATCAGCGTGGATGCATAGCTGCCCTTCGGCGTATTCCTGCCGTGGCTTCGACCTTTTTCGACAGCTTTCGACTCCGTATCAAAGACCGCCTTATCAAAGCGGAGCTTCTCACCGGCTGCCGCCTGGGAGGCTTTTTCGCCCTGCAGCTTCTTTCCGGAAGCTTTCTTGGCAGTAGCCTCCGTTTTCAGTTTGCTTCCCGGAGAAGACCGGCCGGAGGCGTTTCCCGGGCCGGTCCTTCCGGATCTTGTTTCTTTCGTTTCCATGGGTTACGCCTCCTTTGCGGTTGCCACCTCCGAAAGCTTGGTGGTCATGATGCGGTAGAGCTCGGTATCCTGCGGGAACCGGTCTACAAAGGGAAGGATCACGTTCCCGTAGAACAGCAGGCCTTCACCCTCGCCGGAATGTGTCACGTAGGACAACTGGTGAGGCGAAATGTTGAGCTGCTTGGCCAGGATCTGACGGTCACCGGCAGCCTGGTTCAATACCGATAGGTAAGCCTCTGCCTGTTAAGGCTCAGGCTTTTCCCCCGGTTCGCACCGTGCATGCGGCTTTCACCGCACACGGCGTTCCATCGAGTTA
>CADBZI010000073.1 GCA_902799015.1 uncultured Lachnospiraceae bacterium | reverse complement strand
CATCCTGTCACTTGCTGCTTCTGCAGCGCCGCATAAATAACCTGCAGCAAAGTACAAACCCCAGACACCTGCCGCTATTCCAAGAAGAATTGTCAGATTCATCCACTCCTTGCGAAGCAGGCAGAAAACACCTAGTATGCCAAGCAGGATAAACACCGGTCCGGCAATCAGGGAAGAGATCTTAATCACCGCCAGCGCAGCTATGGAAATGATCCGTAGCGTCAGTGCCAGCGGGAACAGCAGAATCTTTATCATAACAGTCAGCATTGTCTTCATACGCGTAACCTCTCTTCCCTTCTTAGTCGATATATTTGTCATCCTGTCTGAAGCATAGAACTTATATCTTTAACCATGCAAGGATGTCGCCGGATAGTTTTTATGTAATTGCCGCCAGTGCCTCCATCGTCCCGGAGGCTGTCTGCCAGATCTTCTCCAGCTGCACCTGCAGATCCCTGATTTCTCCCTGATAGATACTGCCTCCCTCATTGGCTCTCCTGGCATATTGGTTGAGATTGTTGCTGCAGATTCTGAGAAGCCGCACCACTTCCTTGATATCACTGGTATCCAGGTTTATCACATAGCCATCAATTGCCATCTTTCTGAGATAACCGGCAACGGAATCCATCTTGCATTGCCTCATCTTCCTTCGGATCTGTTCCTGCTCTTCGTCTGACACCCACAGGTACAGCCGGTTTGTTCTTTTTTCCATTTCACCTCCGTAAAATTTGTGGACATTTCAAACGCAAAAATCCGGGGTACAGGATAAAATCCCCGTACCCCTTCACTCTTGGCTTTTCAAACCGCTGTTTATGCGGCTTTTCTCCCCTCTGAATGTCCACGCTCATACCCTCTTTTTCGCCCGACGGTCAGCCTCGTACTGTCTCTTCTTTCTTCTGCGCACCTCGCTCCTGCAGTCCGGGCAGTATTTCATATGATTGTTCGTCTTCCTGTATTTTGCTCCGCAGTTTGCGCAAGTCTCATAGTTGCTGTCCTGAAAGATCTCACTCTCCAGCTTCCAATCGAGCGGTAAAATCGCATTCTGAAACCATCTGCACCAGACATGAAAGGATACCATCTGCGCACATGGACTTGACCCTTCCTTATCTTCGAGATACAGGCAGTTTCCGTCCCGGTGAAGAAAGCATTCCTTTCTGATCAGCTCATCGCATTTCTTTTTCTGTGCCGGTGTCAGTTCATAGAGTGTGCCGTTATTGCGCCGCCGTACAGGAGGAGAAGCTCGAAGTATTTCTCCAAACGTCACTTTCTGTACCTTCTACCTTTCCGGGGCTGCCGCCTTGGTTCTGCAGGAAAGCGGACATTTTCCCGCTTTTCATAGAAATGCACGAGTTTCTCCGTCATCTGTCGGATATCCCCCATGAACTGATCTGCCGGAATGGTTCCGTTTTCTACCTTTAGCAGTTCCTGTTCCCACTGGGCCGTCATCAGCGGGGATCGCAAAGCTTCCGGCAGCGCTGCCGCCATCTGTTTTCCTTTCTCCGTCGGAACCAGGGACTTTGTTTTTCCCTTACCGGATCTCTCAATAAACCCGATACGGATCAGCTTCTCAATAATTCCGGATCTGGTTGCCGGTGTTCCGATTCCCTGTCTCTCCGCTTCTTCCGGCATGTCCTGCTTTCCTGCGGTCTCCATGGCACGAAGGAGCGTATCCTCCGTATAACTTGCCGGTGCCTGCGTGAAGCCTTCTTTGACTTCACTGCCTTCCGCACGGACAGTCATGCCGGTTTTGAGATCCGGCAGGGCTGCCGGCTTCGTGTTCTTCTCCCTGGAAAAGAAATCCGCAATCTCTCTCCAGCCTTTTTCGAGGACAGTCTTTCCTTTTGCGGTAAACGTGCTACCGCCGCACATCAGTTCCAGAACTGTTTCCTTATATCGGTATGGGGAAGACACTGCTTCCAGGAGTCTTTCCACGATGAGCCAGAGTATCTTCAGCTCCGTATCAGGCAGCTTATTCAGTTCCGCCTTTGCCATACTGACTGTAGGGATGATTGCGTGATGGTCCGTGACCTTTTCACTGTTCAGTGCCCTTTCTGTCTGGGCAGATAAACCTTTGACCCATCCGAAGGCTTCGCCGGACCTTCTCACCAGATCCGGGAGCATCTCCTCCATATCGTCCGTCAGGTACTGGCTGTCTGTACGCGGATATGTCACCATTTTCTTTTCGTACAGAGCCTGTGTGTAGTCCAGTGTCTCCTGTGCGGAGTACCCGTACCTCCGGTTCGCGTCTCTCTGCAGTGTTGTAAGATCATACAGCAGGGGAGCTTTCTCTGTTTTATCCTTGCTGGTTACACTGCTTACTACCGCTGTCAGCTCTTCCTGCAGGCATTTTGAAAGGAGCTGTTCCGCCTCTTCCCTGGTTTTGAACTTCTGACTCACCGCCTTCATCTCAGGAAACTTAAGTTCAACGGTATAGTAGGGCTCCGGTCTAAAATCTTTTCTTGCCGATTCCCTCTCAGCGATCATGGCAAGTGTAGGGGACATAACCCTGCCGACATTAAGTGTCTGCCCATACAGACAGGAAAAGAGCCTGGTCGCATTCATTCCGACGATCCAGTCTGCCCGTTCCCTGCAAAGTGCTGCGGAATACAGCAGGTCGTCATCCCCTCACGGCTTCAGACTCCGGAAACCCTCCAGGATCGCCGAATCTTCCATCGATGAAAGCCACAGCCGTCGGAACGGCTTCCTGCATCCTGCCTTCTCATATACAAGTCGGAAGATGTTTTCCCCCTCTCGTCCGGCATCGGTCGCTTCTACAAGGCTCTCCACATCGTTCCTGTTTATCAGCATCTTCAGGATGGCGAACTGCTTTTTCGTGGTCTCGATCACCTCATATTTCCACTTGTCCGGAATGATCGGCAGGTCCTCCTTTCTCCATTTCGCGTATTTCCTGTCATAGGCATCCGGGGCTGCCGGCGTCACAAGATGCCCCACGCACCAGCTCACAATCAGGTTCGTACCATCGTCAACTGCTGATATTCCTTCCAGATATCCGTCCTTCCGCACTGCCTTTTTGATCAGCACCCTCGCGTAGGACATTGCAACGGAAGGCTTTTCCGTAATAATCAAAATGCTCACCTTACAGCCTCCTTTCTTACAGGCAGTGAGTGTCTCACCGGGATATCTGTCTTCTGCTGTTCCTTCAGCATGGCCAGTGTCTTCAGCCCTGGTGTTCTGACATCCTTCTCGCTTCTCTTTTCCTCAGTTCCTGCCAGTTTCTCAACGCGCCCCAATAGAACTCCTGCCGCAGCATACAATTCTCTCATCTCTGGACTGTCATTTTCCCGAAGTCCGGACCGGATCTCCTGAAGCGATTTCCGCATGGATCCAGGTGCACCCGTCAGGATCTGACTTACCTCTCCCACATCTGCTTCATAACCGCTCGAGTAATCGCCGTAATCATAGGGATCCACGTCATGGTAGAAGTCAACCAGATCAGCAGCCAGGCTCTCGGTTTCTTTCTGTTTTTGGGCCTCGATGCTTCGGTGCTGTTCCTCCATTCTTCCGTCGATCTCGGAGATCAATGTGTCCGCAGTATCCCGGATCGTCTGCAGAGAAGCCTTAAGCTCCGGTGTTTCCTTACCCGAAGACCAGCCGGCGACATACGCAAACGAATAGTCGGAGGTATCGATGCCATAATGCTGGCATACACTGTAGGCGATGCTCTCAGCCTCTACCTCTTTTGTGTGCCGGTCTTTCTTTTCATCCTCCGGATGCGTTTTTGCATATTCCGGAGAATGCAGCATTGCATGAGCGATCTCATGAATCATGGTCTTCAGCGTCTGGACTTCACTCATTCCCGTCTGCACATGGATGTCATTTGATGCCGGGCTGTAGAAGCCCTTTGCTCCGCCCTTTACTTCCTCGAACACGATCGGTACAGTACTGGTTTCGATGAGGGCTTGTCTGAACTGGCCATATTGCTCAACATTGCCGGACAGCTCATCCACACCGATACTCGGAAGCTCCTTCCCTTCCGTCTGCGAGACATCAAAGACCGTGGTCACGCGGAACGCCGCACGTTCCACCTCCACGGTCTCCTTCACAGGATTTCCCTGCGCGTCCAGCACCCTCTGGTGCGTATTCTTATCGATCACATCCTGCTCGATTTTTGTCTTATACGGCGCAGGTGCCAGGATCTGGATTCCTTTCTCCCCTTTCTTCACATGCCTGCCGTGATTCTTCTGCCAGGCCTGATAGCCGGCAACCAGTGTTGCTTCCGGTTTCTGCATTGCGATCAGGATCGTGTTGTTCAGAGAATAATGGTGAAACTTCGCCATCGTACGAAGATAAGCCTTATAGGCATCGCTCTCAAAAAGGGCTCGCACGCCGTTTTCCAGTTTCTCCGTGATCGCCGCAATCGCATCTGATCTTTTCTTTACAGCCTCTGCCCGGTTATAGGTTTTTCCTGA